>NZ_KB906244.1:25742-218641 GCF_000381245.1 Thioalkalivibrio sp. ALD1 | reverse complement strand
GCCCCCTGTTCCCCGATCCTGCGTTGCGCCGCTTGCGGGTAGAACCACTACCCGCTGCACGACGCGCCTTGTCTCGGAAAACAGGGGGCACCAACGCGGACGTGCGATTAAATCAGCGTCTCCCTAGAGTCACGCCTGCAGGTCAAAGTGCGATCCGAGGTTCTCGTTGGAGTTGGACTGCACCGAGCCGTCGGGCATGAAGGTCTGGCCCATGTCCACTTCGTCGTCCGGAACGGCGTCCATCCGGGAGGCATCGTCGGCCTGCGGGGCCCCGTTGACCTGACCGCCGGCCAGCGGCATTGCGGTGGCCTGCGTCGGCGGAGTCGCGTTCACGCCCTGGGGCGAGAATGCCGCCTCGTATGCCGAGGGGGCCTGCGTGGTGGACGCCGGCTGGGCGACATGTGGAGAAGTCGAGACGCCCGCGCCCTGCCCGTTGATTTGACCGTTCGACTGCGCTTGCGTGGCGGTCTGTGCCTGCTGGGCCTGGGCCGGCTGGGCGGGCTGTGCGTGGGCCGCCTGTCCGGCCTGTGGTGCCTGGTTGCCGGCCTGCCCGGCATTGTTCAGGTTTTGCGCCGAATGGGTCGGTCGTGCCAGGGCCGCCTGGTTCATTCCGATGCCATCGATCATGGGGTACTCCTGGTCTGCATTGCACCCGGCACCAAAGCAGCAACCATGCCAGAACACCCGACCTGGGCGCGCAACGCACCATGAGGCATTTCTCGGTCATCGGGCCTGTGCTGCTACAGGAGCCGGGTGGCAAGCACGATCCGCCCGCCAGAAAGTGCGTTCCGGTCATAACGGGGCTATTCGCAACCGATGTCCTCGTGCCAGAGATCCGGGTGGCGTTCAATGAAGGCGGCCATCAGCTCCTGGCAGGCGGCGTCCTGCAGCACATCGACCTGCACGCCGCGCGAGCGCAGCCAGTCCTCCTCTCCCATGAAGGTGGCGTTCTCGCCGACCACCACACGCGGGATGCCGTACAACACGATCGCCCCGCTGCACATCGCGCAGGGCGAGAGCGTCGTGTAGAGGGTGCACTCGCGGTAAACGCTTGCAGGTTGCCGCCCGGCGTTCTCCAGGGCATCCATCTCGGCATGCAGGATGGCACTGCCATTTTGCACCCGCCGGTTATGCCCCCGCCCGACAATCTGTCCCGCGTGCTCGATCACCGAGCCGATGGGGATACCCCCTTCGTCCCAACCGGTTCGCGCTTCGTCCAGTGCGGCTTCCAAAAACGGATTCATGACATTCGTCCAGGGTGGTTCACTGTGCATTGTGTACACTGAACGATGCTGGTGCGATACCGGCCACCCAATCCCCCCGTTTCCTTGCAGCGGGTTCGATACAAGAGGCCCTCCATGCGCCGCCGCGTCATCGGCATCCCTGTCGGCATCCTCCTGGGCCTCGCGCTCGCCTTCGTGCTGGCAAACGTTGCCCTCTTCAACCTCCTCCCGAAACCCGACCGGGTGAAGGTCCCGGTGGCCATCGACTACGGCACCTCGGACAGTGCGTTTCGCCGCGGAATGGGGCTCACGCTGCAACAGCCGATCGTCTCCGGCAACAGTCTGGAGCTGCTGCGCGACGGAGAGGCCATCTATGACGCCAAGATCGAGGCGATCGAGAACGCCGAACACACGGTTACGTTCGAGGTATACGAATTTTGGGGTTATCAGGCCGCCCGCTTCGCTGAGGCCTTTGCGCGCGCCGCCGAGCGTGGGGTGAAGGTGCACGTGGTCATCGATTACATCGGCTCCGTGGCGGCCGCCCAGGAGAAGTTCGACCGCATGACCGATGCCGGCGCGGAGGTCGTGCGCTGGCGCAAACCGTCTTGGTACGAGATGTCGCGGTTCAACCACCGCACGCACCGAAAGATCCTGGTCGTGGACGGCCACACGGGATTCGTCGGGGGCGCCAACGTAGCGGATTCCTGGGTACCCGACGAGGACCACGAACCCTACCGCGACAACCATTTCCGCATTAGCGGGCCCGTGGTGGGCAACCTGCAAGCGGCCTTCATGGAGACCTGGCTGGATGCCATGGGCGAATTGCTGCTGGGCAATGCCTATTACCCGGAACTCGAGGAGGAAGGTGATCTGGATGCGCAGGTCGTAGTCAGCGCCCCTCGCGAGGGGCGCCATCGCATTCGCAAGATGTTCCTGCACGCCCTGGCCGCAGCCGAAGACCAGGTAACGATTGGAACGGCGTATTTCTATCCCGATCCAGACTTTCTCGATGCCCTGACCGAGGCCGCCGAACGCGGTGTCCGGATCCGCGTGTTGATGCCGGGCGACACCATGACCTTCGGCTTCGTGCGCCACGCGTCGGTCAATCGCTGGCGTCCGATACTCGAAGCCGGTGTGGAGCTGTACGAATACCACCCGCGGATGTACCACTCCAAGCTGATGAGCGTGGATGACCGCTGGGCCACCATCGGCTCCGCCAATCTGCACAACCGCTCGTTCCGCCTGAACGACGAAACCAATCTCAACGTCTATGACGAAGACTTTGCCCGCTCCATCCGGGCACTGATCGAGGAAGACAAGGCCGAGGCCGAGCGCATGACGATCGAGGCCTGGGAAAACCGGCCCTGGAAGTACCGCATCTACGGCTGGATCGCGCGCATCATCGGGCCATACATGTAGGCGTCCGGGTGTCGGCGTCCGCCTTCTCAGTCGGCGACAGGCCGGGCTCCACCCTCGGCATCGATCTCCACCACCACCATGTCGCCCGCGCCAATGTTGCGACCGGACAACTCCATGATATTCGCACGGTGCGTGACATACACCGCCGGGCCCGCGGCGCGCGCGAATTCTTCCGCAAGATGCTGATGCCAGGCACGCATGCGGCTTCCCGATCGAGTTCATTGGTACGAAATGATCGAGCCCAGCGCATCCAGAATTTCCGGTTCACCGTACCCCAGAAGCCGGGCCGTGTCGGCATTGCGGCACCAGGGACCCGCGAAAACACGGATCTCTTCCAGCCCGGCGGCGCGCAGGCGCTCGCCAAGCCCGCGCGCCTGTTCCCGGCCCGCCTCGGAGAGATTCCGTTGTGTGTCGCAGTCTGCAAGATCGAAGTCCGGGGGATCGCCGATACCCGGCGCCGCCGCATGGCGCATGAGCAGGATCCGATGGGGCTCCTGCAACTGGCCCACAATTGCCCGCTCTGTGTCCAGGTCATCCGCCCAGCCCGGCGCACCCAGCACTATACCCATTGCGAAAGCGAGCCCCACCAGCAGCTGTTTCACGGCTCCGGTTTCCTCAAGTAACGCGGCGCCAGCAGACGCCGAAACAGTCAGTCACCTGACCCACCAGCAACCACCAGTGTTTCCCTAATCCGAGCGACAGGCCCCATCGCTGCAGCGCGATCGCCAGCGTCGCACGGCAATCCAGTCATACACCCGGTCCATCAGGCACACGACAGCCGGCACTCGGTACAGCGCCTCCCCCAGTGCGCGGTAATACGGCAGATGCCGCCAGACGACTACAAACGCCCAAGCGCCGCTGTGGATACGCCCTTGGGCATCAACCACATGCATACGCCGCATCGCCACATCCCAGCCGATTCCCCATGGCTCCAGTGGCCCCGGGTCGGCATGAATGTCCTTCCAGTCCAGGCGACCGACCGGATCCAGCCGCTGATAGTGGCCGATCTCGCGCCGGCAAAGTGGACAGCCGCCATCAAAAAAGACAACTGGACGCCGGTCGCCAGACAGGCGGTCACGCATGGCCCACCGGGCCCATGTACTGATATTCGGCCTGCAGCGACCCCAGTGCACGCTCGACGACGTCCCGTGCCAGGTCGTGCGTCATTTCCGGGTGTGCGGGGATCATGTCGGTCCGTACGGCGAGCGCCATCGCCAACGCCTGCAGTACATCACCGTTGCAGGTATCGCCCAGCAATCCGATCTCGTGATCGAGGGTGTCGACCAGCCGATCCAGCAACTGCTGGACACGGACGGCCGATCCGGTCTCGGGGTGCAAGCGGAACTCGAAGGAAACGGCCTCGCCACTGGGGGTGGTATACCGATAGGGCATCACGTCCATGGGTCTCTCCTTCTGATTCGCGTGAATGGGATGGAGCCACCCGGCCACAGACCGGTTTGAAAACTTGGGCCACGTACGATGGAAACAGTTCACCCGGTGACGAGATTCCTCATCCGGCCGAGATGATGGAATATTGCCACAACGCCCCTCCGACAGCGCTCGGTCGACGCACGAGTCGAGGTATCCTTTTTCCATGAGTTCCGCTCGCCGCTCACATCCAGGGAGTACCTGATGGCCCGCCGACGGCGCGGACCGATTGCTCGCCTGATACGCACGCTGGCCTGGCTGCTGGCCGGCACACTTGCGCTCGTGGTGACGTTCGCGCTCGGGCTGATTGTACTGTTTGCCAAGGTCAACCCGCCCTACGGCATGGCGATGGTCGTCGCTACGGACTGGCAGACCGCCTCGCGGCTGCGTCCGGAATGGCAGCGGCTGGATGATCTGCCACGCCACCTGATGCTGGCCGTTATCGCGGCGGAGGACCAGCACTTCCCCGTGCATCGCGGCTTCGACTGGGGCTCGGTGCGCCAGGCAGTGGATGACCACATGCTGCACGGCCAGCGCCTGCGCGGGGCCAGCACCATAAGCCAGCAAACCGCCAAGAACCTCTTCCTGTGGCACGAGCGTTCCTGGATCCGCAAGACACTCGAGGCCGGACTCACGGCGGGCATGGAAACCGTCTGGCCCAAGCGACGTATCCTTGAGGTCTACCTGAACCTGGCGGAATGGGGCCCCGGCATCTACGGGATCGAAAATGCAGCCCAGCACTACTTTGGCATACCGGCGCGCGAACTGAATCGGAACCAGGCCGCCCGTCTGGCCGCCATCCTCCCCAGCCCGGGCAGTTACAACCCGGTCAACCCGGGTCCACGCCTTACCCAGCGCATCGCGTGGATCGAGCGCCAGATGACCCAGCTGGGCATCGCCTGGCTGGACCCCATGCTGCTGGAATAGTCCCGGAGCGGTCACCCGTTGTTGTCAGGAACGGGCGCGCACACGGCGTTGCAACTCCCTTATGCAGACTGACTCCACGGCCGTCACCGCACCTTGTTCGCACGCGAGAGCGACTCGAGCGCGAGCGTGCACATTGATCAGTGTTTCCCTAGACTGGCCTCCTCCGCTGTCGCATGGATGCTCGCATTTTGCTCTTCCGCGCGACCCGCGAACCCCGTCCAAACCCGAGGTCCGCCCGTGTCCCCGAGCCGCTTCTTGCGCTTCCCCTTTGTTCTCCTCGCCCTGTTCACACTGTCACTGTTGCTGCCTGTGGGTGCTCAAGCCCAGGACGGCGACGGGCGCGAGCTGCACGACGCACTGATCGAGGCACTGGAAAACGAGGAAGCTCGCGAACGACTGCTCGAAACACTGCGCGCCGAACGGCCAGAGGACGAAGAAGCCGCCGCGGACGATGAGGCCGTCAACACCGACGAGCCGATGTCGATCCCGCGCCAGATTGCCCAGATTACGCAATCGCTCGCAGAAGGCACGGTGCAGGAGATTCGGGCGCTGAACGAAATCGCCGCGGACATTGGCGAACAGATGCGCACGATCGATCCGGTGGTGTTTGGCGCCGGGATGCTGGACCTGGCAATCCTGATCGTGCTGACGGTCGCCGCCTTCCTGATCCTGCGGCGCCTTGGCAGCCCGATGTTCGCCGCCCTGGACCGCTGGGTGATCCACTCAGCGAGACAGTATCACCTGCTACGGGCGCTTCCCGCCGTCCTCCTGGCGGCACTGATCGACTTTCTGATCGTTCTCCTGGCCTGGGTGGCGGGCTATGGGCTCGCACTCTTTGTGCTCGGGGAATCCGGCGAGATGCTTATGCGGCATTCGCTGTTCCTCAATGCCTTCCTGCTGATCGAGGTGACCAAAGCCGCGCTGCGCCTGATTTTCGCGACGCGCTACCACGGCCTGCGGCTGCTGCCGATGGCCGGCGACGAGGCCGCTTACTGGAATGCCTGGCTGGCGCGCCTGGTGACCTACATCGGTTACGGCCTGCTCTTGCTGGTCCCGTTGACCAACAATCACCTCTCCAGCGAGGCTGGCCGTTCGCTGGGGCTGCTGGTCATGCTGACGGCCTTCCTCTACGCGGCCGTCATCATCCTGCAGAACCGCCAGCGCGTGCATGATCGCCTGATCCTGGTCGCCAACCGCGCCGGGTTCGCCTTCACGCGCATGACGCTGACCTTCCTGGCGAACGCCTGGCACTGGATCGCGCTGGTCTACTTCCTGACCCTGGCGATCGTCAGCATTACCCGTCCGGAAGATGCCCTTCCCTTCATGGCCAAGGCCACCGGACAGACGCTACTGGCCATCTTCATCGGCGTCTTTGTCGCCAACGTGCTCAGCCAGATCATTGGCCGCGAGATCCGGGTCCCGGACGAGACGCGGGTCAAGTTCCCGATGCTCGAGGCACGCCTGAACTCCTACATTCCGATGGCCCTCAAGACAATGCGCCTGGTGATCCTGCTCATCGTGCTGGCGGTCATCCTGGATGCCTGGGGCGCGTTCAATCTTGGCGCCTGGATCGCCTCCGATGCGGGCATGTACGTCCTCGGAACCGCCATCTCGGTCGCCCTGATTCTGATCGCCGCCCTGGCCATCTGGCTCGTATTCGCCAGCTGGATCGAGCACCGCCTGAGCCCGGCTACCGGCGAGGGCGAGCCCGGCGCGCGCGAGAAGACCCTGCTGACCCTGTTCCGCAACGCAGTCGCCATCGTACTGGCCGTGATGACCACCATGATCGTGCTGGCGGAGATCGGCGTGAATATCGGGCCACTACTGGCCGGTGCCGGCGTCCTTGGCCTCGCTGTTGGTTTTGGTGCACAGAAACTGGTGCAGGACATCATTACGGGGATATTTATCCAGCTGGAAAAGGCCATCAACACCGGGGACGTGGTCACGGTGGCCGGCATGACCGGGGTGGTCGAGAAGCTCACAATCCGTTCCATGGGCCTGCGCGACCTGTCCGGCACCTATCACCTGATTCCGTTCTCGTCGGTGGATGCCGTTTCCAACTACATGCGCGAGTACGCCTACCACGTCGGCGAGTACGGCGTCGCTTATCGCGAGGACATCGACGAGGTCATCGTGCGTCTGCGCGAGGCCTTCGAGGAGCTCAAGGAAGATCCGGATCAGGGTCCGAACATCCTCGACGAGATGGAAGTGCACGGGGTTACCGCGCTGGCGGACAGCTCCGTCAACGTGCGCATCCGCATCAAGACGCTGCCCGGAACCCAGTTCGGCCTGGGTCGTGCATACAACCGCCTCGTCAAGAAGCACTTCGACGCGGCCGGCATCGAGATCCCGTTCCCCCATCAGACCGTCTACTTCGGTCAGGAAAAGGACGGGACGGCCCCGCCCGCGCATCTGCGCCTCACGCAGGAAACGGGCGAGGACACCGAAGACGGTCGCGACTACTCGAAGGACCAGCGGGCCCGTCCCAATCCGAAGCACAAGGGCGATTACGACGAGGCCGAAGACTGAGCGAGAAAGGACCGGTGTACGGATTTATGCGGACGACTTCCCCCGAAGTGGAAGTCGCGCCATGATGAAGGCATGCGACTGCTGATTCTGCTCGCACCGCTCGTGCTGCTCCTGGCCTGGGCCCCGAGCTGGTGGGTACGCCAGACAATGAAGAAGTACAGCCAGCCGGAGGACCGTTACAACGGCACCGGGGCCGAACTGGCGCGTGACCTGCTGGATCGCCATGGCCTGCAAGACGTGCGTGTCGAATCCACCCGCGACGGCGACCACTACGACCCCTTTGATCGCGCGGTACGGCTGTCGGAGGACAACCACGGTGGCCGCTCGCTCACCGCGATCACCGTGGCCGCGCACGAAGTGGGGCATGCGATCCAGCATGCTCAGGACTACCCGCCCCTGCGCATGCGCAGCAACCTTGTATGCCTGTCGCGCTACGGCCAGCAAATCGGGGCCTGGCTAATGGTCGCGATACCCGTGATCACTCTGATCGCCAGACATCCGGCACCGGGCATCCTGTTCTTTCTGGCCGGGATCCTGTCGATGGGGCTCGCCGCCCTGGTGCACTTCGTCACCCTGCCCACCGAGTTCGACGCGAGCTTTCGCCGCGCCCTGCCGATGCTCCGCCGGGGCAATTACCTTCACCCCCCGGACTATCCCCACGCCCAGCGGATCCTGAAGGCCGCGGCCTATACCTATCTCGCCCAGTCCCTGATGAGCCTGCTGAACATCGCGTCCTGGTTCCGCTTCCTGCGCCGCTAGGGAGACACTGACGCATGGCCCGCTGTCCGTTGTGCGCCAGCCCTCTGCGCCCGTTTTTCAGCCGTGGAGTGCGTGACCCCTCGCCCGGGGATTACCAGCGCTGTCGCCATTGCTCCCTGATTGTCCTGGAGCGTTCGCGCTGGCCTACACCCGAAGTCGAGCGCGAGTACTACCAGACCCACGAGAACCGGCCGGATGACGCTGGATATCGGCATTTCCTGGGCCGCCTGCTGTCGCCGCTGGAGGCGCACTGCCCACCGCCAGCGCAGGGCCTGGACTGGGGCTGTGGCCCCCATCCGGTTCTGGCGGATATGCTGCGCACGCGTGGCTATGCCATGCAGGCATACGATCCGGTGTTCGACCCCGAGCGACCTGCTCCCGGCGACCATTTCGATCTCGTCACCTGCACCGAGGTGCTGGAACATCTGCACAGCCCGCTTGCCACGCTGGACACGATGGCCAACCTGCTACGCTCCGGTGGCACGATTGCGATCATGACCGGCTGGCCACCCCCCGCGTGCATTTTCCATCGCTGGCATTACCGCCGTGACCCAACCCATGTGGCCTTCTACGGGCCCGCCACCCTGCGCTGGATCGCCGCACATCTGGGTTGGCAGATTCATTTACCGACTAACGACATCGCACTCTTTCGCACCCCGGGGGCCTGAGCAACACAGAAAACGAGAAGCCTGCAACGAAAACCGGGCTGCCCCGGAAACCTCGGCTTGCGCCTGTTAAGCTGTTGTTAAGTTGCCACTCATTAAGCTTCCCACCGTAATTTCACGAGGAGAATGATCATGACGAACCGTTTCCGGCCTCTCGCCGGTTTGATTGCCGCCGCCGCGCTCGCGCTGGCCAGCCCGCTGGTCATGGCCCAGGGCATGGGTCAGCAAGGCATGGGCCAGCAGGGGCAGCAGGAAGGCGGCGCCAATCCGCAAATGGAAATGCAGCAGCTGCAGCAGACCCTGGCCGAGACGCAGCAGCAGGCAATCGAAAACAACCCCGATCTGGAGCAAAAGGGCGAAGAGCTTGAAAACCTGGTCCTCGACAAGATGGAACAGGCTGGCTATCAGCCGCGTCAGGATCTCGAAACCCTGGAAGGTGCCGAAGAACGCCTGCGCGACCCGGATCTGAGCGCCGAGGAACGCCAGCAGGTAATCCAGTCCGAAGACGTCCAGCAGGCGCAGATGAACCTGCAGGAGGCCCAGCAGGCCGTCGCGCAGGACGAGGAGATCATCTCCGCCCAGGAATCGCTGCGCGAAGACCTCATGGCCGCGATGCGCGAAGAGAATCCGGAGATCGATGACATCATCGCGCGTCTGGAGAGCCTGCAGCAGGAAATGCAGCAGGGTGGCAGCCCGGGCATGGCACCCCCGCAGTAAGTCACACCTACACCTGACGCTACTGCGCCCCGATCGCCGCTGGTGACCGGGGCGTTTTTACATGGATCCTGCGTCCGCACGAGCCACAAATGCATTTCCTGTAGGCTATGTTTCGTATTGAATGTCTTTGATAGAAGAAAATAAGGCGGCGCTCTATAATCGCCCCTTCCCCCGACTGCGCCCGGCCTGAGCCCGGGCCAGAGATGGCTGCCAAAAGCGTGACGACGGCCCTGGCAGCCACACGGCCCGGGTACGCCGGGCATGCGGGATCGCTCGACGCGCCGTCGTCTACGTCACGAACAGGCCAAGCGAGTACCGCAATGAACCCGATCCTCCTGCGCATCTTTCCGTTCTTGAGCTGGCGTCCGACCAAACAAACGCTCAACGCGGATCTGATCGCGGGGATCTCCGTGGCACTGGTGCTGATTCCCCAGTCCATGGCCTATGCCCAGCTTGCCGGCCTCCCGCCGGTCTATGGCCTTTATGCCTCGCTGCTGCCGGTCATGGTCGCGGCGCTATGGGGGTCTTCGAATCAGCTCGCGACCGGCCCGGTCGCAGTGGTGTCGCTGCTCACCGCATCTGCCCTGGTGCCTCTCGCGGCCGAGGGCTCTTCCGAGTTCATCATGCTGGCGATCGCGCTGGCCCTGATCGTGGGCGTGATCCAGCTGGTCATGGGCCTTTTCAAGCTGGGCGCGCTGGTCAGTTTCATCTCTCACCCCGTGATCGTCGGCTTCACCAACGCCGCGGCGATCATCATCGGCCTGTCTCAGCTCAACAAGTTGCTGGGCGTACCGATCGACACGTCGGGCCACTTCCTGCTGGGCCTGTGGGGTGTCGTGCTCGAGTTGGGCAACACCCATTGGCCTACCCTCGCGTTTGGACTGGGCGCCATCGCAGTGATGGTGGGGATGAAGCGCGTCGCGCCCAAGATTCCCGGGGTGCTGGTCGCTGTCATCGTGACCATCCTGATCTCCTGGCTGATCGGCTACGAACGCAAGGCCGACTCCACGCTGGACCAGATCGCTCCGAACGAGATCGTCGAACTCGCGCAGCAGGTCGAGGACAAGCGGACCGAGAGAGCGGAACTCGAGGAGCGTATACGCCAACTGGAAGTGGAGATTGAGGAGGCCGCTCGCGGCGATGCGCCGGCCCTGCGCTTCCAGCAGGAACAGGTGCGACTGGCGCGCGACGAGCTGCGCGCCGAACTGGCCCCACTGCGCGAAGAACTGCGCGGTATTACATTGCGACGCCTCCCGGCGACCGACGACGAACCCGAGCGCTTTGTCGCCGATGACCACCTGACGGACGCCGAACGCGAGCGTGCCGAGCGCACCGCCTGGCGAATCGAGCGAGTGGACGGCAATGACGTGACCCTGAATGGCGGCGGTGCGGTCGTCGGCAACGTGCCCCAGGGCCTGCCCTCGATCTCGGCGCCGGAGATCAGCTTCGGCACCATCACCACGCTGCTGACCACCGCGTTCGTTATCGCGCTAGTCGGATTCACCGAAGCCATCGCGATCGCGAAGGCGATGGCCGCGCGCACCGGACAGCGCCTGGATCCCAGCAAGGAGCTGATGGCCCAGGGCATGGCCAACATCGCTGGCGGCTTTACCCAGGGCTACCCCGTTAGTGGGTCGTTCTCACGTTCGGCGGTGAACCTGAATTCCGGTGCGAGAACCGGCCTGGCCTCGGTTTTCACGGCCGTAATCATCGGCATCGCTTTGCTCTTCCTGACGCCGCTGATCTACCACCTGCCACAATCAGTGCTGGCAGCCATCATCATGATGGCCGTGGTCGGACTGATTAACTTCAAGGCAATCAAGCATGCCTGGGTGGCCAACAAGCATGACGGTACTGCAGCGGTCGTGACTTTTGTCGCCACACTGGCGATGGCCCCGAACCTGGACTACGGCATCCTGATAGGCGCCGGACTGGCCATCGTGCTGTACCTGTATCGCACCATGCAGCCACGCGTGTCCGAACTGGCCCGCTTTGAGGACGGGACCCTGCGCGAGGCCCAGCGCTACGGCCTGGAGACCAACGAAAAGGTTGGCCTGATGCGCTTCGACGGCTCGCTGTACTTCGCCAACGTCCCCTACTTCGAGGATGCGGTGTTGGATCTGCTGGCGCGCCACCCGCAGGCCAAGTATCTGATCGTGGTCGGCAAGGGCATCAACGAGATCGACGCCTCCGGCGAAGAAGTCATCCACCAGCTGGTCCACCGCCTGAAGGCGCGCGGCATCACCCTGGTCTTCGCCGGCGTGAAGGCGCAGGTCCTGGAGGTCATGCAGCGCACCGGGCTCGAGGACATCATCGGCAAGGACAACATCTTCAAGTCCACAGACCACGCGGTGAAGGAGATCTCCGAGCGCGTGGGGGAACCGATCAAGTGATGCCGGAAGCCCCCGCCACGGACGGCGGAAAGGGCTGCAACCACCGGCGTCAGTCGCTACACTGAGCAGGTTACGAACCCAATGAGGAGTTGACCCGTGTCCCGAGACCAGATCGTTCGCTCGAGTCGCAACCCGTCTAGCACTGGCTCCATCAGCGAGACCATCTCGACCAACAAGGTCATCCGCCAGACCTACATGCTGCTGTCGGTGACGCTGGCATTCAGCGCAGTGATGGCCTTCGTAGCGATGGCCGTGGGCGCCCCGGCGGTTCACTGGCTGGTCCTGCTGGCGGTGCTGATTGGCGGGCCGTTTGCCATCCATGCCGCGCGCAATTCCGCGCTCGGACTGGTGCTGACCTTCGCCTTCACCGGCGTGCTGGGCTTCTTCCTCGGCCCCATCCTGAGCATGTACCTGGGCCTGCCCAACGGGCCGCAGATCGTCGGCAATGCCTTTACCGCCACGGCGGTCGCCTTTGTCGCGCTGTCCGGCTATGCCCTGGCCACCAAGAAGGACTTCAGCTTCCTGGGTGGCTTCCTGGTGGTCGGCCTGATCGTCGCCCTGCTGGCGATTGTCGCCAACCTCTTCCTGGCGATCCCGGCGCTGTCGCTGACCATCTCGGCGGCCGTGGTACTTCTGCTGTCGGCGGCGATCCTGTTCGACACCAGCCGCATGATTCACGACCCGGAGGCCAACTACATCATGATGACGGTCTCGCTGTACGCGAACCTCTACGTGATGTTCCTCCACCTGCTGAACCTGTTCCACGCCTTCATGGGCGACAACTAACAGCAGCGGCTGACAGGCAAGCGATTCGGGCCCCGCGATGCGGGGCCCTTTTCCTTGGTACCGCCATGACTGGACTGCGACACGGGGTATTTCTCGACCTGTCCACGGTGGATCGTGACGACCTGGACCTCGCCCCCCTGCGCGAGGCCCTGCCCGATTGGGATCTGCACCCGCGTACGGAACCCGGGGATATCGCCGCTCGCATCGCGAATGCCGATGTCGTGGTCACGAACAAGGTCGTACTCGACGAAACACTGCTCGCCTCGGCCACCAAGCTGAAGCTGATCTGCGCGGCGGCCACCGGCACCAACAATATCGATGTTGCCGCCGCAAACCGGCTAGGCATCACCGTCAGCAACGCGCGCGACTACGCAACGGACTCCGTCGTGCAGCATGTATTTGCCCTACTGCTGACGCTGGTCACGCGGCTGGACGACTATCGCGCCGATGTCCGCGCCGGCCACTGGAGTGCCTCCGAACAGTTCTGCCTGCTGGATCATCCGATCCGGACCCTGGCAGGCATGCGCCTGGGCATCATCGGCTATGGCGTACTGGGTCAGGCCACGGCGCGCGTGGCCCGAGCCTTCGGCATGCAGGTTCGGGTGGCCGCGACCCTGCGAAAAGCGGCGCCCTCGCCCGGGGATGACGAGGATCGAGTCCCGCTGCCGGAGCTCCTTGCGACCAGCGACGTGGTCAGCCTGCATTGCCCGTTGTCCCCCGAAACCCGCCACCTGATCGACGATGACGCGCTGCGGCGCATGCGTCCGGGGGCGATCCTGCTCAATACCGCGCGCGGTGGCCTGGTCGACCCCGAGGCCCTCGCACGCCATCTTCGGGCCGGAAGCCTGGGCGGTGCCGGCATCGACGTCCTGGAGCCCGAACCCCCGCCAGCGGACCACCCCCTGCTGGCAGCGGAAATCCCGAACCTCGTGCTGACGCCGCATACCGCCTGGGCAGCCCGCAGTGCCCGCCAGCGCGTGATCGAGGAGACTGCGACCAACATCCGCTCTTTCGCCAAGGGACAGCCCCGGCATGTCGTCAGCTGATCCATCCCGCACCGACCGCGAACTGATCGCACGGATCGAGGCGCTGGAGGTTCGCCTGGCCCATCAGGAGTACACCCAGGAAGAGCAGGCTCGCGTCCAGCATGAGCTCCAGCAGGACAACCAGGAGCTGCGCCGCCAGCTCCAGTGGCTCCGCGACCGGCTGCGGGAACTCGAGGACCAGGGCGGCGGCCCCGGAGACGGCAACGAGCCGCCTCCGCCGCACTACTGACCGTGACCCTTCAAGTCCGCGCAGAACCGGGGCAGGAGCCCCGAGCCCGGGAGGTCGAGCACTACTTGCAAGCCCACGGATATCGGCATCTGGGCGAGGCGCCCCTGGTACTGGAGGTCGGCGCGGACGGACTGTCGCTGACCCGCGAGGAAGGTCGGCGCGAACTGCGTCTACATCTGGACTTTGCCAACGGCCGTCAGGGGTATCGCCTGGCCCATAGCGGGCATCAGCGAGAGGGCCTGATCCGGGCCATGGGCAATATCCCGCGGGACAGCCATGTGGTGGACGCCACCGCCGGCCTGGGGCGCGATACGCTGCTGCTGGCCGCGCACGGCTTCCGCGTGGATGCCTGGGAACGCCAACCGGTTGTCTACCTGCTGCTGGCGGATGCCCTGCAGCGCGCCGCCCATGACGAGGCGCTGGCCTCGATCGTCGAGCGCATAACGCTACACGCGGGCCTGGCCACGCCGGCGAGCCTGAGCACGCCGCCCGTCGCCGCCGTGTTCGATCCCATGTTTCCGGAGCGGGCCAAGCGCGCCGCGGTCAAGAAGGACATGCAGCTGACCCAGGCCCTGATGGAAGGTGACCCGGACCCCGACCCGGAAAAGACGCTGCAGCGGCTACGCGAGGCAGCCACGCGGCGGGTCGTCGTGAAGCGGCCCCTGCATGCCCCCGCCCTGGGTCCCGACACGCCCCAGGGCAGCGTCAGGGGCAAGAGCGTGCGTTTCGACGTCTACGCACCCGCCGCGCACGCCTGAATCCGGCCCGCGGGCCCACCCCCACCTCACCGATTACGGACCACCCAGGATCAGCCGGTCGTCTCGGGAGAAGCGGTACTCAGGAATCGGCAGGTTTCGCCGGGCGTCCTGCCCGTCATACACCCGCCCGGCGGCGTCATAACGCCCCCCACGGCAGCGATCGACGAACCCACCGGACCAGTCCTCCGCCTCGTCCGGGTGCACCAGATCCAGCTCACAGCCGAGATCGGTGCTCTCGCCAATGACAACCAGCCACTCCGGTCTCAGACTGCGCAGCGGCAGTTCCAGTCCATCCGGCTGCTGGCCCCGCCGGGCACGTGGATCCACCAACTCCTCGTCCTCGCCCAGCGCCTGCTGAAGGGCCGAATCTCGGTGCAACACGAGGATGCGCCGACCCTCCCAGTTCAGCCGCTTGAGCTCGCCAGGGGCAATCGCATCCAGCTCCACGATCCGACGTTCGGTCTCGCCACCCCCCAGCATGGACAGCGCGTAGCTCCCCAGAATGCCGACGAACACGATCGCGGCGCCGAGCACCATCAGCTTCATGAGGACGCGCAGACGCATTCGGTTCAGGCTGTCGCCCGCGGGATGCATGTTTGTTCTCCGCTGTATACGAAATGTGCTTTGCGCCCGGCCGCCGTGCCTCTACACTACGCGCATGAACACGGCCAGACGCTCTGGAAGCCGCCACTATGTCGGCATCCACAACGACTTGTACGGCGGCATGACGCCGATCGGCAATATTATCCGCGATGCCTGGGTATTCGGCTTTCTGCCCGAGACCGAGACCTGCGAGGGCTGGGATGTAGGCCGCATCCAGCAGCTTCACGACCAGGTTAACGCGGAGTGGGACAAGTACGACCTGCGCATTACCAACCTTCCACCCGAGATTCGCGAGCGCCACACGCGCATCCACGATGCCGCCATCGAACGGGCCCGCGAACAGGGCTGGGTCGCCGGGCAGGACGTCGACAACGAGATGGGCGACGACGCCTAGCCTAGGGGAAACACTAATGCCAGGTACGGAAACCGAGCCGATGATCCGCGCGCTGGTCGTGATCGCGGCGCTGCTCGCCGCCGTCGCAGTGGTACTCGGTGCTTTTGGCGCGCACGCCCTGCAGGAACGACTGTCCGAGCGCGCGCTGGCCACCTGGCAGACCGGCGTCCAGTATCACTTCATCCACGCCCTCGCCCTGCTCCTGCTGGCGGCGCTGTGGTCGCACCTGGCCACCGGCTGGGCCACCGCCAGCGCCGTGGCCTTCGTGCTCGGCATCCTGCTCTTTGCCGGCAGCCTCTACGCCCTGGCCCTGGGCGCCCCGCGCGTACTGGGGGCCATCGCGCCACTGGGCGGCACCGCCTTTATCCTCGGCTGGCTGGGCCTGGCAATCGCCGCCTGGCGGGCATAGGAAGGTTTGCCCACGCCCGGAAGGCCAGTATCGCGTTCATCCGCTTTCTCTGACTTATACTGCCCGCGCCCAGAGGCAATAACCGAACCGAGAGACCCATGAGCCAGCCCTCCTTCGCCGTATTCGCCGAACAGACCCTCGACGAGATCTACAACTCCCTCAGCGACCAGGACGGTCTCGACGACCTGGACATCGACCTGATCGATGGTGTCCTGACCCTCGAGTTCGAGGACGGCGCGCAGATGATCCTGAACCGCCAAGAGGCCGCGCAGCAGATCTGGCTGTCCTCGCCCGAGGGGCCGGCCCACTTCGGCTACAACGAGGACGAAGATGCCTGGCTGGATGATCGCAACGGGGACGACCTGCGCGAGACTGTGGCCCGCGTGATCGGTCAGAAGCTGGGCGTGCGCGTCGAGCTATAGCGAGACGCTGATTGAGCGCGGACGTGCGATGAAATCAGCGTCTTCCTAGTCCCGGCGACCCGACCGGTCGTCTTCACTCTCCTCCGACGGCGCTTCAGGAGATCCCTCCTCGTCCAGTGCCCGCAGGTGAGCCTCAAGCTCGGCCAGCACCGGGTGCGGTCGGTCCTCTTCCAGCGCATTGTCCAGTGTCCGGGTCGCCTCCAGGGCTTCGGGGTCACCGCGAAGCGGCATACGCGCGATACCCAGTGCCAGCATGCGGAACTGGCGGAAGACCAGATAGCTGACGGTCGCGGTAATGAGCGCCGCCCACATCTGATCCTGGAACCACAGCCAGACGGCAATGCCGTAGCCGCTGAAGGTCAGCACAAAGATCCCCAGCGCGACACGGTGGGCACGGGCCACAATGCCCTCCAGCACCTCGCGGTTGCGCAGGACGAAGTCACGTTCGAAATGCATGCAGTACGGTCCTTAGGGAAACACTGATAAATGTACACGCTCGCGCTCGAGTCGCTTTTGCGTGCGAACAAGGCGCAGTGACTGCCGTGCAGTCATTCTGCACAAGGGAACCGCGACGCCGTTCCCACGCCAAAGAGGCCGAGCCCCTTTGGGGTTGACACCCCAGGTTCCCCGATCCTGCGTTGCGCCCCGCATTCATCAAAAACGGGCGGGTAGAACCACTACCCGCTACGCGACGCGACTTGTCTCGGAAAACCTGGGGTACCAATGCGAGTGTGTACATTCATCAGTGTTTCCCTTACGACTATGGTTGCTGGGCGCGCCAGCGTTCGAAGGTCGGATAATCCTCGTAACCGCGCGTGAGCACATAGTCCATCACGTTGCGCAGCCGGTTCAGGTGCACGACCGAGTCGATGCGGATGATCTCCTCGCCTGCCTCGTCGAAGAAGATCAGTGTCGGGGCCCAGTGCACGTCGAGTTCCGCCGCCCAGTCGCGCGGGTTGGTACGCTGACCATCCGGGGTCAGGACCGGCGTGTCACTGTCCTCGGCGTCCAGTTGTACGGCATCCATCAGGGCGATGCGGTCCAGCACCGCGTCTTCCTGCAACGGCTCGGTATGCAGGATATCGCAGGCATGGCAGGCCTCGCGCTCGAAGAACACTACCAGGGGGCGCTGAGCGCGGATCCTGCTGCGATCCAGCGCATACGGCTTGTTGATGAAGAAATCGCGCTCGTTGATGTCCTCGACATCGAACTTGGGCGGGGGGTCGGCGCGATCCAAGTACTCGCGGAAGCTCATCTCGCGGTCGTGGCGTTCGGTCACGTAGTCGAGCAGCGCGCGGAAACGATATGGCGGATAATAGCCGCGCATCTGGTGGATGCGCTCGCCCTCGGCGTCATAGAAAGCAATCGAAGGCGTAAAATTAAGCCTCTGTTCTGAGGCGTATTCGCGCTCGAACCTGACCTTGCCATCAAGCCCGGTGACCTCGCGGCTCCCGAGGACGTCGATCGCCACCACGTCGAAGTTGTCCGATAGCTGCGCGCGAATGTCGTCTTTCTCGAAATTCACCTCGAACAGGGCCTCGCAGTACGGACAATCGTCCATCCCGTAGTACACCGCCAGCCCCTGTTTGCCGCGCTCCACCGCGCGCTCCAGGTCTTCCGGCAAGTCGAGGAAACTGAGTTCAAACCAGTCCGGGGTGTGCAGGCCGATGATGCGCGGCGCATCGTCGAAATCGAAACCCTCCTCGATCTCGGCCTGTGCCCACAGCGGCCAGCACAGCAACAGCGCCAGCAGACTGACGAACGCACCTAGCTTTCCGAATTGGCTCACATCCACACCAACTGAATCAACTTACTGTTCAGACGGCGGTTTCAGGATCGAGGTTCCACCGAGATAGGGACGCAGCCGCTCCGGGACCGTGATCGAGCCGTCGACCTGCTGGTGATTCTCGAGCAGCGCGACCAGGGCCCGGCCCACCGCGACGCCGGACCCGTTGATGGTATGCACCAGCTCGGGCTTGCTGCCTGCTTCCGGGCGGAAGCGCGCCTGCATGCGCCGCGCCTGGAAGGCCTCGAAATTGGAGCACGAGGAGATCTCGCGGTAGGCCTGCTGACCCGGCAGCCAGACCTCCAGGTCATAGGTGCGCGCGGCCGCGAAGCCCATGTCGCCCGTGCTCAGCAGCACCACGCGGTAGGGCAGCTCCAGCGCCTGCAGCACCGCCTCCGCGTGCCCGAGCAGCTCTTCCAGGGCCGCGTCGGACTGTTCCGGATGCACCACCTGCACCAGCTCCACCTTCTCGAACTGGTGCTGACGGATCAGGCCGCGGACGTCACGCCCGTAGCTGCCTGCCTCCGAGCGGAAGCACGGGGTGTGGGCGGTCATCTTCAGCGGCAACGCACCAGCATCGAGGATCTGCTCTCGCACCAGGTTGGTCAGTGTGACCTCTGCGGTCGGGATCAGCCGGAAACGCTGGTCGCAGTCCACCGAGAACAGTTCCTCGTCGAACTTGGGCAGCTGACCCGTTCCCTCCAGCGACTCCGGGTTCGCCAGGTACGGGACATAGGTCTCCTGGTAGCCATGCTGCTGGGTGTGGAGGTCGAGCATGAACTGGGTCAGTGCCCGGTGAAGACGCGCCATCTCGCCGCGCATCACCACAAAGCGGGAGCCGGCCACGCGTACCGCCGCCTCGAAATCCAGCCAGCCGCCGGGCAGACCCAGATCCACATGGTCACGGGGCTCGAAGTCGAATTCGCGCGGGGTGCCCTCGCGACGCAACTCGACGTTCGTCTCCTCGTCCTGGCCGACGGGCACGTCCTTCTGCGGCAGGTTCGGGATGCGCATCAGCAGCGCGTCCAGCTCCTGCTGCACGGCGTGCAGATCGGCCTCGCACTGCTTGAGCTCGTCACCCAGACGGCCGACCTCGGCCTTCAGGGGCTCGATGTCCTCTCCCCGCGCCTTGGCCTGGCCGATCCCCTTGGAGCGGGTATTGCGCTCGTTCTGGAGTTCCTGGGTGCGAACCTGGAGATCCTTGCGCCGCGCTTCCAGCGACTCGAAGCGCTCCCGGTCGAGCTCGAAGCCGCGGCTGGCCAGGGCCGCCACGGTCGCGTCAAGGTCCTGGCGCAGACTGCGAATATCCAGCATGTCGGTCATCCGTTCACAAACGACCGGGAAGTCTACGGTCGCGGCCGCGCCCCGTCCATGGCTGGGCCGTCAGGCCCGCTCGGCCTCAGCCACGTAACGCGGCGGCATTCCAGCGGCGCCCCTGCGCGCTGCCCAGCCACACGCCCGCCAGCCACAGCACCAGAGATACGGACACATACAGCGCCGCACGTCCGGGATCGCCCGTCTCCAGCAACCACAGGCTCTCCAGGCTGAATACCGAGAAGGTCGTAAAGCCCCCGCAGAAGCCGGCCAGGACAAACTGGCGGATCACCGGATCGGCGGGCCGGCACCCCTCCGGGGCACTGATCACGGCGTAAAGCCCGATCAGCCAGGACCCGGCCACATTCACCGCCAGCGTGTCCCAGGGAAACCCGGCCCCCATCAGGTGCAGCCCGGTCCACGACAGGGCATAGCGCGCCATGCTGCCCAATGCGGCGCCCAGGGCGACGAACGCGGACAGGCGCAGCGAGTACCCCGTCATCCCGTGCCACCCGCGGCACGGCCCAGGACATGGCCGACAAACACCAGCGTCAGCCCACCGCCCAGTGTCAACAGGACGTAGGCAATCGCCGGGCGCCAGCCGTCGCGTTCCGCAACACCCACCGTCTGCAGGCTGAACGAGGAGACCGTGGTGAAACTGCCGAGCACCCCCACCACCAGCAACAACCAGAGCCAGGACGCTCCGGATGGGTCCGCCACGACCCCAAGCACCACGCCGATCAGCAGCGCGCCCGAGGCGTTCACGGCCAGCGTTCCCCACGGGAAACGGCCTCCGGTGTGGTTATCAATCCACTGCGACAGCCAGAAGCGCGCCAGCCCTCCCAGCGCGCCCCCTGCCCCCACCAGCACAAGGCCCTCCCACCAGACGATCATGGCGGCATTGTCTGTGCCCGCAGCCGCCCTGTCGAGCATTTGCATTCGGCGCGGCGATTCACCGCCCTCCACGGATCTGTTCAAATGCAATTTGGCCATGCTTTGGCTCACGCTGGTGCGCCTGTTCATCGACAAGCCCTGCCACATCGCCTTTCCCGGCGCGTGATCGGGACAACCGGAAGCAATGCACAGCCTCCACCCATCAGGGGTACACATGAGCGATCGCGAATCAGACCGCGACTGGCACAGCCGGGGTGCCGATCGGACCCTGGATGCCCTTGGTACCAACGCTGACGGCCTGAATAGCGAAACCGCCCAGCAGCGGCTGGAAGAACACGGGTACAACCGGCTGCCCCAGCCGCCACGCCGTGGACCGCTGATGCGCTTTCTGGGGCAGTTTCACAACGTACTGATCTACGTACTGATCGCCGCAGCCGTTGGCACAGCGCTCCTTGGTCACTGGCTGGATACCGGCGTGATCCTCGGGGTGGTGCTGATCAATGCCACCATCGGCCACATCCAGGAGGGCAAGGCCGAAAAGGCCCTCGAAGCCATCCGCGGGATGCTCTCGCCCCAGACACAGGTGCTGCGCGACGGACAACGCCGCAGCATCCCCGCCGAGAAGCTCGTCCCCGGCGATATCGTCCATCTTCAGGCCGGGGACCGAGTCCCGGCTGATCTGCGCTTGATCGCGGCGCACAATATGCGGGTCGATGAGGCCACGCTGACCGGGGAGTCGATCGCCAGCGACAAACAGACCGACCCCGTGGACAGCGACACCGATCTTGGCGACCGTCGGTCCATGGCCTACTCCGGGACCCTGGTCGCCTCCGGCCAGGGGCGCGGCGTAGTGGTGGCCACGGGCGCCAATACCGAGATCGGCCACATCTCCACCCTGCTCGGCGAGGTCGAGGGCGTTACCACCCCGCTGCTTCAGCAGATCGCCCAGTTTGGCCGCTGGTTGTCAGTCGCGATTGGGGTACTGGCCTCACTTACCTTTGCATTCGGCTTCTGGGTGCGCGACTACGACCTGGTAGACACCTTCCTCGCCGCCGCCAGCCTGGCAGTGGCGGCGATCCCGGAGGGCCTTCCGGCGATCATGACCATCACCCTGGCAATCGGGGTGCAGCGCATGGCTGCCCGTCACGCGATCATCCGCCGCCTGCCGGCGGTGGAGACCCTCGGCTCGGTTACCACCATCTGCTCGGACAAGACCGGCACCCTCACCCGTAACGAGATGACGGTAAAAAGCATCATCACCACCCAGGCGGAGTACGAGCTGGGCGGGGTGGGCTACGAACCGCACGGCGGGATCACCCGCGACGGCCAGGAGGCCGACCCGGAGACCGACCCCCTGCTGGCCGAGGTGCTGCACGGCATCCTCCTGTGCAACGACGCCGAGGTCTACCGCAAGGACGACACATGGACCATGGAGGGCGACCCCACCGAAGGCGCCCTGATCACCGCGGCGATGAAGGGCGGGCTGGAGCCGAAGCTCGTGAACAAGGAATTCGTGCGCGACGACGTGATCCCGTTCGAATCGTCCTACAAGTTCATGGCCACCCTGCACCACGATCATGAGGGGCACGCCTTCCTCTTCCTCAAGGGCGCGCCGGAACGCGTACTGGCGCTGTGCAGCCACCAGCGCACCAACGATGAGGATGAACCGCTGGACACCGAACACTGGCAGCAGTGGATGGATGATGTCGCCTCCCGCGGTCAGCGCCTGCTCGCTCTCGCTACCCGGCGCGTGGAAGGGCACTGCCAAGAACTCGAGTTCGCCGACATCGAGAACGGAGGGCTCACCCTGGTCGCTGTCTGCGGGATCATCGACCCGCCGCGCGAAGAGGCGATCGAAGCGGTAGCCCACTGTCAGGGGGCCGGGATCCGCGTGAAGATGATCACCGGCGATCACGGCGTCACCGCACGGGCGATCGCCGACGAACTGGGCATCAGCACCGAAGGCGGTGTGGTGGTCGGCCACGAACTGGACGACACCTCGGACGATGACCTCAAGGCGATGGTCCAGCGGGTCGACGTATTTGCCCGCACCACACCGGAGCACAAGCTACGGCTCGTTCGCGCGATTCAGAGCCACGGCGACGTGGTGGCAATGACCGGTGACGGCGTAAACGACACCCCTGCACTCAAACGCGCCGATGTTGGCGTGGCCATGGGGCTGAAGGGCACCGAGGCCGCACGCGAGGCCTCCGCAATGGTGCTGGCCGACGACAACTTCGTCTCCATCGCCAATGCGGTCGAGGAAGGCCGCACGGTCTATGACAACCTGAAAAAGGCGATCATGTTCCTGCTGCCCAGCAACGGGGGACTGGCCTTTACGATCGTCGCTGCCATTTTGCTGGGTCTGACCCTGCCGCTAACCCCGGTGCAGGTCCTGTGGGTCAACATGGTCAGTGCGGTTACCCTCGGACTGGCGCTGGCCTTCGAACCGACCGAGCCGGGCGTGATGCAACGCCCTCCTCGCCCGCCCAATACGCCTATCTTGTCCGGCTTCCTGCTCTGGCGCGTCAGTTTCGTGTCCACCCTGCTGGTCGCCGGCGCCTTTGGCCACTTTCTGTGGCTGGAGCAGCAGGGGGCCGAACACGAGTTCGCCCGTACGGTGGCCATCAACACCCTGGTCATGGGGCAGCTGTTCTTCATGCTTACCAGCCGCTCTCTTCTGGCGCCCGCTCTCAGCCATGCAAGCCTCGTCGCCAGCCGGCCGGCCCTGATCGCAATCGGGATCCTGATCGTACTCCAGAGCCTCTTTACCTATGCCCCGCCACTGCAACTCCTGTTCGGCACCACCGCCATCGGACCGCAAGAGTGGCTGCGCATCCTCGCGTTCGGCCTGATCCTGTTCACTCTGGTCGAGCTCGAAAAAACGGTGCTGCGACGCCGTGGTTTCAACCCCCACCAGTAGACGGCCGCCGGGCTGGCTCCAGGCCTGATCGCGGTGTCCGGCTTGTTCAGCCACCTGACGGTGCGGATGTTCCGGGGCCGCACACGCGTCATCACTGTCAGGCCGCCCGTGACGAAAGCCCAGACTTTGCAATCCGCCTCCTGTTCTACTTCCGAACCCCGTGGGTTTGAGGGCGGCTTTACCCTATTATCCGGGGAGTAGCAGTAAACGCCCCGACGGTCAGTCAACAGCCCCAAGAGTGGTCAAGACGATGATCGAGACGCAGTGGCTGATCCCTCTCCTCCCCTTTCTCTCGGCGTTACTGGTCCAGTTGTCTGGTGCCCGGCTGGGCAAGCGCGTCGCGCAACTGAGTGTCGGCATCAACCTGGTCGTGGTGCTGGTGGCTGCATTCCAGCTGACCGCCTACATCGTCAACGACACAGGGCCCCAATGGGCGGCCCTCGCCGGCGGTTTGGGCAGCCTGCAGATCGACCCGCTGAGCGCGATCATGGCGCTGGTGGTCGCCGGCATCAGTCTGGTGGTCCACATCTACTCGATCCGCTACATGATCGAGGAGCCGGGCTACGCCCGCTTTTTCATGCTGCTGGACCTGATGACCGGCTCGATCCTGCTGATGGTCATGGCCGGCGATCTGATCACCCTGCTGGTGGCCTGGCACCTGATCGGCGTCTTCCTCTATTTCCTGCTGGCGCACAACACCGAACCCGTCAACGCGCAGCGCTACGCGTTCTGGACGTTCATTACCTATCGCCTGGGTGACCTGCCGCTGGTACTGGCCGCGATGGTGCTCTTCCAGGCCTACGGGGCGCTGGACTTCCCCACCCTGTTCGCCCGCATCGAAGCGACGCCGGATGCCCGTACGTTCCTGGACCTGCCGGTCGCCGGAACCGTGGCCTTCCTGGTGGCGCTGGCGGCGTTTGCCAAATCCGCTCAGTTTCCGTTGCACACCTGGCTGCCCTATTCCATGGAGGGACCGACACCGGTTTCGGCATTGATGCACGCGGGTATCGTCAACGCCGGCGGCATCATCATCAATCGCTTCGCGCCGGTATTCGTCCACAGCAGCGAGGTCCTGCATCTGCTGTTCATCGTGGGCCTGTTCACGGCGGTACTCGGTTCGATGCTGATGCTCGCGCAGAACGACATCAAGAAGTCGCTGGGCTATTCCACCGTGGGCCAGATGGGCTTCATGATCATGGAGACCGGTGCGGGTGCGTTCGCGCTGGCGATCTTCCACCTGATTGCCCACGGCCTGTTCAAGGGAACCCTGTTCCTCGGTGCCGGCAAGGTGATCGGCGCCGCGCGCAAACACGACGGCGTGCCCAACGATCCCCTCTACGACTTTCTGGTCGAACGCAAGTCGGCCCCGGCCCGACTGCCGTGGCTGTTGATCGGGGCTGCGATGCTGATCGTGCCGCTGGTGATCCTGGTGCTGGCACACTACTGGGTAGCCCCGGACTTCTTCCAGAAACAGGGCGCGATCGTGCTCCTGTTCTTTGGCTGGATCACGGGCGTCCAGGTGCTGTTCGCCACGCACCGGCTGGATACCGGCAATCCCTTGCGCATGATGGCCCTGATCGTCTTGTCATTCGCGGTGATCGTGGTCGGCTACAGCTTTGTCGGGCACAGCTTCGAGGGCTTCCTGTATCCGGATGCCGAGTTCCGCGAAGCGCTTTATACCGCGGCAGGCATCGACCAAATCACCTTCGGTGTGCTGATCGCGCTGCTGGCGCTGGTCATGGTGGCCGGGTGGATGGGCGCCTATCTGACCCACGTGCGCCGCCAGCGAGTCGACCGCGAACATGGACGAACCTGGCTGACGCTGTACTCGCTGTTCTCCCGCGAGTTCTACGTCGCCGAGCTCTACACTCGCATGACAGTCTCGCTGCTGGCGCTGTCCCGGCGCCTGAATCTCTGGCTGAGGTGGGGTTGAGATGTCCGCTCTGCTGATCCTCGTCGCGGCATTCTTCCTGCCACTGTTCCCGATGAGCCTGGCGTTCAATGCGCTGGCTGCGCG
Organism: Thioalkalivibrio sp. ALD1; assembly: GCF_000381245.1. Taxonomy (NCBI): domain Bacteria; kingdom Pseudomonadati; phylum Pseudomonadota; class Gammaproteobacteria; order Chromatiales; family Ectothiorhodospiraceae; genus Thioalkalivibrio; species Thioalkalivibrio sp. ALD1. The sequence continues at coordinate 193,000 of NZ_KB906244.1, read as the reverse complement.
CATCACCAACACCTACGTGCAGGTGGCGCTTTTCGTGGCCTGGCCGCAGATCGGCGTGGCACTGATCCTGTGGGGTGATATCGCACCATTCGCTGGAGTGCTTGTCGTCTGGGCGACCCTGAGTGCGATCCTGTACGCCTTTCGCCTGTTGACCATCCGCGACGTCGGGCGCTGGGCGGCCTTGCTGGCCAGCTCCACCTGGCCCCTGGTGTGGCTGTTCGCCTTGCAGCTGCCGGCTGAAACGGACGTGATCGGCTTCGCCCTCGCGATGACAGCCGCCCCGTTGCTGATGCTCCTGGTACGCGATGCGCTTGTTCGACGGCTGGAGACCGCCTATACCGGACTGCATGGCGGACTGGCGCGGGATCTCCCCCGCCTGTCGGGCATGATCGTGGTAGCCACGCTCTGCGCAATGGCCCTGCCACTGTTCCCCGGCTTCTTCGCTCTGCTGACGCTGCTGGGTGGTGCCACGCCCGGGGCTGCCCTCGGGGTCCTGCTGACCTGGTTGCTGTGGAGCTGGGCAGGGGCGCGGCTGCTGCAAGGAACAGTGTTCGGGCCGCGCAGTGGCGCCATCGCCGAGGACCTGCCGGCCACATCGGTATGGGCCTTCGCCGGACTGGTGGCATTGCTGGTGGTATCCGGACTGCTGTGGACTGGAGGTGTCCCGTGAAGCTGACCCTCGGACGCAAGCTCAAGATCCGCTCGATGGTGCACATGGCGGCCGAGCCGATTGCCAACTTCTGGCCCATGCGCACCTTCATCCATCACAACCCGCTTCACGGGCTGGAGGACCTGCCGTTCCCGGACGCGATCCGGCGCGGTGAAGAGCTGTTTCACGGGCGGGGATTCCTGCCCCGAGCCGACTACCAGCGATTGTTCCGCGAGGGCCGCGTGGACCGCGACACCCTCGAGGCGCGCGTCGATGCCGCTCTTGAGAGCCACCCGGCCCTTAGGGCGATTGGCGGGCTCGACCTGCTCTGCACGCTGCTGACCGAATGCCATGATCCGGTGATCACGCCGCGCACGCTCGCCGATGCCGACGACGTGGCGGCCGCCCTGAACGGTCGCGAACACACACCCTCTGCGACGGATACCGGGATACTCGCCAAACGGCTGCACGCAGCGTTTCCGGCTATGCGGCCGCTCTACGAGGCGCTCGATTCGCTGTTCGGCACACGTGTCGGGCCCACGCTGGACGAACAACTGATCAGGATCTGCCTGGACTACTTCGACGAAGGTCAGTCGGCATGGCAGATGCCCGGCCGCGAACAAGGCCTGTTCGCCGCGTGGAAGACCGTCGTCCATCACCATCCGCGCCTGTTCCTGCGCGGCCAGCACACTCACAAAATCCTGGCGGAGTGTGACAGTCCCGAGGCGATCATCGCCCATGTCCTGGACGCGATCGGGATCCCCGAAGAGGCCTGGCCCGATCTGATCGTTCACGAACTGACTCGCCTGCACGGCTGGGCCGGCTTCATCCGCTGGCGCTCGACGGCAAGCCACTATCACTGGGCACGCGAACATCCGGCCGACCTGATTGATTTCCTGGCCATCCGCCTGGTGCTCGCGCTGTCGCTGATCCGCGAACATGGCCGTCGGCACAAGTTGCCCGGTGACCGCAAGGCGCTCGAGGCCTTCCTGACCGAGCGGCCCGGCGAGGCCTACCTGCGCCACGAACTGTTCACCGGAGCCGTACTGCCGACTCAGGCCGAGCTTGTCGAAGACGCCATCGCGCGTGGCAGGCCGGCCGAGATCGCCCGGCAGCTGGAGCATTACCTGCCGGCCAAACGCCGCGCGGAAAGCCGCGACCAGGCCCGCGCGCTTCACGCCCTGGCGTCGCTCGCCGGGAATCCCTCGCTGTTTGACGGGCTCGAGCGCGGACAGCTTCACGCCGTGCTGGAACAGCTTGGCGAGTTCGAGCGGCACGAGGGTATGGTCTGGCTGGAGGCCATGGAGGCGACCTACCGCCGCAGCGTTCTGTCCGGCCTGAGACTCGAACCGCCCGCGCCGCGCGAAAAACGCCCGTTCGCGCAGTTGCTGTTCTGCATCGACGTGCGTTCCGAACGTGTCCGGCGTCAACTCGAGACCATCGGCGACTACCAGACCTACGGCATTGCCGGCTTCTTCGGGGTACCGGTGAGCTTCATCGCGCTCGGCAAGGGCAGCGAGGATCACCTCTGCCCGGTCGTGGTCACACCGAAAAACCTCGTGCTGGAGGTGACCACGGGCGCCGAGCAACTGGACCTGGACCTGTACTCCTCGGCGGAATACCTGCTGCACGACCTGAAGCACTCCGTGCTGTCGCCGTATTTCACCGTCGAGGCCATTGGTCTGCTGTTCGGATTCGACATGATTGGCAAGACCGTCGCACCGGCGGCCTACCACCGATGGCGTGACAAGATCGAGTCGGACCAGCCCTCGACTCGTCTGATGGTCGACAAGCTTACCCGTGAACAGGCGGATTCGGTGGTTCGCGCCCAGCAGCGGGTCATCATCGTTCAGGCGATTCACCAGCAGTTCGACATCGAACGCGAAGCGATCACCGACTCCATGATCCGCGAGTTGCGCGAGACGGCAATGGGAAACAGCAGCGGACCGACCGTCTTCGCCCGCGAATTCGGCCTGAGCGAGAGTGCCGAGTGGGATTTCATCAAGACCTTGCGGAGCGACTATCGGATCAACCGTTCCTATGCCCATATGCAGCTCGAGCGACTGGGACGAATCGGCTTTTCCCTCGAAGAGCAGGCCTACTTTGTCGCCCAGGCGCTGCGCTCCATCGGCCTGACCGAACAGTTCTCGCGTTTCATCATCCTCACGGGGCACGGCAGCCAGTCGGACAACAACCCCTACGAATCGGCGCTGGACTGCGGTGCCTGCGGCGGCAGCCACGGTATCGTCAGCGCGCGAGTACTCGCACACATGGGCAACAAGCCCGAGGTTCGCCGGCGACTGCGGATCCAGGGCATCGACATCCCCGATGACGCCTGGTTTCTGCCCGCCATGCACAACACCACATCCGACGAGATCCGGCTGCATGATCTCGACCTGCTGCCGGCCAGCCACCTGGTCTATCTCGAGCGCTTGCGCAACGGCCTGCGCGCCGCCACGCGCCGAACGGCACGCGAGCGGCTGCAGACCCTGGAACCGGATCTCGAGGACGCCCCCGATACCATAACGGCCGCTCGGCGGGCACGACGCAACACGGTCGACTGGGCCCAGGTCCGCCCCGAATGGGGCCTGGCACGCAATGCGGGCTTCATCATCGGCCGGCGACACCTGACCGCGGCGAGCGACCTGCAGGGACGCACGTTCCTGCATTCCTACGACTATCGCGTCGACCCCAAAGGCCGACTCCTGGAAAGCATTCTCACCGGCCCGCTGATCGTCGCCCAGTGGATCAACATGGAGCACTATTTCTCGGCGGTCGACAACGAACGCTACGGTTCAGGCAGCAAGGCCTACCATAACGTCGCCTGTCGCGTCGGGGTGATGACCGGCAACCTCTCGGACCTGCGCACCGGCCTGCCCGCCCAGACCGTACTCTACGACGGGCTGCCCTACCACGACCCGATCCGGCTGCTGGCCCTGATCGAGGCCCCACTCGCGCATGCGCGCCGGGCCATTGAAAACGTGCCCAAGGTCCGGAGCCTGATTGCGAATGGCTGGGTATTGTGCGTCATCCTCGACCCGGAAACCGACCGACTGTACCGATTCGTCGACGGCGACTGGCGCGAGGAACCCCCACTCGACACCACACAAGATGCGATCGATCGACCTGCTCTGGAGGAAAACCGCGCATGAACGACCTGAACCTCAAACCACTGAAGAAGATCGAGATCATTCTCGAAGGCGAACACCAGGCCTTCGCCACCGATCTGCTGGATCGGGCGGGCGTCAAGGGCTACACCATCATTGGCAATCTCTCCGGCAAGGGCAGCCAGGGCTTCCACTCGGGGCACCTGATGTTCAACGAGGACGAGGTCCTGATCATGATCATCGCGGCGATCCCCGAAGAACTGGTCGAGCCGATCCTCGAAGGGTTCACGCCCTTCTTCAACCAGCACAGTGGTGTTGTCTTCATCTCCGACATCCAGGTCAGCCGTCTGGTGAAATTCAAGGGGTGAAACCGAGCGCCGTGCCTTATGCACACGGCTCCACGACCACCACGGCCGCCCCGTCACGGCCGTGGTGGCCGAACATCACCTCCTCAATGCCCCTGGAGCCGGCTTTCATCCGTGCGCTCAATGCCGCACTTCTCGTCCAGTGCGGAGTTGTCGTCCGCGTCGACGGGCATCGTCAGCGGACCTTCTTCCGGGACCCCAAGGAGCGTGGCAATCACCACCGTGGGCTCATCCCGGCTGGGGTTGTAGGCCGTGTGCACACTGTTCCCGGGATCGACCAGGGCCATGCCGGGTTCAAGCTCGCGCCTTACACAGTCCTCCGCGAACATGAATACGAATTCACCTTCCGTGACCATGATGAGTACCGTCCCCGGATGGGTATGCCAGGGAAACACGGCACCCGGCTGGATGGTGAACTCGAATACGCTGACATTCGATGCGTCTTCAATGTCGAAGGTCTTCCTGGGCAAACCGTCGAGCTCCTGCGTGATCTGCATCGAGACTTCTCCGCTAAAGGCGTGACGTTCGGTCAACGGCTTGGCCGTGATCGGAGCGGGGTCCGCGTGTGCCAGTGGCATGGCCAGGAGCACCAGCAGCGTGAACGCCGCGCAGGATATGGCGCCTCTGCTCCTGGCAAGGAATCCGGGATTGTTCATGACATTCTCCTTTGAGTTTGTTTGGGGCGAGCACTCCCCGACAGCAGCATCCTCGGCGCCGTATATCGCGCACACACTCCGTGCGGCTTGATGTGGAAGGGCTCGACTGGCGATCGATTCGCATGTGAGTGTCTTCGTCGGTTCCCCTTGGTTTGGGCTGCGATGGGTTACGGCAAGACAAGGCACGCCGTGAGATCAGCATTGCGAAGGGGAGACCCGCCCCGCTAGTTCAGAAAATGAACCGGAAAACACCCGTTGGCGGAGCCATAATCGGGAAAATGGCTGCGGAGAAGCGCCATGACCGACCGAACGGGATACAGTCAGTTCTGCCCTGTGGCAAAGGCGGCGGAGATCCTGACAACACGCTGGACCCCCCTGATTCTGCGTGAGCTGATCAGCGGGTCCTCGGGTTTCAACGAGATCCATCGCGGCGTGCCGCTGATGTCGCGTGCACTGCTGGCCCGCCGTCTGCGGGACCTGATTGCCAACGGCGTCGTAGTCCGAGAACGTACGGACTATCGTCTGACGGAGGCCGGCGAGGCCCTGGGCCCTGTGATCATCTCGATGGGCCTGTGGGGGCGGCGCTGGGTGGAAAGCGCTGCCGACGGCCCGGACTGGGACGCGGGCGTTCTCATGTGGGACATGCGCCGGCGCATCGATACCGCGGTCCTTCCCCCTGGGCGAACCGTCGTCCAGTTCGACTACAGCGACGCACCGCCCGAACTTCGACGCTGGTGGCTAGTCATCGAAGACGATGATGTCGACCTCTGCCAGTCCGACCCCGGATTCGAGGTCGACCTGTACATCGCCACTACCGTGCGGGTGATGGGCCCGGTATGGATTGGCCAGCAACCCCTCGCGCCTGCCATCGAACGCAGGGATATCCGGTTGCTCGGCCGACTGGAGCTGGAACGCAGCATCGGGCGCTGGATGAAGCTGTCAGTCATTGCCGAACAGGCGGCAAGGTCGCCCCCCACAAAGGCATCCTCTGGCACAGCCACCGGCTGAAACGCCGACCATCGCCCAGGTCGAACGCGGTCCTCATGCGCTTCCCGTCGGCTGGGATGGTAAAGTGCGGGCCCAGCGCGGGTCGTCAGTGGCCTGCCCATCATTCAAACCGCATTGGTCGCAGGAGCATCATGGCGCAGTACATCTTCACGATGAACGGCGTGGGCAAGATCGTCCCGCCGAAGAAGTACATCCTAAAGGACATCAACCTGAACTTCTTCCCGGGCGCCAAGATCGGCGTGCTGGGCTACAACGGTGCGGGGAAATCCACCCTGCTGCGCATCATGGCCGGCGTGGACACCGAGATCGTCGGCGAGGCGCGGCCGCAGCCGGGCATCAATATCGGCTACCTGCCACAGGAGCCCCAGCTCGACGAGAGCAAGGACGTGCGCGGCAATGTCGAGGAGGCCGTGGCCCCGATCAAGGAGGCGCTGGCCGAGCTGGATCAGGTGTATGCCGCCTATGCCGAGGCCGATGCCGACTTCGATGCCCTGGCCGCCAAGCAAGGCGAGCTGGAGGCGAAGATCGAGGCGGCCGATGGGCACAACCTCGAGCGCAAGCTGGAGGTCGCCGCGGACGCCCTGCGCCTGCCGCCGTGGGATGCGGACGTGAAGACCCTGTCCGGGGGTGAACGCCGCCGTGTGGCGCTGTGCCGCCTGTTGCTATCCAGCCCCGACATGCTGATCCTCGACGAGCCGACCAACCACCTGGACGCCGAGTCCGTGGCCTGGCTGGAGCGCTTCCTGCAGGAGTTCCAGGGCACCGTGGTCGCGGTCACCCATGACCGTTACTTCCTCGACAACGTGGCCGGCTGGATCCTCGAGCTGGACCGCGGCCAGGGCATCCCGTTCCAAGGCAACTACTCGCAGTGGCTGGAACAGAAGGAAAAGCGCCTGAAGCAGGAAGAAAAGGCCGAGGCCGCCCGCGTGAAAGCGATGGAATCCGAGCTCGAGTGGGTGCGCTCCAACCCGAAGGGCCGCGGCGCCAAGAGCAAGGCGCGCCTGAAACGCTTCGAGGAAATCGCCTCCAGCGACTACCAGAAGCGCTCCGAAACCAAGGAGATCTACATCCCGCCGGGCCCGCGCCTGGGCGACAAGGTGCTGGAGGTGGAGAACCTGTCCAAGCACTTTGGCGACCGCGTGCTCTACCAGGGCCTGTCGTTCTCCGTGCCGCGCGGTGCACTGATCGGTGTGATCGGCCCGAACGGCGTCGGCAAGACCACCCTGTTCCGCATGATCGCCGGGCAGGACCAACCGGACGACGGCGCGATCGAGCTGGGCGAGACCGTGCAGCTGGCCTACGTGGACCAGAGCCGCGACGCGCTGCAGGACGAGAAGACCGTCTGGGAGGAGATCTCCAACGGACAGGACATCATCCAGGTCGGAAACTTTCAGATGCCCTCACGCGCCTATGTCGGCCGCTTCAACTTCAAGGGCACCGATCAGCAGAAACGCATGAAGGAGCTGTCCGGGGGGGAACGCAACCGCGTGCACCTGGCCAAGCTGCTGCAGAGCGGCGGCAACTTCCTGCTGCTCGACGAACCGACCAACGATCTGGACGTGGAGACCCTGCGCGCGCTGGAAGAGGCCCTGCTGGACTTCCCCGGCTCCGCGATCGTGATCTCGCATGACCGCTGGTTCCTCGACCGCATCGCCACCCACATCCTCGCGTTCGAGGAGGATGGCAACGTGGTGTTCTTCGACGGCAACTACCAGGAATACGAGGAGGACCGCCGCAAGCGCCTGGGCGCCGAGGCCGACCAGCCCCACCGGGTGAAGTACAAGCGCCTCGCCTCCTGATCGGGATCAAGTCGCGGCTCGGGCGCAGGGACTGGCCGGACGACGGCCAGGGAAAGGGAAGCGCTGATTATTCAGCGCTTTCTAGAATTTCACACGCAGCGGCAGGCGGTCCACTCGCCAGATCTCCGGCAAGTCCGTGGCCGGCTCGACGATCACCGGAACCGTGCTGTCGGCGCTGCCGAGACCGGTACGCAAGGCAGCCGGCAATCGGTCGGCAGCCCCGACGGTTGCGGTCACCGTGGCTTTCTGGCGCTCTCCGTCCGGCAGGATCAGCGTGACCTCTCGCCCACGTTCGATCCGGCGCTCCAGGTGGCGGGGCTCGACATAGGCCACTACGCGCAGACGCGTCCCGCTGTAACGCAACAGTGGCGTGCCCATCGCGACGAACTGGCCAGGCTCTGCCAGCAGTTCCGTCACCACCCCGTCCAGATCAGCCTTCTTGACCAGTTGACGACGCTCCTGACGAACCTCCGCCTGATCGCTCAACAAGTCGTCATGACGCAGCTGCAGGCTTTCGGGCCACGATTCCACCGCGTCTCCCCGCGGCACACGTGCAAGATCGCCCTCAAGCTCGGCGATACGTTCCTCGACCCGGGCCCGCTCCGTGCGCACCGGCAACACCTCTCCCCGGTTGGCGGAGCCGCGTTCGAACAACGCCTCCAGGCGCTGCTCCTGCGCGCGAAATTCGCTCAGGCTGTCGCGCAGCAGTTCGATACGGCGTTCGAGGTCCGATTGCTGTTCCTGACCGGTCCGCTCCGCTCGCGTGCGCAGGCGCTCCAGGTCATCCTCGATCTGGCGCTCGCGGCGTTCCAGCTCCGGGCTGTGCTGGCGTACCACTTCATCGCCCTGTGCTATACGGTCCCAGGGCTCCACTTCAATGGACTCGACAAACCCGGGCACCTGCGCCAGGAGCTGATGCTGCGGGTACCAGACCAGCGCCGGCACTTCGGTCGACAGGGCGTCGTCCACGAGCGTGTACAGGAAGTACAGCACAGGACTGGCAACCAACAGCAGGATCAGGTACCAGCGCAAACGGAATGCGACACGGCGAGCCGACCCGTAGCGCACTTTGAGTCCGCTGTCCTGATTCGCCTGCCTGCGGCTGCTGGAATCAAAGCGTATCTTCATCGGCCCACATGTCCTTCAGATCGGAATAGCTCTGGATGGCCACCGGCAGGCGCGGCTCATCGAGGACGTCCATGGCGGCACGAAGGTCCCGGGTCATCGGCTCCCAGCCATGATGGAACCAGCTGTTTCTGGCCGGCAGGGCCGATTCAACACTCTGGGCCAGCGTAATCGTCACTGCGGAGTCCCGATCCAGCACCGGCTCGAGTCGTTGCGTAATACCGTCGATTTGCGTGACGTACGTCATCAACGCCACCTCGTCCACGCCCATTTCCTCGAATTCGCAGACAAGACAGCGATCCGGTTGCCCGAAGTCGCGCGGATGTGCGCTGAGCCCAACGGGCCACGGGGTGATCTCCGCGACCGCCTCCACTGTCTCCAGCCAGTAATCGAGCAGACGTTCTCGACCATAAGCCTCGGTGTCGAGCTGATCGATCTCGATGTCCAGATGCAGGTCGGCAAACCCGATCCGCTCGAGTTTGCGGATGATGTCGAGCAAATCCTGTCGCGTTTTGGGGAAAACCCAGGTCGGTTCACCGAGCAGCAGGCCCACCTCGACATCCCGGTCACGCGCCCGGCCCATCAGGGCCTCGAGGGCATCGGGACGTTCCGCGTAACGCGCAATCTGGTCCGCGTCGAGAGAAAGCCACACATGGTCCACCCCGGCCCGATCCAGTATCGGCCAGAAGTCGGGGTCGCTTCCCTGAATGACCGGCTCGCTGTCCCACAGGTAGATCCGCACGGGCCCCGGCAGCATCGACTCGCGCACCAAACCTTCCTCCAGTACACCCCTTGCGTCCTTCATCCGGCTGACCGGCTGCGGACGATCGCTGGCCAGCCGGTCGCAACCGATCTGGGCGCGCCACACGCCCAGCGCCGCGTCCAGCCAGCCGTGAGCCGCCCGATAAAAGGCCTCACGCGCGGACAGGACCTCGTCCCATGAACCTGCGGTGCCGCTTTGCGCGCGTTCCTGCACGACCTTAAGGGCCTGCGCCGCGTTCTCCATATCGCGCCCGCTCGCGTCGAGGCGCCGCTTGTGGATGCCCAGACGCTCCCGTGCCAGTTCGCGACGCTGGGCAACCGCATCGGTGGCCGCTGCCCGCTCGTAGCGCAGTTGGCTCTGCTCTGCCCGGACCTCCCTTCGAAGGGCATTTTCGCCCCTGAGCGCGCGCAGCGGGACCGCGACGGACCATACGATTTCCAGCCCGCTGCCCAGACGACTGACATCATCCTCGTAGGTCGAGTTGTAGCGCAGCTGCACATCCGATTGCAGGGCATGGAAGCGTGTCAGGGATTCACGCTTCTCCGCCGCCCGCAATTCCTCTTCCAGTGCCAGCACCTCGGGCGCGGCCTCGAAGTCGGGCGCCGGGCAGGAGGCCCTGCTCGGGTCGAACCATGCCGGGGTCGCGTCCAGGCGCACCGTCCGGCCCAGCAGGGCCTCCAGCTCGACACGGGCCTCGCGTTCCTCCATCGCTGCCTCGTCCGCATCAAGGCGCGCACCGTCCAGCATGCGTTTCAAAGCGGCGACTTCGTCCTCGCGCATCAAGCGCTCGTCACGACGTTCACCCAGGGCCCGATCCAGCTCCGGGGCAACCGCCAGCATCGACTGGCTCAGACGCTGTTGCTGTCGCGCATGCCATACCTGTGCATAGGCTTCCGCGATATCGCGACGAAGGGACTGCAGCGCTTCTTCGTAGCGGTACCAGGCGGCACCGGCCTCGCCCTGTGCCTGCCATTGTGCTCGACGCTGCTGTTCGTCCGTTCCCAGAAGAGGACGGCGTACGCCGATCGACCCGCTCCCGCCCCGATAGCGCCGATTGATGCCCTCCACGACGGGTTCACGGTAGGTACCCGCCCCGACGTTCCCGAACAGTTCCCAGCCACCTTCCTGATGCCGGCGCTCACGCAGCGCCTCGGCCCGCTCGAACGCCGCCTGGTCCGCCAGGAGCGAAGGCGCCTGCTCCGCAGCATCCAGCAACTGCGGGAGGCTGTCCGCGGCGGCTGCCACCGGCAGCAGCCCCGCCAGCAACAGGCCCCGAATTGCCGAGCTTCGGATCACCATCAACGCTTGCTCTTCCGCAGCACCCACCACGGGGCCATTGACGATTCCTGGTTCGAGTGGCGCCACCATTCGTTGACGATGGCCACCAGTGACCAGACCCGGACCGCCAGTGCATAGAAGGGAAATACCGGAATCAACCACGCCAGCCGCAGATCCGTGATGCGGCGCTCCGAGATGAACACGAGGGCGGTGATGTACAGCAACGCGGTCAATACGGCGTAAAGGCCCATGATCACAACGAACGCGGCTGCCACTACACTCGGCTCCGCGACCACGACCAGCCATAGCGTATACAGCACGATCAGGATCGGCATCACCATCTGGAACAGCATCCCGAACCATATGCCAATGATCAGATTCCACCAGCCCATCTGGCGGGGCGAGAACGCATGACGATGCTTGCGCACGTACATGTAGAACAAATCACCGTCCCAGCGTAGACGTTGCTTCAGCAACCCCCCAACCGTGCCCGGGACATCGGTGTGCCCGATCGCGCGCGGCTCGAAGGGAATGTAGAACCCCGGGTGACGGCCAAAATACTGCTTCAGGCGCAGTGTCAGGTCGAGGTCTTCGGCCGAGCCCGTGGTCCAGCCCCCGATCTGGCGCACCATCTCGGTGCGAAAAACCCCGAACGCCCCCGAGATATTATTGATACTGCGAAACTCGCCCAGGCCCACCTTTGCCAGGTGAATGGTGATCATGTACTCCAGCGCCTGAAACCGTGTCAGCATGTTTTGCCGCCAGTTGCGCACGCGCAAGGACCCCGCCATCGCGATCACGTTGGGATCGCGAAAGTGCCCAGCCGCCTGCTGGGCCATCGTGTTGTCGAAGGATGTGTCGGCGTCCACCGCCATCACAATCTCTCCACGGGCCAGGTTCAGTCCGGCATTCAGCGACGAGACCCGACCACCCCGTGGCACCTTGGGCACAATGACCAACCGGCGGCTCGCATACTCATCGACATGAGCCTCCATGGCACGCAACGCCTGCAGGGTTTCACGATTCTGGTCGGCCCCGTCCACCACGGCGATGATTTCGATCTGTCCCGGGTAGACCTGCTCCAGCAGCGAGCGAACGGTTCCCTGGACCGAATACCCCTCGGCATAGCAGGTCACGATGCAGGTAATGCGCGGTGTATACGGATACCAGGTCGGCACGGCATAAATCTGGCGCGTGTAATGGCGCAGCACCCCAAGCCAGATCAGCACATTCAGCGGCAGCTCCAGAAACAGCACGAACGGGATGAACATGTAGGCGAGAACCAGCGCGTCCGAATCCGCGAACAGCCCGGTCAATGCGGCAACCACATGGGCCAGGAAATCGAGCACCGCGTCGGTCATTGCGAACGCGACACCAGGCGAGCCATCACGGCTGCCGCGTCTTCGGCTTCGGCCATTCCCATGGAGGACTCGTGGTAAACACTGCCAAGGCGCTTTATGCCCGCCTCGCTCACGATGTCCTCCAGCAACTCCGACAGCCGCCCCGCCAGCACATCCACGCCACTCGCGGTGGTCTGTGGGAGAAACAGCCAGATCCGATCTTCGCCCGTGCGCGTCATCAGGTCCGTGGAACGCACCAGTGCCTTGGTTCGCTCGGCAAATGAATCCACCAGGGCCACGCCACGCCCGTATCCCAGCGCATCAATCACCTTGGGCATTCCGCCCATGTGCAGCAGGATCAGCCCGAACCGTATCTCTCCGTGGCGGCGCCGAAGTTTCAGGGACCAGTCGAGAATGTATTCGAAATGCTCGGGGTTGACGTAGTTGATCTCGTCGAAGGCGCCGTACAGATCCCCCAGTTCTCCGGTACGCGCCAACAACCGACCCGCCTCGGACAAGCGATAGCGGTAAACGCTCAGCGGCTCGAGATCGTCAGGATCGTGTGCCTGACCGCAGCCCAGACATCGCGCCCGGACACGGCCTTCCATGAACATGTGCTGGCAGCTTCCACAAACGTGGTTCTCCAGCGGTCGATCATAGTCCTCGCCAATGTGGCGCAGCACCGCCGTGCAGTTGGGACAGCGCAGCATGCCGCCATCCTGAAACACGCGCTGGGGACCCACATGCCCACAGGAAAAGCAGTGCAGCCCCGGCTCCGTGCGGATATCCAGCGAATCACACTCCGGACACACATCCACAAAGCTCAGGTGCCCCTGTCTGCAGCCCGGGCAAAGACGCACGCGATCCAGCAGTTCCAGCCCTTCCACCAGGCGCCGCTGGCGCAGGCCACGCAGCCAGAATTCCGGGGTGTCTTCTTCGATCAGCGCCTCCAGCAACGGGTAGCGATACAGCTGCTGGGCGCGCCAGTCCCGCACCGGCACGAGATAAAGCCCCGGGTGACTCCACAGGAGCGCCAGCAGTATTTCGTCCTGGCTGCGCGGTGTACGCCCCCCGTTGACCGCCTCGAGCCGGCCCGCGCAGTCGCCAATACGCTCACGGGGATTGTCAACGGAACTGAACGCACCGTCGGACAGCGCCCGCGCTTCCGCATCTGCCTCCCCATGCAGCCAGACAAGGCGCATCCGGGTGTCATCGCGCTGTCGCAGGGTTCGGGTGATCGCTGCAGCGTCGTTCAATGAATCGGCGTCGACTACAAACGCCGTCACCGGACCCCATTCGCCCCGGGAGGCGTCATACTCCTCCAGACCGGGAAACGCCGTAGCTGCCAGATCGACTGCGAGTTGTTCGGCCAACTCTGCCTGCCGAGTGAACACCACCAAGTGTGGAGAAACACTCCCGTGTTGTTCGGACGTATCGGTCATGCGGGCTGCCAAGCTGCCGTGAGTACAAGGTCGAAGGCTCAGCCACTCACCGGAGTCGCCCCCTCCTGGTCGAAGCGCCGTCACGATGGTTTGCGGCCCAGATACGTGACAACGGTCTCATAATGCTCGAAGACGCGCTCGGACGCATGTGCCATCCTGCCAAGTCCCTCCTGCGCCACTCACCCACGCTGCCCGCAACGACCACCCGACTAGCCAGTGGGCGCGCGGCCTGCAAATGGAAACCGCCCACACGTTTCCCGTCTCCGGCCCCGGACGGCAGCCCCATCAGAGCCAATCGAGGACCCTGCGCGTCTGGTGCTCGGCGTAGCCATTGCGTTTCCAGTGGTCCGGACTCCAGCCGGCCAGAAAACGCTGGAAATCCGCCTGGGCCAGCGGAAACAGTTCGCGCCATTCATCCTCCAGTGCGTCCAGTTCCACACCCGCTCCGTGCGTGGTGACAACCTCCGAGCGCAGCGCTGTGAAATACCGTTCCAGCAGGTCCTTCTCGAAGCGCTCCTGATCGGCCTCGCCCAGACAGCTGCCGATGAAATACGCAACGTCCTTCATCCCGCAGCCACCCCCGACATACTGGAAATCCACGGCGGCCACCCGATCGCCACTCTCGCTGAAACAGAAGTTCGCGACCTTGGCATCGCCATGCACCAGCGTCTGAAAGCGCGCCGCATTGAGTCGCTGATCGAGCTTCGGGGCCGCGTCACGCAGTCGGGGATCGGCGATGGCCGCCCACTCGTCCGGGCGCGTCGCGAGGTGCCAGTAGGTACCCGTAGTCCAGAGCCCAGAGGGTCTGGCACCCAGAAAAGTCGCGTGAAAGGCCGCGAGCCATGCAAGGCAGACCCCGGCCTGTTCCAGCGACAGGTGATGGTGGCGAAGCGGAAAACCGGCGGCGTCCAGGTCCTCCAGCACAATCAGGTGGGAATCGCCCAGATCCTGCGTGAGGTGGCATTGCGGCACGCGACAGGCGTCCCTGCAGCGCCTCGCCCAGTCACGGTACCAGTGCATCTCGACCTGATAGGAGTGCCGCTTGCGCTCGTGTCCCCGCGCGCCCGACCACCCTCTCGGGTGGCGGCGATCGTCCGGGAACACGATGTGCTTCGCGATAACGGTGGGGACGGACGCCCCTTCGAGGCTATAGCGGACGATCTCGCCGTAGCCACTCCAGAGGGTCTGGACGTGCTCGATGGGGATCGCTCGGCGCGCGCCCGTGGCCGCGCATACGGCGGTGGCTATCGCCGCCTGCGATTCGTTGCGGCCGGGTTCAGGCACCCGGGTCGTTGCAGGTCGCGGTCAGGCGGCCCTCGACCGGATCTCGCGTCATGCCGGTATCGGAAAAGAGCCCCTCGGCGACCAGCTCCGCGCCGTCGATCCGGATCAGCGGTTCGGAGGGAGCATCGGCGGCGGAGAACCACTGATCCCCGGAACGGCTACGGTTGGCCTCCAGCACCTCGCCTTCCGGGGACATCACGTCCCCGACCTGAACGCTGACCGTATGCATCAACATGTTGCTGACCTCATTGCGCGAGACAAACACGCGTATCGGGCCATCATCGGTCTCGGCATCGCCAACGAGTGTTTGCAGGTCGCCTTCGTCGGCCTCGCCGGAGAAGTCACAGATCTGAACATCCAGGGTGTAGGTTTCGCCGTCCAGTTCCAGTTCGGCGCTGTTGGAGGCCTGCGCGCTGCCGGCGCCGGCCAGCACCACGCCGGCGGCGGCCAGGGCCACGAGTGAGCGCTTGGACATTCCCTTTCTCCCGATGGTGGCGAACGCCCAGTATCGCGGCTCGTCCCACGAGGGACAAACGCTCGTCATTACTGAACGGCGCAAACGGCCCCTCAGTCACCCCCCAGGCTGACGGACAGGAAGACCCCAACCACACCCGGTATATCCCAGCCGGAGGTACGCAAGGGAGGAATGGCGAAGCCCGTGAAGCCGACGCCGCGATAATCCACCGTGAGCGCGGGCATCGCCAGGGGTGTCCACTGGGTCTCACGCGACCATGCATTCACCCGCGCGGTATTGCCTTCGAGATGCACGTCCTCGGCACGCCAGGTCGTCTGTCGGTAATGGGCACCCACGACCCCGTCCAGGCGAACCCGGAGGTCATCTCGCTGATAGGTCCCAACAGTGTAGGTGATACCGGCGACCGGTCCGCGATAGGCAAACGAATCACGCATCATTCCCCCCGCAACGCCCCAGCGCGAATCATTCGGTCGATAAATCGCGATCAGCGCATCGTGGCGCTCGTTCCAGCCGCAACGCCCGGCAGGACAGCCCCCTGTACCGTTCACCCAGCGAGAAGTGCCCACAGGCAGTCCCTGCACGGCCGGTTCCGAGCCCCTCTCGTGCGCGGTCCAGCCACCCAGCAGGAATTGCCACTCCGCCGCCAACGCGGCGCCCGGCATCACGAGAACGGCCGCAACCAAGGCCGCAGCCATAAGCCGCCTTGTCATCGGCAACCGGGGACGCGAATCAGCGTGAAAGCGGCCCTTAGAGCCTGCCGTTGCCCCCCCCTGTGCAGCATCGGGATCTGCCGGCTTACGCGGTGGGCATCATCGAAGAGTGGTGATGCACGATCTTCCACTCCCCATCGCGGTTCTCGTATACAAAGGTATAGCGCGCAGGAACTTCCTGCGTCTCGTTGCCGTCGGTCACGCGGAAGGTATAGGTGCCGGCGTCGGTCAGCTTGTTGCACCCGAGCTTCACATTGCGCGTATTGATGGTGCCGAAGGGCTTCTTCTCGAGGAAATGTTCGAAGTAGTCCTGGATCTCGGCGTGGTTGGTACGCGGGACGTTGGACACGGTCGGAAGCAGCACCGCGTCATCGGCGTAGAGCTCCGTCACGCGACGGGCATCGCCCGTCTGCAGGGCGTCGTTCCAGGCGTCGAACAGTTCCTCGGCCAGACGGCGCGTGGCGGGTGCGCAGACCACACAGCTCTCATTCGGCGGGGTATCGATCGCGGCGGCGAGCATGTCGCTGCCCGTCCCGGTCACCGGGTGATGCTGGTCGCGGTGCGAGGCGCTCAGGCTCAGGCGCGAACGCGGCGCCTCGTCGGCATTGATGAACTGGGTGCCGCTGATACGCGGACGGGTCACGGTGCTCACTGCGTGTTCTCCCACTCGGGCCGCTGACGGCCGGGTAAAGCGTGAATTTTAAAGAAAGCGCTGAATAAAGCCATCCTGGCTTTCTCAGCGCACGCGGCGCTGCAAACGCGGTCTGCAGCTTGCTTCGGAATCAACCGCCTACGGTGGTCGATTCCGGCGGCACATCCCCGTGCCGCAGGGAAACGCCGATCAATCAGCGTTTCCCAAGGGACCCTCCCGGGCCTGTCATGGCCGCCACTCAGCCGGCCTGGGCCTTGAACGCGGCCAGCAGGTCCTCGACCTGCCCGCGCACCCGGGCCTCGTCCTGGATGGCGAAGTCGAGAAAGGTCTGGGCGACAACGGACAGGACCTTCTTCTTCGGGTAGACGATGTGCCACTGGCGATGGATGGGGAAATGTTCCACATCCAGCAGCGCCACCGGGCCTTCGGCCCCTTCGGCGCTCAGGGTGTGCAGCGACAGCACGGCAATCCCCAGGCCACCGATCACTGCCTGCTTGATCGCCTCGTTACTGCCCAGTTCCATGCGCACGGGCGGGCTGATCCCGTGCTCCTGGAACAGCTTGAGCGTCGCCTCGCGGATACCCGAGCCGGGCTCGCGCATCAGGAACGTCTCCTGCTCCAGCTCCTTCAGCGGGATATTGCGCCGGCCGACCAGCGGGTGGTCGCGGCTGGCCATCACCACCAGCGGATTGGGCGCGAACGGGTGCACGGCGACATCGGTCAGCCGCTCGGGGACATGCCCGATGATGTAGAGGTCGTCGTCGTTGTTCGACAGCCGCTCCAGCACCCGGTCAAAGTTGCTGACCTCCAGCGACAGCTCGATATCGGGATACCGCCGGGCGAACTGTCCGAGGATGCTCGGCGCGAAGTACTGCGCCGTGGTAATCACCGCCAGACGCAGACGCCCGCGCTTGAGGCCGTGCATTTCGGCCAGTTTCATCTCGAGATTGGTCAATGCGCCGAGCATCTCGCGGCAGGTGTCGTACAGCAGCAGACCGACCTCGGTCGGGAAGGCCTTGCGCCCCACATATTCAAACAGGGGGAGCCCCAGCGCCGTGGAGAGCTTCTTGATCTGGATCGAGACCGTTGGCTGGGTCAGATGCAGTTCTTCCGCCGCGCGGGTAAAGCTCCCCAAGCGCACGATCGCCTCGAACACCTGCAGCTGACGCAGCGTGGCGTGCCGGATCAGGTGCGCCGGCAGCTCCGACTTGAGCATCACCTGCGGGAGACCGGACTCCTTTGGCGTAGGGGACTGGGACATACGTGAGGTATCGTTTACCGCGTGAGGCCCGCGTACAGCATCGGCAGCTTCTCCGGCAGCCGGTCGATCTGGTCCAGCACCATGAAGTGCTGGGCCCCGAAGATCCGCTCCACGTACTCGTCGGCGTTCGGATCGAGGCTCATGCAGAAGGTATACACCCCCTTGCGCCCAACCTCCTCCACCGCCCGCTTCGCATCCTGGCGCAGATACTGGGGGTCGCGTACATCGGTATCCGCCGGCTCGCCGTCGGTGATGATCAGCAACAGCTTTTTCGCTGTCCCCTGATTGTGCAGTAACTGGCCGGCATGACGGATGGCCGCCCCCATGCGGGTGGAGAGCTGGCCCTGCATCCCGGCGAGGCGGGCCTTCGCGGTATCGTCGAACGGGGCGTCGAAATCCTTGAAGCGGTAGTACTCGACATCGTGGCGCCCGTCGGAGGCGAAGCCATGGATGGCGAACGGGTCGCCAATGCGCGAGATCGCACCGGACAGCAGCGTGGCCGCCTCGCGTGCCAGTTGCACCACGGTCGTCTCGCCGTCGCCGATCGTCTCGTTGGTCGATTCCGACAGATCCAGCAACACCAGCACGGACAGGTCGCGCACATGGCGCAGATTGCGCACATAGATGCGCTCGTCGGGCTGGCGCCGCATGCGGACATCGATCTGTGCCTCGACCAGCGCGTTCACGTCCAGCTCGTCGCCCTCCGGCTGCTTGCGCATGCGCTGCACGCCCTGGGGCTGCATCGCCTCGATCAGGAATTTGAGGCGCGAGACCAGCGGCTTGTGCTTGTCGTAGATGGCCTCGATTTCCTCGATCTCGCCCTTTTTCGGGCGCCGCTCCAGCAGCGTGACCCAGTGCGGCCGTTCCAACTGCATCTGGTAGTCCCACTCGTGATAGTGGAACGGCAGGGAAATCGGCTCCTTGCCCTCCTGCTGGTTGATGCTTTCGTTTTCGCCGTCGCGGAACCACTCGGTCGCCAGCACCAGGATCTGCTGGGCGTCGTCGCCGGCATTCGGCACGTCCAGCGTATTGATCATCTGCATCGGGGTGACGTAGAAACGCTCCTGCCCGGAGCCATGCGCAGCCAGGACCTCCGCCTGTTCCTCCTCGCGGCCGAAGTTCCAGAGATAGCGGTTGTCGTCCCGATAGAGGACATCCGGCGCGACCTTGGCCGGATTCATGTAGCCCTGCTCGGGGAACTCGGGCGCCAGCGCTTCGGCCAGCTCGCGGGCCAACCCTGCGGCCTCGAGATCGTCCAGGCGCTTCGCAAACGCACTCACGGCCTTCTGCACGAACGCATGCGGGTCGTGGTAATCGGGATCGAGCAGGGCACGCGCGGTGCGCGCCAGCAGTGCCTGCGGTGTCTCGCCATCCTCCGCCGTGGCGGTATGCAGTGGCACCCAGATCTGGCGCAGGCCCGGGAAGGCGGCGATGGCCAGGGACTCGACGCGCGCGTCCTCGAACAGTTCGGTCAGGATGCCGACCACGCCCCGCGGGGCTTCCTCCGGCTGCATCTCGCGAGTGTGCACCACATGCGACGCCGCATGCGCGGCCGCCGCGCGATAGAGATCCAGCCCGGTCAGGCCCTCGACATCGTCATAGGCATCCGGGAGGAAGATCGTGAAGCCGTCGATGTAGGGGCGGTACCCCTCACGGGACTCGAAGTCGCCACTGGTCGGGCGCATGAAGAAATCACGTGCCCACAGCGAGCGCAAGTAGAGGTTGATGCGCCGCTGCACGTCCACGAACAGCGTGCCGCGGCGCTCCTTCTGGAACACCGAGCGTGACTCCGGCGACTCCAGGCCGAAGTAGGCAATCTGGGCCTCCAGGTCCGTGCGGTGTGCCTGCGCACCCCACGAGGCCCAACGCCTCAGCCCGCCCAGCGTCAGGTGGGTCAGCAGTTCGTCCAGGTGCTCCAGCATCGGACGCACGCCACGCGGCGCCTGCCCCAGCAGGTTGTCCAGCAGGCGCAGATAACCTTCGAACAGCGAATAGTCCCCCAAGCGCTGGGCCGCAACCGGGCTTGTCTCGATCACCAGGGTGATGACCGCCGCGGAGGTCTTGGAGTACATCTTGATCGCGGAGCTGAGCAGTTCCGCAACCGCATCCTCGCCCAGCTCCTGGGCCAGTGCCGGGGCCTCCTGCACAAAGGCCACGACCATCTCGGAACCGCGCCCCAGGGCCTGGAGACTACGCGCACCTTCAAGGTAGTAGCGCTTGAGCCCGCTGGCGCTGAAGGCGCGGCTGGCCTCCTGCCAGGAACTTTCCAGCACCCCCGCGGCGTGGTTCCCCAGATCGTCAAGGAGGTCCTGGTAGTCCTCCAGATGGATGCTCATGGGTTTGGCGCCCCGAGCTGCGCTAGAAGAACGTGGTGACGGCCGAATCCAGCGCGTCGCGCATGTCCGGATCGTCGGTGATCGGGCGCACCAGGGCCATGCGGCACGCACCCAGCGGCTCCACCCCCTTGGCGATCAGCGAGGCGGCGTAGACCAGCATGCGGGTGGAGATGCCCTCGTCCAGACCATGGCCCTTCAGGTTGCGCGCGCGCTCGGCCACGCTGACCAGTTTGCCGGCCATCTCCTCGTTAATCTTTCCCTCGTGGGCGACGATCTTCGCCTCGGTCTCGTGATCCGGATAGTCGAAATCCAGCGCGCCGAAGCGCTGCTTGGTCGACTGTTTCAAATCCTTCATCAGGCTCTGATAACCCGGGTTGTAGGAAATGACGACCTGGAAGTCCGCGTGCGCCTGGACCATCTCGCCCTTCTTCTCCAGCGGCAGCACACGGCGGTTGTCGGTCAGCGGATGGATCACCACCGTGGTGTCCTGCCGGGCCTCGACGATCTCGTCGAGATAGCAGATCGCACCATGGCGCGCGGCCAGGGTCAGCGGGCCGTCCTGCCAGCGCGTGCCATCGGCATCCAGCAGGTAGCGTCCCACCAGATCGGATGCAGTCATGTCCTCGTTACAGGCGACCGTGATCAGCGGCTTGCCGAGCTTCCAGGCCATGTGCTCGACGAAGCGGGTCTTCCCGCACCCCGTCGGTCCCTTCAGCATCATCGGCATGCGCACCGAGTACGCCGCTTCGTACAGCTCGATCTCGTCCGCGACCGGCTGGTAATACGGCTCTTCCGTGATCAGGTGATCGCGCAGATCGTCTTGCATTGCCCAGACTCCTCAATCAAAAAAGGCCGGGGGCCGGGATCGCTGCTTCCCCGGCCATCCCCGGCCCCGAACCACCCAGCCCTAGTCCGGCCAGATACGATTCGGGTGCAGATTCTTCCACGGCTCGTCGGCCGTTGCCTTGGCCTTGTTCGGATCCAGCTCGGCTGACCGACGTCCCCGGCTGCTCGGAGCAGATCCACCGGATTTGGCTGGGGTCGCCTTGCGCGCGGACTGTGCCGCGGGCTTTCGGGCCGGAGCCTTGCGCTTGGTCGTGGAGGCCTTGCGGGTCGCCGTTTTGCGGCTCGAACGCTTGGGGGCTGCGGCCTTCTTTGTCGCACCCGCCTTGGTGCTCGCCGCCGGACGGCTTTGAGCACTCGCGGGGGTCGTGCTCGTGTCCTTCTTCGGCGCGCTGTCCGCGGCCGCGCTGCTGTCCTTGTTCTGATCTTCTCGGGCGCTGCGCACTCCGGCCGCCAGTTTGTCTTGCAGATTGCTCATTGCGACACCTCCTCGATGATGGCTTCGATCTCCTCGGCCGCCGGTTCACCCGGCTTGCCCAGGTCATACACGGAACAGCCTTCCAGCGCGGAGCGCCGGTAGATGGCCCGCCGCCGCAGCGACTGCTCCAGGGCGGGGATGTCGATCTCCATCAGTGCGTGCTTCATCGCGCGCGAAAGTGCACTGCGGACCTCGAGCTGGTTGACCACGATATAGGGGCGCAGCGAACGGTTTTTCATCTGCGCCTCCTCCAGGCCGCGCCCCATCCGGACGCTGCCCCAAAGGTCGACGGGGGAAGGGAGAACGGGGATCAACACGACATCCGATCCCGCAAGTGCGGCAGTCACCGCGCCACCCTCAAGCGTTGGCGGACAGTCCACCACGATGTGATCATAATCCTTGCGCAATGCCTTGAGTTCGCGTTCCAGCGGGCCCGCCACTGCGAACACGGAGGCTGGAAAGGGCCGCTCGTCGGAGGACATCCGCGCCCACTGACCGGCGGATCCCTGCGGATCCGCATCGACGACCAGGGTCCGGCCGCGGCGCGCCAGACCGGCGGCGAGGTTCATGGAGAGGGTGGTCTTGCCGGTGCCCCCTTTCTGATTGACTACCGCGAATACCCGGGAACCCACGAATTAGCCTCCTGGGGAACCGGGCGGCCCGGTTCCTTGGACTCTGACGTGATGATCGATCAGCCAGTTGTCTCGCTGGCCAGTCGATCCACCGCTTGGGCAAAGCGTTGATCCGCCTCGCCAATCCGGTCGCCGTCGCGCGCATCAATGGTGATGTTCACATACGTCGTACCGAAACTGATATTGGGATGATAGCCATCCTCCTCCGACAACTCGGCCACGCGATCGAGAAACTCCCGCGTGATGCCGTAGCGGTCAAAGGTGAACTGCTTGCTGATGGTCGCCGAGGAACCCTTGCCCGGCTCCCACCCGGCCGGCACCACGAGATCGCTATCCGCCATGTACTACTCCAGAACGTTGGACGGGCGCGTCCTTAACGAACGGCCGCATCCTGTGCGTCGATCTCCCGTACATGCTCAAGCTCATCCTCCAGAATGCTCTCGAACAACTCGGCATCCGCCGCGGCACCCACGCGTCGACAGTACACCGCCGCCTCGTCATACAGGCGAACGGCCTCCATCTCGAGTTCGCGGTTGCGTTCCTGCAACTCCCTCATCGAGCGTCCCAGACGCACGGGCGCCAACTGGCTCCCGTTGGGAGTCACTCCATGGTGAAACATGCGGGTCATGAAACGATCCGCATGGTCCAGTTCCTCCTGGGCGTCCCGACGCAGGCACTCGCTGACATCGCTCATGCCCCACATCGCGGTCAATCGCGCCTGGGCCAGATACTGCTGAACCGCGGACAGCTCATGCGCCACCGCGCGGTTCAGGTACCCCACGATCCGCGGATCCGCCATCGAGGTTGCCTCAGCTGGCCGAGCCGTCGGCGGTCGGGGCCTTCGGCAGGATGCTTTCCACTTCGGAGTGGACGCGGGCAATGATGTGCGCGGCCACCAGACCGTCACCCACACGCTCGCAGGAATCCGCACCGGCACGCACCGCAGCGTTCACGGCACCCGTCTCGCCACGAACCAGAACGGTCACGTAACCACCACCGACGAACTGACGACCGATCAGGCGCACTTCCGAGGCCTTGGTCATCGCATCCGCCGCTTCAATTGCCGGCACCAGACCACGGGTCTCGATCATGCCCAGGGCCACACCAGAAATTTCGCTCGCCATTGCTAACCTCTTCTACAAACGGGCTGCCGGGCCAGTCGGCCGCGGCAGCGTTCATCCGCCGTAAGGACTTACGGCTTTTCCGGCAGGATGTTTTCCACCTCGGAATGCACACGGGCAATGATGTGCGCGGCCACCAGACCGTCACCCACACGCTCGCAGGAATCCGCACCGGCACGCACCGCAGCGTTCACAGCGCCGGTCTCGCCGCGCACCAGAACGGTCACGTAACCGCCACCGACGAACTGACGACCGATCAGGCGCACTTCCGAGGCCTTGGTCATCGCATCGGCGGCTTCAATCGCCGGCACCAGACCACGGGTCTCGATCATGCCGAGGGCCACACCAAAGTTTTCGCTAGCCATTACTCAACTCCTATCAAGCGTTACTGATGAATTACTTTTCAACCTGCTCGGGCAGGATGCTTTCCACTTCGGAATGCACGCGGGCAATGATGTGCGCGGCCACCAGACCGTCACCCACACGCTCGCAGGAATCCGCACCGGCACGCACGGCGGCGTTCACGGCACCCGTCTCGCCACGGACCAGCACGGTCACGTAACCACCACCCACGAACTGACGACCGATCAGACGCACTTCCGAGGCCTTGGTCATCGCATCGGCGGCTTCAATCGCGGGGACCAGACCACGGGTCTCGATCATGCCCAGCGCCACACCAAAACGTTCAGTTGCCATTTCTCTTTCTCCTGGAGTTACAGTTTTTCCAATTAAAATGACGCTCAAGCCGCCTTGCGGGCACTAGCAGAGCGCTGTGCATCGGTCTGGTCTTGTCCAGCCTTGTCCTTCGACCCTTCCGCCTTCTTTCCACCATCGTCCCAGTGATCGATGATGCCGCCGATCGTAAGATCGGTTGTCACCCTGGGGTCATCGAGCGCGTAACGCGCCGCCGATCCGGAGATCGTGAACACCCAGTTGCCCGGGTGTGCTCCCACCGGATCCACGGCCACGCTCAGCGCGCCCTTTTGATCCACCAGCACGCGCAGCGACGTGGTCTTGAGTCCGTCCACGCGACGGGTCACCACCAGTTCGTCCTGCACCTGCATAATTTCCATGGAGCTACTGCTCCTCCCAGTAATCGATGATCCCGACGATCGTCGCGTCACTGGGGTATTCCTTGCTGCCGGCCGCCTCGCGCGCCGCGGACGATCCGACCACGATCACCCAGTCTCCCGGGATGCAGCCGACCGCATCCACCGCGACCGTGCGCGGCCCGCCGGCCTTTTCCTGCACCACCAGCAAGGGACGGTGGCCCAGATCCCGGATCCGGTTGGTCGAAACGAGCGTCTTCTCTACCTTGCAGATTTTCATTCCGTGTCCCGTTAGCTCAACCGGCGAGCGGTTCCAATTGGCTGCCGCTGCGCTTGTCGCGAATCACCATGTGGCACCCGATCAGGCCCTTTTCGGCCAGTTCGCGGTAGCGCGCCATGATCTGGTCGCGAATCCGCCGGCAGCGGGCCTCGACCCGCTCGCGCGACCCCGGCACCTTGCGGTCGTAGCGGTAATGGATCACCACTGGTACCGGCAGGCCCCGCTCGACATTCAACTGCCGAAAAATCTTGTTTACCCCCACATCCATGCCGTGGGCGCCTTCTTCCATCGTCTCCAGATGCGCGAAGTAGGCAAAGTTGCGTACCTGCATCTCCTCGACTTCCTGGCCGACGATGATCACCCGCTCCCGGTGGCCCACATCGGCGTAGTGCCCGTTGTGGTAGCGCGCCACGTAATCGAGCTGTGAGATATTGTTCAGCAGCAGCCGCGAGATCAGCCGAAGCATCCCTTCGTGCGGTGCCCCGTTCCCGTGTCCCCAGCCCTGCTGGTGGATCGCGTCCTGGATCGCCTGATACACGCGCAGCTCCGCGTTATGGGCATCCTGGTCCTGCGTCTCCCGGTACAGCTTCGCGCTGTCCACGAAGCGGTACAGACTCATGCGCGTATCGGCATCCGGAATATGGATCTTCACTGCATCCGTATCCGTATCCACGCCGATCAGCAGCGTGTCGACCGAGGCCCCACAGCAGTAGGTGTTCTCGATCGCCTGGCGAAACGCCCGCAGCTGCCGCAACGCCGCATCCGCCGCATCCCGTTCGCTGTTGCCGTGCGCCGCACACCCCTGGTGATGTGGATCCGCACTGCTGTAGTGATACGCCGCGATCTTCAGGTAGCGACTCGGCACATCCGCCGTGGTCGGCCGTCCTTCGCGAAAGCGCAACAGCTCCCGTTTCGTCCAGTGGCGCACATCTTCCTCGATGTCGAACTGCGCCCCGGCATAACTCTTCACCCGAACGGCCAGATCCGGCAGGCGCAGAATAAAGCGCCGCAGGCTCAACAGCCGCCCATCGGAACAGGGCGAGATGTCCACTTCGTGGAAATCGCAATCGAGGAAATACGCAATCGCGCGCTCCGCCTCGTCCACCAGGTCATCCCGACCCGCCCAGTATTCGTTGACCAGCTGATCGAACAGCTCGAACGTCCCGTGCAGGTACAGTTCACGCGTGTCCAGATCATTGATCCACGCATCCTCAAGGACACGTTCCGGCAAGCGATAGCCAAGGTTGTCCTCGACGATCCGCTGCGCCTTTTCCTCGAAGTCCCGCTCATGCTGCAGCGCATGGACCTC
Organism: Thioalkalivibrio sp. ALD1; assembly: GCF_000381245.1. Classification (NCBI taxonomy): domain Bacteria; kingdom Pseudomonadati; phylum Pseudomonadota; class Gammaproteobacteria; order Chromatiales; family Ectothiorhodospiraceae; genus Thioalkalivibrio; species Thioalkalivibrio sp. ALD1. Next base: position 167,038 of record NZ_KB906244.1, on the reverse strand, counting down.
TTTCAGTACCGGCACCAGGTTCGCAAAACGATCACGAAACCCGCTCTCGAACGCATACAGCCGTTCGTTATCCGCCACATCCGCCAGTGGATGCCCGGGCTTGAGCCCGGCCGGCGTTTCCAGTGCCGCTGCGGCCTTCGGCGGCACCGCACTCACCAGAGGCTGCGACGCCACCCCAGTGGACGCCTGTGCTGCCGGCGCGCGGGCGGCACTTCCCCGCGGCGTCGCGTAGCGCGTGCCAAAGGGCGAAGTCTTGCGGCGGCCTCGGCGCACCATCGTGGTCGTATTGCCTCCTTACTCGCCGCTTAGCCGCGGGCACCACCGGACAGGGTCACGAGAGAACCACTGCCACTATTCCCGGATGAGCCCGTAATCTTGCTCATCGGCACTTCCTTTCGCTCAAGCTCACGATTGGCATACGCACTGCGACCTTCACCCCGCGGGTTGCCCTTCTGCGTCGCATTGCGGCGCGTGGCAAACCCTTCGGTGCCGGTGACACTGCTACCACGACCCCAGTCATCGCCCGTAATCGTCACGCCGTTGCTGCTGCCGTTAACGGTCACGCGCTCGGCGCCCACCTTGGCCGCGTCTTCGGCCTGAGCCGGTACCGGCTGGTGACGATCCGGCTGATAACGGAACTCTTCCGTACCGGACACCAGACCCGTCGCCTTGTTGATCGGGCCGGTGATGCCACCGGAGGCGCCGTACGCAGTACCCGTCACACGACGTTCGCGGCGCGCCCAGGCCTCGCGGGCCGGGCTTTGCACACTGAAACCGGCGTGGGGCATGTCGTAGGCCGGCACTTCGGCGACCGGCGCGGCCACAGTCGCCTGACCCTCCGGACGCAGCCGCGGATGCAGGCTGCTCGCGGCCGACGGACAGGTCGCGGCAAACTCATTGGCTCCCACGTACGGCGCGCCCGACACATTCTGGCAAGCGCCGCGTTCGGTACCGGTCACACGCTCGTCGTAGCCAGGCTGGCTGCCCGATACCGGATGCCCGGGCGTCGCGTGGCGTTCGGCCACTCGGGTCTGGGCGCTCTGTGCGTCACGCGGGTCACAGTAGGTTTCGTACTGATCGGCGCCGATGTACGGCGTTCCGGAAATCGGCTTGCACGCCCCGTACTCATCCCCCGTCACCCGTGAAGACCTGCCGACGGACGTACCGGAGACGTTCTGCTGATTCCAGGTGCGGCTCACGGAGACCTTCTCCGCACCCGGCTGCGGACGGCTTCCACAAAAGGCGTCGTAATGCTCGGAGCCGACATACTCGGTACCGGTAATCGGCTTGCAGCCACCGTACTCGTCACCGGTCACGCGCAGCGAGCTATCCACCTGGGTGCCGGACACTTCCCGGCCCCGCAGTGTGTGCATGACGCCCACCTTGGGCACACCACCGGCGGCCGGACGATCACACAGCTCGCCAAAATCTGCCTGGTTGTAGTACGGGGTACCGGTCAGAGGTCGGCAGGAACCCGATTCGTCGCCGGTCACCTTGGGGCTCCGGCCCACGGCCGTACCCGTCACGCTCTGGTCTTCCATGGTGTGCAGCTCCTGCACCTTGGCCGGCGTCGGCTCGGGGCGAGTACCGCACATGCCCTTGAACTGTTCCGTACCGATGTATTCGGTGCCGGTGACCGGCTTGCAGCTGCCGTATTCGTCACCGGTGACTCGCGAGGAGCGCCCGACTTCGGTCCCGGTCAGTTCACGACCGCGAAGCGTATGCATGACGCCGACCTTCATCGGCGCTCCGTTCGACTTTCCCGTGTTGCACGGAACCTCGCTCGCCTGCGTGTTCAGGTACTCGGTGCCCGTGATGTCACGGCAGGAGCCGGATTCGTCACCGGTTACCCGCGGGCTGCGGCCGACGCTAGTGCCGGAGACACCCTCGCCCTGGCGCGTAATCATCACGCTGGTCCGTGGCTTGGTCGCCGGCGCACGGGTCCCGCAGAAGCCCTCGTACTGCTCGCTGCTCAGATACTCCGTTCCGGTGATCGCCTCGCAGGACCCCGACTCGTCGCCAGTTACGCGCGGCGAGCGACCGACTTCCGTCCCACTGACCTCCTGACCGCGGCCTGTGTGAGAGTGCCCCACCTTGGCCGGGTTGGCTCTTGGGCGCACGTTGCAGTAACGCTCGTAGTGTTCCAGACCGAGATACTCGGTTCCGGTGATGTTCGAGCAACTCCCTGCTTCCGCTCCGGTCACGCTCGGGGTCGCCTCGACCTGAGTACCACTGATGTGGCCGCCGGCAAGGGTCGTACCCTCTTCCACCTTGGGCGGGGCTTCGCTGACCTCACCCCGCGGCCGGCCACAAGGACGCCCCGGATCGGACGAACCGCGGCCAATCGTGCACAGTTCTTCGCGGCGCTGGCGGGCCACCTCACGGGTGGACATACCCTTGCGCTTCGCGGCCTTCCAGGCGCCTTCCTGCGGCATGGCGCCACGGCCCTTGGACCCGTTAAAGCGGCGCTTGGTAGCCCGCTTGCCGTTCTGGGCCAGGGCCTCGCGGCGGGCCATGCAGATCGCCCGAACCTCCGAGATCATCGGATGCGGCCCAGCGGCCTCACCGCCGGATTCCACTTTGTCGCACAGCTGGTCGAGGCCACTCTCGACGACAGTGTCCTGCTGACTCGAGGCGGCGGTGTAGCTGTCGTCACGCTCGGACTTCTCGTCCTGGCGGGTCTCCGCAAACGATCCCTGGCCTTTCAGGAGATCCTCGCGGCGGGGTTCCGGCGCCATGGCCTTCTTGCCGTCAGTTGCCAGTGCCTGGCGACGCAGACGACAGATTTCGCGACCGCTCATGTTCGCGCAGTCGATGTCCATGCCCTGGCTCTGCGCCAGTGCGTCGAGCTGGCGTGAACGATCGGCACCGGCACGGGCCAGGCCACCGAGCGCGCGCGCACGGGTGTTGGAACGACCGACGGCCTTCTTGCCCTGGCGCGCCATCTTCTGGCGACGCTCAAGGGCGGCCTGGCGGCCATTGGAGGCCCCGGCATGCGCGCCCGGCTCCGGGCGTCGCTCGCGGGAGCGTTCGTCAGCGACAAACGAAGTCGACGACGAAGATTCGTTGGAGTGCACTTCCGGCTCCCGCGTTTCGGGGGCCGATTCGGAAACGGGCTGGGCCTGGCGCGCCTTCTGCGCGGCCGCGGCGGAACGCGACGTTTCCCTGGTCTGGCCGGGCTTCTTCACGGCAGCCTTGCCATTGTGAGACATGGCCTTGCGCCGTTCCCGGGCGAGTTCGCGACCCGAGAGACCTTCAGACGCGGATGTCGGATTACTCATGGCACTTCCTTACAGTTGGCGGCAGCAACGGTAATAACGCTTGGTGGAATGGCTGGAGCCCGCACAGAGCCCCAGCCCTCCTACCGAACCGGGGTCTTAGCGACCGCGGTCAACCACGAAGGCCATACCCTGGCTCTGGGCGTAGTTGTCGTACGCAATGAAGCGCACCATCATGCCCGGGTTCGCGCGGCGGCACTGTTCGATCTCGGACAGCACCGCTTCCACGGACTGCTCGCCGAAGAAAGGAAGCTTCCACATGTACCAGTAGTGGGACATGGCGTTTTCTTTCTCGCTGTACTCGATCGCCGGGTTCCAGCCCTGGGCAATGCAGTATTCAATCTGCTTGCGGACCTGGTCGGCGTTCATCTCCGGCAAGTAGGAGAAGGTCTCGTACTTCTGCACCGGCTTGAAGTTCTGAATATCGGACATGTCGGTAATCCTATGCTCTGGTTCTCTCTGGGTGCGGGCAGCCCCTCAGACTGCCCGCACTCGGGCGATCACTTATGCTGGGTATCCAGCTTGTCGACGGTGTCGAACTCGAACTTGATCTCTTTCCACGTTTCCATGGCGATCTTCAGTTCGGGGCTGTGCTGCGCCGCCTGAGTCAGGATCTCCTTGCCTTCGCGCTCGATATCCCGACCTTCGTTGCGCGCCTGGACACAGGCCTCCAGCGCGACGCGGTTGGCCGTCGCACCCGGGGCATTGCCCCACGGATGGCCCAGCGTACCGCCGCCGAACTGCAGCACGGAGTCGTCACCGAAGATGGAGACCAGGGCCGGCATGTGCCAGACGTGGATACCACCGGAGGCCACGGCAAACACACCCGGCATGGAACCCCAGTCCTGATCGAAGAAGATGCCGCGCGAGCGGTCTTCCGGCACGAAGGATTCGCGCAGCAGGTCGATCCAGCCCAAGGTCGCCGCACGGTCGCCCTCCAGCTTGCCGACCACGGTGCCGGTGTGCAGGTGGTCACCACCGGACAGACGCAGGATCTTGGCCAGCACACGGAAATGGATACCGTGCTTCGGATGACGGTCGAGCACCGCGTGCATGGCACGGTGGATGTGCAGCAGCATACCGTTGTCACGGCACCAGTTGGCCAGGCCCGTGTTGGCACAGAAGCCACCGGTGATGTAGTCGTGCATGATGATCGGTGCGCCAATCTCCTTGGCGAACTCGGCACGCTTGTACATCTCTTCCGGGGTCGGCGCGGTGACGTTCAGGTAGTGACCCTTGCGCTCGCCGGTTTCGGCTTCGGCCTTCAGGGTCGCTTCCTGCACGAACTCAAAGCGGTCACGCCAGCGCATGAACGGCTGCGAGTTGATGTTCTCGTCATCCTTGGTGAAGTCGAGACCGCCACGCAGGCACTCGTATACGGCACGGCCGTAGTTCTTCGCGGACAGACCCAGCTTCGGCTTGATGGTACAGCCCAGCAGCGGACGACCGTACTTGTTCATGCGGTCACGCTCGACCTGGATACCGGCGGGCGGACCACCGCAGGTCTTCACGTAGGCCATCGGGAAGCGCACGTCTTCCAGACGCAGGGCACGGATGGCCTTGAAGCCGAACACGTTACCGACCAGCGAGGTGAACACGTTCACCACCGAGCCTTCTTCGAACAGGTCGATCGGGTAGGCGATGAACGCGTAGAAGGACTCGTCGTCACCCGGGACGTCCTCGATCATGTACGCCCGACCCTTGTAGTAATCCATGTCGGTCAGGAGGTCGGTCCACACCGTGGTCCAGGTACCGGTCGAGGACTCGGCGGCCACGGCAGCCGCGGCTTCTTCGCGGTCGATGCCCGGCTGCGGGGTAATCTTGAAACATGCCAGCAGATCAGTATCCAGCGGCATGTATTCCGGCATCCAGTAGGTTTCGCGGTAATCCTTGACGCCCGCGGAGTACTTCTTGGCGGCCATGTGGCTTTCTCCTACGCGTTGGTTAATCGTGACGGTCGCCTAGATTAGGAAGGCACACTACTAATAACAAATAAATAATCTAGATACGACCAATAGACGTTCGTTTATAAAAGGGCCGGTCGGCGGGTGTCCGCGGACCGGCGTGGGGGTTCGGCTCGCACGAGCGCTGGCGGGTCAACGGCACGACGCTCGGGATGCGGAGCAGGATTGTAGTCCATGACCGGAGTCAATGCATGCCTTTATTGCAACGCCCCGGATCGAGCGCTCGAAGATCAGGCTCAAACGGAAGCCGCCGGATCCGGGTCCTCGCCGCGCGCCTGGGCGTCGGCGTAGTGATCGCGGGCGACATAAGTGTAGATCGCTGGCACCACGAACAGGGTAAAGAGCGTACCGATGGCCATTCCCGCCGCAATGACCAGACCCATGGCAAAGCGCGACCCGGCGCCCGCGCCAGAGGCGAGCAGCAGCGGCACCATGGCCACAACAGTGGCGGTCGTCGTCATCAGGATCGGGCGCAGACGCAGACTGGCCGCTTCCTCGATCGCGTCCCGGAGCGGTCGGCCCTGTCGCTGCAACTGGTTCGCGAACTCCACGATCAAGATACCGTGCTTGGCGATCAACCCAATCAGCGTCAAGAGTCCCACCTGGGTGTAGATGTTCAACGAGGTCACGCCGAGACTTATGAAGATCAACGCGCCCGCAATCGACATCGGCACCGTGGTCAGAATAATCAAGGGATCACGGAACGACTCGAACTGCGCGGCCAGCACCAGGAAGATCACGACCAGCGCGAAGAAGAACGTAACGACGAGGTCCCCACCCTCGGCCTTCAGCTGGCGCGACTCGCCGGCATAGTCCACGTTCACATCCGGCGGAAGCACCTCGGCCGCGATCTCGTCGATGATGTCCAGCGCCTCGCCCAGCGTAACACCCGGTCGCGGCACTCCCTGCAAGGTCACGGCATTGAGCTGCTGGAAGCGGTTGAGCTGGCGCGGCGTGACCGTTTCCTCCAGCGTCACGATGCTGGACAACGGCACCGGTTCGCCATCCGCAGTGCGTGTATATAACTCTTCCAGTTGTTCCGGGGTCAGGCGGTCGGAACGCTGGACCTGCGGGATTACTCGATAACTGCGGTTTTCCATCGCAAACCGCCCGGCAAAGCCGCCGGACAGGTACGTGGCCAGGTCGGCATTGAGCGTGGCCATGTCGATGCCGAGCTGCGAGGCCCGCTCGCGGTCGATCTTCAGATCCACCCGGGGCTGGTCAAAGTTGAGATCGGTATCCAGGAAGATAAAGCGGCCTGTCGCCATCGCCCGGTCCTTGATCTCCTGGCTAAGCTCGTTCAACTCCTCGAACGAACTGGTCGACCCAAACACAACGCTGATCGGCGCGCCCTGTCCCGGGGTCGGCAGCTGCGGCGGCTGTATGGCGAACACCTCCAGCGCTGGCAGCCCCTCCAGCGCCGGCTGCAGGTCCTCCTCCAGGATCTTCGCGGTTGAACGCTCGCGCTGGTCCCAGGGCGCCATCACAAAACCGCCCAAGGCCTGGTTGGTCGCCCCGGCCATGCCGGGACCACCGCCAAAGCCGTTCACGATAAAGATATTGTCGAGTTCGGGGATGCGGTCGAAGAAGCCGTCGGTAAGCGCCGTGTTGCGCTCCAGATAGTCGATCCCCATGTAGGCGTCGCCCTCCATGATCGAAAAGGCGAAGCCCTGGTCCTCCTGTGGCTCCAGCTCGGTCTGCGAGGTCACGAACAGGAAATAGCACGACACCAGCACGATGGCCCCGAACGCAGCAATGGTGAAGCGGTCGTTCAACGCCCCGTGCAGCCGTCGGCGATAGCGTTCGCGCAGGCTGTCGAAACGCGCGTCCAGCCAGGACTCGATACGCCCGCGCCGTTCCACAGTGCCATCGCGCAGGATCTTCGAGCACATCATCGGCGACAGCGTGATCGCGACAATCCCCGAGATCACGACGGTCGCCGCGAGAGTAAACGCGAACTCGATGAAGAGCGTACCGGTCAGGCCGCCGATGAAGCCAAGCGGCAGGAATACCGCGACCAGCGTGGTCGACATCGCGACGATCGGCCAGGCAAGTTCGCGCGCACCACGGATTGCCGCATCCATGCGCGACATTCCCTCCTCGATGTGCCGCGAGATATTCTCCAGCATGATGATCGCGTCATCGACCACGATGCCGATCGCCAGGACCATGGCCAGCAGCGTCAGCAGGTTCAGCGAGAATCCCATCAGCAGCATCAGCATGAAAGTGCCGATCAGGGACAGAGGTACCGCAACGGCCGGGATCAGCACACTGCGCAACGACCCGAGGAACAGATAGATCACCAACAGCACGATCAGCAGCGCGAGGCCGATCGTTGTCAGTACTTCGTTGATTGCGCTCTCGATGTACTCGGTGGAGTCATAGACGATCTCGCCCTCCAGCCCCGAGGGTAGCCGCGGCTCGATACGTTCCTCGAAGATCTCGCGCACCTCGGCGATCACCTCCAGGGCATTGGCATCCGGCGCCAGCTCGATACCAATAAAAGTCGCCGCCTGACCGTTGAAGCGCACCGAAGTGTCGTAGTTCTCCGAGCCCAGCTCCACCTCGGCGATATCGCCGAGACGCACCAGGTCACCATCCCGTTCGAACAGGATCAGTTCCTCGAAGGCCTCGGGCGTCTGGAGGTCGGTATCCGCGGTCAGATCCAGACTCACCATTGAGCCCTTGGTCTGCCCCACCGCAGAGAGGACGTTATTTCCCTCCAGTGCCGAGCGAACATCGCGCCCGGTCACGCCATAGGCCGCCATGCGATCGGCATCCAGCCAGGCACGCATCGCAAAGCTCTGATCTCCCAGGATCTCAGCACGCTGCACGCCATTGACCGTGGCGAGCTCCGGCTGGACCTCGCGTATCAGGTAGTCCGTGGTCTGATTGTTGGACAGTCGCTCGGAATAGAACGAGAGGTACATGGCCGCGACATCGTCACCCACCGAGAGGTCCACGACCGGGTCCTCAGCTTCGGATGGCAGATCACTGCGAATCTTGTCCACCTGAGCGGAGATCTGTGTCAGGGCCTGGTTCGGGTCGTAATCGAGCTCCAGAAATGCCTGCACGGTACTCACGCCCGCCAGACTGTTCGAGACGATGTAGTCGATGCCCTCCGCCTCGGCGATCTCGCGCTCCATCGGCGTGGTAATGAACCCCTGAATCAGGTCCGCATCCGCGCCGATATAAGCGGTGCTGACCGTGACCACCGCGTTCTGTACTTCGGGGAACTGGCGCACGTTCAGGTCAAACACCGCCCGCACTCCGAACAACAGGATGAACAGGCTGACCACGGTGGCCAGCACAGGCTTCTGGATGAAGATATCGGTGAAGCGCATCGTTTCGGGTCCGCTCAGCGGTTCGCCGGCCGCGGATCGCGTTCGGCGTCAGGCTGAGCATCCTCCGTGACCTTCACGGGGGTATCGTTCTGCAGCTTCAGCAGACCGCTGACCGCGATCTCGTCGCCCTCTTCCAGGCCATCAACCACCCGCACGAGATCACCCCGGCGTTCGCCAATCTCCACCAGGCGCTGCTCCACCCGCTTCTGGCCGTCATCGTCCTCGTAGATCACGAATACCGAATTACCCCAGGGCGCAAAGCGAATGGCCGTCTGCGGAACCACCAGACCCTTCTCCGGCTCGCCTCGCTGCAGGGTCACCCGCGCAAACTGGCCCGGCCGCAGGCGATGATCCTCGTTCGAGATCATCGCCTGCACCCGGAACATCCGCGAGGCCGCACGGACACGCGGTTCGATCGCGGTGATCTGCCCCTCGAAGGTCTCGCCGTAGGCATCCACGGTGATCTCGACATCCTGCCCCAGCTCGACCAGTGCCAGGCGGCGCTCGGGCAGCGTGAAGTTCACATACAGCGGATCCAGAGACTCCAGCACCACGATCGGATCGCCCGGGCCGACAAACTGGCCCTCGTTCACCTGGCGAATGCCCAACTGCCCATCGAAGGGCGCACGCAAACGCTTCTGACGAATGCGCGCCTCCTGTGCCTTCACCGCCGCCTGTGCCTGCTGCGCCTCGGTGGCGCGGCGCTGGAACTCCGAGTCGGAGATGCCATCGCGCTGAATCAGTCCTCGTGCACGCTCCAGTTCGCGCTCCGCCAACTCGGTTTCCGCACGCAGGCTTTCCAGCTCTGCCTCGTCGAGCTCGGTATCGAGCTCGACCAGTGTCTCGCCCGCCTCGGCGAACGCGCCACTGGCAAAGTGAATACGGTCCACAATACCCTGTGCCTCGAAGCTCAGGGTCGCTCCCTGAACCGCCTCGAGATCGCCCACCGCACGTAGCTGGGGGGCCCAGCGATCGGTTTCCACCGTCGCCGCGTTGATGGTCGCGGTCGGCTCCGGCATCTCGTCGAAGAACTCCGCGATCTGCTGATCGACGAAGGCCTTGAAACCAAAAATGCCGCCCAGGACAAGGGCCACGCCCAGCAGCATCAGAAAGAATCGCTTGCTCATGGATTTGCCTCGGGGATGTACTCGCGCAGGACCGCGCGCACCCGCTCCGTCTCGGCGCGCACGACCGAGGGTTCGTCTGGATCGATCCGCGGTTCCCAGCGCCAGCCAGTCAGCAGCGCATGGGTGTGGCGAATCAAGTGTTCATAGGGTCGGTGGATGTCGTAGGCATCCAGCAACCCCTGGGCGTTGGCAAGCGTCTGCATTCCGGTATTCAGCGCCCACGGACCCAGCCCCATCTCTTCCTCGCCCAGTTCCTGTGCCAATGGAAGGTCCTGGTTGGCCCGGGCCTCGGACACAATCGCGGTTACCGCCTCGCTGATTGGCTGGGCCGCCTCCAGCAACTCGTCGCGGCGCACTTCCGACGTGCTCGCCCAGACCACCTCCGTGGTAACGAACTGGGTCAAGCGATAGTAGTCCGGATTCGTCTGTGCGAAATCAATATCCGCGAGCACCATGGCCAGCATTCGTGAACGCGTTCCCAAAGGCAGCCGCGGAATCCGCCGAAAAACCTCGGCACGCTGGCGCGTCGTCCGGGTGGCGACAGCCGCGAGCAGGTCCTCCTTGGAATTGAAATGCTGGTACAGCGTGCCGGTCGCGTACTCGCAGGCCGCGGCCAGACGTGACATCTGCAATGCCAGAAGTCCCTCCGAGCGGATCAGCTCGTGGGCCTTTTCGATAAAAAGTGTCTCGCGTGCTTCACGTTCGCGCTGGCGGCGGTTCTCGGTACCCATCGGCGCACCGTACCGAATCCGCGCCAAGATTTGAACCCCGTTCAAATCCCATGAACAAAAAACCGGGGCGCAATGGCCCCGGTCGCATGCACAAGGCAGAACCGTCAGCTCGATTCGCGAACGAGTCGCACGATCGCGTCGGCCACACTCTTGCTGGATTGCGGGTTCTGCCCGGTGACCAGTTTGCCATCCACCACAACATGGTCGGCCCAGTCTTCGGCGGTCTCGACCTCTCCACCCAGTTCGGCGAGCCGGTCCTGCAGCAGAAACGGCACGGCCTTATCGAGCTGAACGGCTTTCTCCTCGCTGTTGGTGAACGCGGCCACCTTGCGCCCCTTCACCGCCGGGCTGCCATCTTTCAGCATCGCACCGACCAGGCAGGCCGACCCATGGCATACCGCGCCCACGACCTTGTCGTTCTCCAGGAACTCACCCACCAGACGCTGCACATGCGGGTTTTCCGGGAGATCGAACATCGTCCCGTGCCCGCCGGGGAAGAAGATCGCCGCGTACGCATCGTGGTGCATGCCTTCATCGAGATGGATCGTGTCGTCCAGGGCCTCCTGCGCGGCGACGGCCGCCGGGCCGGGATGATTCGACTCCAGGCTCTTGGGATCCAGAGGGACAGGCCCGCCCTTGGGACTGGCCACCTTGATCTCGAAACCGGCCTTGCGGAAGCGGTCATACGGCACCGAGAACTCGTCGAACCACACGCCGGTCGCATGGCCATCGCCGATCTCGCCGTGACTGGTCACCACCATCAATATCGTCTTGCTCATCCCGCGAACTCCTGTCGGATCCATACGGCTCCGTGGACCTGCCCGCTCGGGATCGGGTTCCCCAAACAACCCACCCGACACTACATGCGGCGGAAGAGCTCGACGAGATCGTCGCGCATCGGCAGGCGATCCATCTCCTCGGTTGTGAACTCGGAGCCGTCGAAGGAGACGCGCAGCATCACGGCCTCACCGGCTTCCAAGTCGGGCCTGAGCGCGATCATCGAACGTCCGGTCAGGTACTCCGCCACGGACTCATCCTTCGAGACGGCCGCCTGGACCTGCCGCTGCATCCAGGTGGAGGCATGCAGCATCAAGGTGCCATCCCATTCGGCCTTCGCGAGTTCGCTGAGCAGACCATGAGCCAGGGCGACATTAGTGTCGCGGCTAACGCCTGCGCCGAAGGCCAGATAGGTGACCTCCGCGTCATCAATCGCCGCCACGGCCTCGGCCGCATCCTCTGGGTCTCCCATACCGGCGATCCGAAACTGAGCTCCCGGGTTGGCTACCAACAGCGCTGCCCCGATGCCACCAGTCAGGGCGCTACAGATCGCAGAACGGTTGTTGACGACAGCCAGAGACTCGACTTCCAGCTTGCTAGCGATTGCCTGGCCAATATTGCCGCCGATCATGGTGCGAATATTCTGCTGCTCGCCGAAGGACAGCGAATCGGCGGCAACGGTCATTGGTGCGGCCAGCAACACGGCCGCCAGAGACAGTGCAAGGGTGGGCTTTTTCATAAGTTTACCTCTTGCGGGAATCCGGCAAGTTCCGAGCTTTGGATAATCCCGACCTCGTTACAAGTCAGACTTCCTGCTGCCCGGCGTCTTCCAGACCTCGGATGCTCACGTGAACCGAAAGCTTTGACCGCATCGCACGCGCCTGTGTTCTTGCGTTTTCAATAAATCATTTTCGAACGCTAGGGAGACGCTGATTGTTTGGCGTTTCCGTGGGTAACAGCGAACGTCACCAGAATCGACCACGGCAACTGGTTGAGTCCGAAGCCCGCTTCAAACCCCTTGGTCAGTGCAAAGATATGCATGAAAATGCAGCGACGCGTGCGCTGAAAACGCCAGGATGGTTTTCTTCAGCGCTTCCCTAATGATAGACGCTGTTCGGCGGCTGACGCTCGTCGCGCTGATGCTCCAGGATCGCCCGATCGTGCTGCTCGACGAACCCTTCTCCGACCCTCGACCGATCGCGCTGCGGCACCTGCAGCCCCGGCTGGATCAGCACCGGTATATGCTGGTTACACACCCCCGAAGCACTGCCGGAGCCATGGCCAGCCTGTCGCTGTCGCGGCCCGCCTGATGCGCTTATTGGAAAATGCCCATTCGGGGTCAGCGTGTATCGGCCGCTGTTGCGGCCCACTCGCGGAGCGCCGCCACGTTGACACATGGTCCCGGCAGGTCCGGCCCCTGCAACACCTTGGCTGGACGATCAGGCTCGCCAAATCCATCCAGAACCACCAGCGCCCCGCTGAAATCCTGCTCGCGCGTGTATTCGTTGGTCGTGACCACTACATTCAGACCCGCTCCCCGGGCCGCGCGAACGCCGTTGTCGGAGTCCTCCAGGGCAAGACAGACCTGATGCGGAAGATCCATCGCTTCCAGGGCGTGCCGGAAGATATCGGGAGCCGGTTTTTTCTCCGGGACGACATCACCGGCCGCGATCACCTCGAAGCGCTCCGGCCCTTCGTCGCCCAGATTAGCCTGCAACAGCGCAGTGACATTCGCGGGTGTCGTGGTAGTAGCAATGGCCAAGCGCAGGCCGTCGGCCGCCGCCTCGTCCATCAGGCGTTCGACCCCCGGGCGCAGCGGGATCGCACCGGTCTCCAGCAACGCCACATAGTGGCGGGTCTTGGCCGCATGCAGGTCACGGATGCTCTGGTCGATGCCGGGCTCGTCCAGGATGTCGGGATGATCCTCCGAGAGGTACTGGCGGATGCGTTCCTTGCCACCCGTCACGCGCAGCAACTGCCCGTAGCGCTCGACGCTCCACTCCCAGTCCAGCCCGGCCTCGGCAAACGCCTGGTTGAATGCGACGCGATGCCCGTCGCGCTCGGTATCGGCCAGTGTGCCGTCGACATCGAAGATCAAGGCCTTCAGTTCCTGCATCCGAGTTCCTCTGGGTATGTAGCTGATAAAGGGGGGTTCGCTTCGGGGAGCGCCCAAAAACTCTGGCACGGGACTTGCCCAGCCGAGCTGTCTCTGATACTAAGTGCGCCTTATTTTTCCAGCCGGAGAGAATGCCCGCATGGCTGCCGACAAGAAACAGGATCAACCCTCCACCAAGCACATGGTTGCCGGAGGCATCGCGCCCTACGAGCCGAAGTCCGGCGAAGAGTACATGAATACGGAACAGCTCGATCATTTCCGCAGCCTGCTGCGGGCATGGCGCCAGGAGCTGGCCGAAGAGGTCGACCGTACCGTGGGCCACATGCGCCAGGACGCCGCGAATTTCGCGGACCCGGCCGACCGCGCCACCCAGGAAGAGGAATTCGGCCTGGAGCTTCGTGCCCGCGATCGCGAGCGCAAGCTGTCGAAGAAGATCGACGAGGCGCTGCGCAAGATCGACACCGGGGATTACGGCTACTGCGAAACCTGCGGCGTCGAGATCGGCATCCGCCGACTGGAGGCCCGTCCAACCGCCACGATGTGCATCGACTGCAAGCAGCTGGCGGAGATCAAGGAAAAACAGATGGCGTAATACGCCACTGGCGGCAGGATGCCGTGCCATGACCACCGCCAGCCCGAGTCAAGGCGCCCTTTACGTGGGGCGCTTTGCCCCCACCCCCTCCGGCCCGCTGCATGCCGGTTCCCTGTTCGCCGCCGTCGTCTCGTGGCTGGATGCCCGCAGCCACCATGGCCGTTGGCACCTGCGGATCGACGACATCGACACCCCTCGTGTCCAGATGGGCGCGGAGGCCGCGATCCTTTCGGCACTCGAGGCCTTCGCCCTGGACTGGGACGGCCCGGTCACCCGCCAGGGCAACCGCACCCCGACATACCAGGCCGCGCTCGAGCACCTGCTGGAGCGGGACCTCGCCTTTGGCTGCGCCTGCACCCGGCGCGACCTCGCCCAAAACGGGAAACCGGGCTGGGAAGGCCCGATCTACCCCGGGACCTGTCGCCACGGCCCGCCGGCCGGACACCCGCCGCGAGCGTTCCGCGCCCGCGCCGTGCAGTCACACTGGGATGTGGAAGACCGTTTCCTGGGCCCGGTCGCCTTCGACCTCGAGGCCCTCGGCAGTGACTTCGTCGTCCGCCGCGCGGATGGCCTGTTTGCCTACCAGCTGGCCACCGTCGTGGACGATCTCGAGCTGGGGGTGACCGACGTGGTTCGCGGAGTCGATCTGCTGGGATCCACCCCCCGTCAGATGCAGCTGTATCAATCGTTGGCCACACCCTGGCCCCGCTACGCGCACCACCCCGTGCTGATCGCCGCAGGTGGCCAGAAGCTGTCCAAAACGACGGGCGCCGACGGCCTGCGCGAGGACACCACACGCGCCCAGCTCGCCTCGCTTCTGACCTGGATCGGACTGACACCCAGCGATCACGATCATCCCGACCGTCCCGCTACCCAGCTGGCCGAGGCACTGGACCGTCTGACCGAGCGCCCCCTGGCGACCCGCTTGCCACTAGCCACCGGCGTGCCCGCCCACAATCTCGCGAGGTAGACTGCGGCCATGCTGCGCCTGTCCACCGCCACATTCGCGCCACGGCCTGCGCCCCGTCGCAGGCCGCATTGGCGCAATCCGGGACGCTGACCATGGAGTCTTCACGCGCGATCCTGGTCGCCCTGCTTGGTGCGCTGCTTTTCCTCAGCCCACTGGTGATCTGGGTCGCGCACCTGACGCCGGCCTGGTGGTGGCCGTTCGCGGGCTGGGCGGCTTTCATCCTGCTGGTCGCCGTTGTCTTTGCCGGGGATCGCCGTGACCCTTAGCCTGGGCCTGATCTACGCCGTCGGCGTGGCCTATCTGGCCCTGCTGTTCGGGATCGCCTTCCTGGCCGATCGCGTTCCGCGCGTCGGGCGCATCGCGGCCAATGGCTGGGTGTTCAGCCTGTCGCTGGGTGTCTATGCGACGTCCTGGACCTTCTACGGCAACCTCGGTTTCCTCGCGGACCACGGCTACCTGTACCTGACGATCTACCTGGGCGTGACCCTGGCCTTCGCCGCCACCCCGTGGCTACTGCGCCCGATCCTGCGCCTGACCCGCGAGCAGCAGCTCACCTCACTGGCGGATCTGTTCGCGTTCCGCTACCGCAGCCGCTGGACCGGCCCGATCGTCGCGCTGTTCATGCTGGCCGGGGTGCTTCCGTACATCGCGCTGCAGATCAAGGCGGTCGCCGAATCCGCCGGTGTGCTAACGGCCGAGACGCCGCCGCACCTGCTCGCCCTGACCTTCAGTGCCACCATCGCGTTGTTCGCGATCCTGTTTGGCGCCCGCCATATCGCGCCGCGCGAGAAACACACGGGGCTGGTGCTGGCCATCGCGTTCGAGTCCATCGTGAAGCTGGTGGCGATCCTCGGGATAACCGCAGTCGCGCTGTACGCGGTGTTCGGCGGATTCTCCGGCCTGGACACCTGGCTCACCGAGAATCCGGAGGCCGTGGATGCACTGTATGCGCCGGTGCGCGAGGGCGGCTGGTTCGCGATGATGATCCTGGCGTTTGCCGCCGCCTTCCTGCTGCCGCGTCAGTTCCACATGCTGTTTACCGAGAACATCAACCCGGCGGCGCTCAACCGGGCTGCCTGGGCCTTTCCCGCCTTCCTGCTCCTGCTGAATCTGCCGATGCCGGTGCTCTACTGGGCCGGTGAGTCGGCCGGGCTCGGCATCGACACCAACTACTACGCAATCGGCATCGCCGGCATGCTCGATTCGCCCTCGCTGGCCCTGCTGGTGTTCATTGGCGGACTCTCTGCCGCCAGCGCGATGATGATCGTGACCACGCTGGCCCTGGCCCACATGGGGACCAATTACCTCTCGCCGCTCACTCGCCTGCACGACGAGGACAGCGCCGCCGCCAACCTCTACTCCCGACTCCTTTGGGGACGCCGGCTGTGGATCGTGTTCATCATCGGTCTGGGCTACGCGTTCTACGGCCTGCTGCAGGTGGTCGAGGGCCTGGCCCAGCTGGGCCTGATTTCGTTTGCCGCCGTGGCCCAGCTGCTGCCGGGGCTGATTGGGCTGATGCTGTGGAAGCAGGCCAACCGCGTCGGGTTCCTGCTGGGTCTTTGCGCGGGAATCGCCGGCTGGGCGTTTACGCTGGTGTTGCCGCTGATGGCCGAGGCTGGCATCGTGACTGGCTACCCGGACCCGCAAGCCCTGCTCCAGGCCGAGGCACTGGACCCGTGGAGCTTTGCCCTGATGTGCAGCCTCGGCATCAATGCCGTGCTGTTCGTGCTCGGCTCGCTACTGACACGCCCCAACCGCGAGGAGACCGAGGCCGGACGCGCCTGCTGTCCCAACGAGTCGGCCGGGACCGGCGGTGGGTTGCCGCTGGCGGGCGACGTCGCCGAGATGGAGACCGCACTGGCCGCCACGCTCGGCGCCAGCGCCGCGCGCCACGAGGTACAGCGAGCCCTCGACGACCTCGGTCTGCCACGCCACACCCGTTCGCGCGGCGACCTGCGCTCGCTGCGCGAACGGATCGAACGCAACCTGTCGGGCCTACTGGGCCCGGTGCTCGCGCGCATGATCGTGGACCAGCACCTGCGTCTCGATGCGGCCGGGCGCCACACCCTCAGCGAGAGCCTGCGCCGGGTGGAGGAACAGCTCGAGACCCGGTCCCTGCCCCTGTCGGGCCTGGCAGCCGAACTGGACGCCTTGCGCCGCTTCCACCGCCAGATCCTTCACGAACTCCCGCTCGGCGTTGCAAGCCTCGGCACCACGGGCGAGATCACCGGCTGGAACCAGGCGCTGGCCAGGCTGACCACGATCCCCACGAATCGGGCCGTCGGGTGCAATATCCAGCAACTCGACAGCCCCTGGGCAGGGCTGCTAACGGCCTTTATCGAAAGCCCGGATCGCCAGTGGTACAAGCTCAACGTCGACCTGCCCGAGGGCAACCGGCGGCTGAACCTCCACAAATCCTCGCTCCAGGATGGTCAGGGGCGGCTGGAGGGCCGCATCGTCCTGATCGAGGACATCACCGAGCGCGCCCAGCTGGAATCCGAAATCGCCCACGGTGACCGCCTGGCCTCGATCGGGCGCTTTGCCGCCGGGGTCGCGCACGAGATCGGCAACCCGCTAACGGGCATCGCCTCGCTGGCGCAAAACCTCCCGCTGGAGGAGGACCCGGAAGAGGTCCGGGGCGCCGCCGAGGACATCCTCGCGCAGACACGGCGCATCAATGCGATCGTGCAGTCGCTGGTCACGTTCGCCCATGCCGACGAAGGCCCCTCCGCCGGGCATTTCGAGACCATCGCGCTGGATGCCATCGTCCACGAGGCGATCCGCCTCACCCGCCTGGCCGGGCGCAAGGATCTGCGCTTCGAACTGAGCGGCCTCGAAGCCCTCTATCTGCGCGGCTCGCACGCGACCCTGCTGCAGGTGTTCATCAACCTGCTGACCAACGCCGAACAGGCCTCACCCGAGAATGCGACGGTGTCGATCAGCGCCAGCGCGCGCGGGCGCAATATCCACCTGATCATCGACGACCGTGGGCCGGGGATCGATGAATCCAGCCTGGAGCGGCTGTTCGAGCCGTTCTTTACCACCAAGCCCGCCGGCCACGGCACCGGACTCGGCCTGCCGGTCGCCTACAGCATTGTGCGCGACCACGGTGGTACCCTGATGGCCGCGAACCGTCCGGATGGCGGGGCGCGTTTTATCCTGATCCTGCCGCGACACAAACCCGATGGCGACCACGCATGACGCGCATCCTTCTGGTTGACGACGAAGCCCCGATCCGCCGTGCCGTACGTCGGTTCCTGGAGCACCACGGCTTCCAGGTGCGCCTGGCCGAAGACCTCGCCAGCGCCCGCACCGCCCTGAGCGACGAACTGCCGGACCTGATGCTGGTGGACCTGCGCCTGCCCGACGGCGAGGGCATCGAGCTACTCGCGGAGACCGGTCAAACCCCCACGGTCATCATGACGAGTTACGCCTCGGTCCCGTCCGCGGTCACCGCCATGAAGGAAGGCGCGGCCGACTACATCGCCAAGCCCTTTGACCACGATGCCCTGCTGCTCACTCTGCGCGCGGCGTTGCGCGCCAGCACAACGGCGACCGGTGATCGCGATTCCGTCGACGATGGTCTGGGCCTGGTGGGAGACAGTGCGCCCATACAACTCCTGCGCGACCAGATCCGCCGTGTCGCGACCACTCAGTCCACCGTACTGCTGCGCGGCGAATCGGGCACCGGCAAAGAACTCGCCGCGCGGGCTCTGCATCGGCTCAGCTCGCGCGCGGCCGGGCCGTTCATTGCCGTTAACTGCGCAACCATCCCCGAGGGGCTGGTCGAGGCCGAGTTGTTCGGCCATGCCCAGGGCGCCTATACCGGCGCCGTCAAGGCACGCACCGGCCTGATCCAGGCCGCCCACGGCGGCACGCTGTTCCTGGACGAGATCGGCGAACTGGCCCCGGCGGCGCAGGCACGCCTGCTGCGCGTATTACAGGACGGCGAGATCCGCCCGGTCGGCGCGAACGAAAACCTCAAGGTCGATGTCCGCCTGCTGGCGGCCACGCATCGCGACCTGGAGGCGATGATCGGGGAGCAGGCCTTTCGTGCCGATCTGTACTACCGACTGCGCGTGCTGGAGCTGTTCATCCCGCCGCTGCGCGAGCGCCGCGAGGATATCCCGGCGCTGGCCCGACATTTCCTCGCCGACCTGGCAGGGAATGGCGGACCACCCACCGAACTCACCCCGGCCGCGCAACGAACGCTCGAGTCCCACGACTGGCCGGGCAACGTGCGCGAACTGGCGAATGCCCTGGAACGCGGCTGGGTGCTGAGCCCGGACGGCCGGATCGAGCCGGACCACCTGGGACTGGCCCCGACCACGGCCAATGGCGATGGGCATACAGGGGGGTCGAGCCTCAATGACTACTTCCGACGCTTCGTGCAGCAGAACCAGGCCCAGATGACCGAAACCGAACTCGCCCGCGCCCTGGGCATCAGCCGCAAAACCCTGTGGGAACGCCGCCAGCGCGAGAACCTGCCCCGCCCTTGAGGGGTCTGACCGGGCGGCTGACCGGGTCGAGGAGAGACGCCTTGAACGATGTACGCCGCGTGTTCCTCGCGCTGTGGCCCGACGACACCACGCGCGGGATGCTGGATGAAGAGGCGAAACGCCTGGGCGGCCCGGGCCGGCCCATACCCAGGGCCCATCTGCATTTGACCCTGGCCTTTGCCGGTACCATGCCCGCCACCCAGGCCGACTGCATCGCCCAGGAGATCGGCACGCTGGAACAGGAAGTCTTCCCGCTCACACTGGACCGACTGGGCCATTTCGAGCGGGCGCGCGTCAGCTGGATCGCCCCCTCCAGGGTCCCGGCTGAGCTCGACGCGCTCGCGAACCGGGCACGCGACCTGACCCGGACCTGCGGCGCCACGCCGGAGGATCACCCGTTCCGGCCGCATGTGACCCTGCGCCGCTTCGCGCTCCCGCCCGAATCCAACCAACCGCAGCATCCCATTCAATGGAATGCCGATGAGGTCGTGCTGATCGAGTCCGGACAAGGCGGCTCCCCCGGACCCTACCGGGTGATTGCGCGTACCCGGCTCAGTTCTTGAGTGTCACCGGGGCCGTGAACATCAACAGGCCGTAGTCCGCCTCGTACTGCTCCTTGAACTGTTTGGCGATGCGGTCGCACAGATCCGGGGACCCGACCACCTCCAGCTTGATGTTGCCGCCCTGGCGCCAGTTGCCTCGGCGCTTGCCATGTTTGCCCCAGCCCCGGGTGTCGGACACGGTGTAACCCGCCGCGCCCTGGCGGCGCACCTCCTCGATGAGGATGTCCTCGAGGATGGCCTCGGCGACCACCGTCAACAGCAGCATCTCCTCCGATTGCATTGCCCTAGCCTCCCAGCGAGTAAAGCCACTGGACCATCCAGAAATACAGCGGGACGCCCAGGAAGATATTGAACGGGAAGGTGACCCCCAGCGAGGCACCGATCGACAGCGCGGGGTTGGCCTTGGGTACCGCGATACGCATCGCCGCGGGCGCCGCGATGTAGGACGCACTCGCATACAGGGTGGCCAGCAGCACTGTGCCACCCATGCTCAGGCCGATTCCCCAGCCTAGCAGGATGCCGAGGATCGCCGAGACCACCGGCATCACGACCGCGAATATCACCAGAAAGAGCCCATACTGGCGTACCTCCGCGATCCGGCTGGAGGCGACCAGCCCCATCTCCAGCAGGAACAGGGCCAGCACTCCCTTGAACAAGTCGAAGAACATCGGCTCCAGCGGATCCATCAGTTCGGGGCCGGCCACGAAGCCGATCACCAGCCCGCCCGCGAGCAGGAAGATGCTCTTGCCGAAAAACACCTCGTGCATGGTCTTGCCCCACTGCACCGTTCCCTTCGTGCCCATGCGCGCGAGCAGGATCCCGATCACCAGCGCCGGCATCTCCAGCAGCACCAGGAAGACCACCATGTGGCCCTCGTAGTCGATCCCGCGGGCCGCGAGAAAGGCGACCGCCACCGAGAACGTCACCACACTGACGGAGCCGTAGTGCGCGGCGATGGAGGCCGAATCCGCGCGCGGCATATGCCCCAGCCAGCGCAGCACCGGAAAGGCCAGCAGCGGGATCAGGGAGCCCACTGCCAGCACCGCAAGGCCCGGCAGGATGAGCGGTACGAGTTCGCTCTCCGCCAGCTTCACGCCACCGTGCAGGCCGATCGCCAGCAGCAGATAGATCGACAGCGCCTCGTAGATGGCCATCGGGATCTTGAGGTCCGACTTGGCCAGCCCGGCAATTGCCCCCAGCAGAAAGAACAGAACCACCGGATCAAAAGCCATTTCAACCCATCTCCGTTACACAACCCTGGTACTGGAAACATCGTAGGCAAACGGCATGCAATGTCCACCTGGGTGTGGGTGCCAAGCATCATGGACGGTCGGGCTACCCGGATGATGGGCTACGCTCGGGGGAGCTGTTTGTTTCTGGACAGTCGGAGACTGAGTGATGGCGCGCATCCTGATCCTGCAGGGCCACCCTGACCCGACCGAAGGCCACTTCGACCATGCGCTGGCCGATGCCTACCACGAAGGAGCAGAACACGCAGGGCTTGCGGTGGACCGGTTCCCGATCGCCCAGCGCGACTTCCCACTACTGCGCAGCCAGGCCGAGTTCCTGGACACAACCGTGCCTCCCGCAATCCTCGAAGCTCAGGAACTGATCGAGGTCGCCAGCCACCTGGTGCTGATCTATCCACTGTGGATGGGCGATATGCCGGCACTGGTCAAGGGCTTTCTGGAACAGGTCTTTCGGCCATCCTTCGTGGCCGACGGCGATATGAATCAGTTGCGCCATACACGACTCAAGGGCCGCTCCGTGCGCATCGTCGTCACCATGGGCATGCCGGCGCCGGTCTACCGCTGGTTCTACCGCGCGCATAGCGTGAAAAGCCTGGAGCGCAACGTCTTTCGCTTCTGCGGCTTCGGTCCCGTGCGCCACACTCTGATCGGGCAGTCCGGGGGCAATGCCGCTAGCCGTGAACGCTGGCTGGAAAGAATGCGGGAGTTGGGAGGGCAGGCGAAGTAACGCGACCATCGGTACACTCCCTGGGACTCCCGGCCAACGGACCTGCGTGAACCACAACGACCACCCCCTGAGCGAAGTCCCGGAACACGCCCGCAAGGGCTTCTGGTCCATGACTATCGTCCTGTTCGGCTTCACGTTCTTTACCTCGACCCTCTGGGCCGGGGGCTCCCTGGGCACCGCCTTCACCTTCGGCGAACTGATGCTGGTGATTGCACTGGGCAACCTCCTGCTCGGGGCCTATGCCGCCACCCTCGCCTACATCGGCTGCCGAAGCGGGCTGCACACGGTGCTGATGGGGCGCTTCTGCTTCGGCGAGTGGGGCAGCAAGCTCTCCGACGTGATCCTCGCGTTCACCCAGATCGGCTGGTACGCCTGGGGTACCGCAACGGTTGCGATCATCCTGGTCGAGACCACCGCCCTCCCCGAACCCATAGAGGTCGGGCTGATGGTGCTGTTCGGCTTCGCCTTCTGCATCACCGCGATGATCGGCTACCGCGGCCTCGACTGGCTCTCCCGCGTCGCCGTTCCGGTGATGCTGCTGTTTATCCTGTTCACGCTGTTCATTGGCGTGGGCGAGGTGGGCGGGCCTGGCGGTCTGCTGGGGCAGGATCCGGCCACAGAGATGGGTTTCGGTGCCGCGCTGACCATCGTGATCGGCACCTTTGTCGGCGGCGCGACGCTGGCGACCAACTGGACCCGCTTCGCCCGCACACCCCGCATTGCGGTGATCGCCACCCTGGCGGCCTTCGTTCTGGGGAATGGACTAATGGTACTGACCGGCGCGCTGGGCGCGCTGATCTATCACGAGGCCGACATTGTCCACGTGATGCTGGCGCAGGGGTTCGTGAGCTTCACGCTGCTGATGCTGCTCCTGAATATCTGGAGCACCCAGGACAACACCATCTACAACTTCGGCGTGGCCGGCTGCAATCTGCTGCGCACCCAGCGCCGGCGGCTGGTCACGGTCCTCGGCGCCGCCATCGGCACGGCGCTGGCGGTGGCCGGGATGTATGACTACCTGGTGCCGTTCCTGATCCTGCTGGGGACCTTCATCCCGCCGCTGGGCGGCGTAATCATGGCCGATTACTGGCTACGCCATCGCGGCCAATATCCACAACTGGCCGACATCCGGCTCCCGAGCTTCCACTGGCCGGGACTGCTGGCCTACGCCGTCGGCTCGGCGGCCGCGTACTACTCGCCCGTCGTGCCGCCGCTGATCGGCGTGGTGGCTGCCACTGCGGCCTATGCGCTCCTGATGAACCCGGCCCTGCCCGCCGCGCTGCGCGCGCCGCGGGCAGGAAGCCGATAGCCCGTTCGGAAGACCGATCAGAGATCGGGCGTGGGCGGTGTCGGCGGCTCCGGCAGATCGGACGGATCCGGCAACGGACCATCCCCCGGCTCGGGCGGGCTCGGCGGGCCGGACGTCCGCGGCGGCTCCGGCAGGTCCGGGCTGCTGCCACCGCGCTGCTGCCCCGGAGGCGTCCCGCCATGGCCCGGCGGCGGATTGCCCGCGGCCGGCGTATCGCCACTGGCCCCGGGCGAACCACCCGGCGGTCCACCCGGACCCGGTTGCGCCTGAGCGGTACCCACTGAAAACAACGTACCAAGCGCCACGGCCAGTACCCAGCGTTTCGTCGACATCATGTCACCTACTCCTTGTGTGGGTTCCTGCCCGTGAGTCCAGTTGAAAGACCCGGTTGTTCCGATGCAGCCCGAAAACTGCCAATGCCTTCACAGTGTGCCGCCACTCCACGAGGCCTGGTGGCATGGATCCAGGATGAACTCTCATCACCTGTGCAGGAACCGATCGGTACGCTGGCGAGTTCGTTATCCTGCCAGGGATTTCATTCACCAGGAGATGCTGACGATGCAGCGTTTCGAATCCCGCAATGTCTTTGGTCGCCCGCTGGAACCCTGCGGCACCGATCCCGTCACCGGTTTCTATCGCGATGGTGACTGCGCCACCGGCCACGACGACCAGGGCATTCATACCGTATGTGCCGAACTAACCGAGGAATTTCTGGAGTTCTCGCGCACCAAAGGAAACGACCTCAGCACACCCAACCCGGCGTTCGGATTCCCGGGTCTGAAGGCCGGGGACCGCTGGTGCCTTTGTGCCGGGCGCTGGCTGGAGGCCTACAAGGCCGGCTGTGCGCCGGGGGTGTTCCTGCGTGCGACACACGAAGAGACGCTGGCGATCATCTCGCGCGATATCCTGGCTGAGCACGCACGCGACACCGCCGACTAGTTTTTTCAACAGGCTGCCCTCGGGGCAAGTCCGAAGGATGCGGAGTTTGCGGACCTAGCCGACCACCCGCCGTGCGCGGGCCTCGCCAGTGTAGGCGGCCTTCCAGCTCTCGTAGTCGGCCACCAGCTGTTCGACATCCGCGGCGTCGTACGGGCGCAGGCCGCTCAGCACCAGATGCTTGCTGCCTTCGGCCACGACGGCCTGGTCGATCACCAGCTCGTAGTCGAGGCGGATCTCGCCGCGCTTGCCGTTCACGGTCATCACCGCATCCTTGAGTCGCGGCTCCGGGACGCCGGCCGATGCGGCCAGCGGCTCCGGCAGGCTGAAGCCCATGCGCTCGTACATCACCAGCGGGCGCTTGGGGTTCACCATCACCCCGTGCTCCTCCATCAGCGGCACAAGCACATGCGGGAAATTCTGCCCCGAGAAGCTGACGTAGCTGCGGATCAGCGACTCGATCACATCCGGATCATCGATCACACGCCCGGAGCGCTCGACCTCGATCACGCTCTTGCCGCCGTCCGCCGTAATGGCGAAGGCATCGCCGGGGTTGTCCGGGAAGATCAGCGGCACATGCCCGCCCACCATGCTGGTGAAGCGAAAATGCATGTTCGCGCTCGCGCCGAAGGTATCCAGCACCAGGGCAAACAGCAGATCGCCGGGCACGCAGAAACGCCGGTTGTCGGCGTCATGGATCGGGTTGAAGTCACCCGCCAGCGTCTTGGCGAACTCGCTGCCCTGCTCGGGCGTGACCACCACCTGGCCATCCCGGAGTTCGTAGAAATTTTTCAGAAAAGGGGTGTGGCTCACGCGGTCTCCCCGGCTGTTGTCGTCTTGTTATTGGGCCTGTCCCGGCGTTTGCACCACTATAGCCCGAAATGCCCCTCGATGGCCCGGATGAACGCATCGCCGTAGCGCTCGAGCTTGTGTTGCCCCACCCCGGTAATCCCCGCCATCTCCTCGGGCGTACGCGGCGCGCTGGCCACCATCTCCAGCAGCGTGGCATCGGAGAAGATTACATACGGCGGCACCCCCTGCTCGCGCGCCAGGTCCGTGCGCAGCGCCCGCAGGCGTTCCCACAGACCCCGGTCTTCCGCATCCATCGCGGACACGCTGCGCGCGGTGTCGCGGCGCGCGGGCCGAGCCTGGCGCGCCGGGCGGGCCTGCTCCTCGCGCAGATGGATGGATTCCTCCCCGCGCAGCACGCCCCGGCAGGAGGGATCCAGGCGCAAGCCGCCGTGGCCCTCGTCGTCGAGGCGGAGCAGCCCACGGGCCAGCAACTGGCGGACCACCCCGCGCCACTGCATCTTGTCCAGCTCGGTGCCAATCCCGTAGGTACTCAGTCGGTCGTGCCCGAGCCGCTGCAGGCGCTCGCTCGAAGAACCCCGCAGCACGTCGATCACATGCCCGGCCCCGAAGCGCTCGCCGGTGCGGTAGATACAGGACAGAAGCTTCTGCACCGGCACACTGGCATCCCAGGTCGCGGGCGGATCCGTGCAGTTGTCGCAGGTCCCGCAGGGTTCCGGCATGTGTTCGTCGAAGTACGCCAGCAGGGCCTGACGGCGACAGCTGGTGATCTCGCAGAACCCCAGCATCGCATCCAGTTTCTGCTGCTCGATGCGCTGGCGCTCCGGGCCAGCCTGCGAGCCCTCCAGCATCTGACGCAGGGTCACCACGTCCTGCAGGCCGTAGACCATCCAGGCGTTGGCCGGGAGCCCGTCGCGCCCCGCGCGCCCGGTCTCCTGGTAGTAACCCTCCAGGCTCTTGGGCAGGTTCATGTGCGCGACAAACCGCACGTTGGGCTTGTCGATCCCCATGCCGAACGCGATCGTGGCCACCATGATCACGCCCTCCTCGCGCAGGAAGCGGGTCTGGTTTTCCGTGCGCGTGCGCGCGGAGAGGCCCGCGTGGTAGGGCAGCGCGGGAACCCCCTGCTCCGCCAGCCACTCGGCCAGGGCGTCGACCTTCTTGCGCGACAGGCAATAGACGATGCCCGCCTCGCCCGCATGCTCCTCGCGGATAAAGCGCAGCAGGCGGTCACGCGGGGCACCCCCACGCCCGCCATCGGACTGGGCGACGCGATAGCGGATATTGGGACGGTCGAAGGAGCTGATGAACGCGCGGGCCTGTTCCAGCCGCAGCCGCTCGCGGATCTCCTGGCGGGTCGGCCCGTCGGCCGTGGCGGTCAGCGCCATGCGCGGGACATCCGGGAAGTGCTCGGCCAGCACCGCGAGCTGGCCGTATTCCGGGCGGAAGTCGTGGCCCCACTGGGAAACGCAGTGCGCCTCGTCGATCGCGAACAGGGCCAGCTCGATCCCCTGCAGACGCTCCAGCATGCCCGAAGCAAACAGCCGTTCCGGGGACAGGTACAGGAGATCCAGTTCGCCCGCATGGAGTGCGGCCAGCACACCACGCGCGGTCTCGGCGTCCTGGCCGGAATCCAGGCTGGCCGCGGCCAGCCCGTTCTGGCGCAAGGCCGCCACCTGATCCTGCATCAGCGCAATCAGCGGCGAGATCACCACCGCACAGCCCGGGCGGGCCAGTGCCGGTACCTGGTAGCACAGCGACTTGCCGCCGCCAGTGGGCATCAGCACCACGGCATCGCCACCGGCGATCACATGCTCGATGACCGCCTGTTGCTGGCCACGAAAATCGGAATAGCCAAAGGTCTCGCGCAGGATGTCCAGCGGCGCAATGGCCGGGGCGCTTCCCTGCGCATGCCCGGCAGCGAGACGTGTGGGTTCCAAGAGAAGCTCCAAGGGTTGGCAAACATCGAAGCCTGCCGAATGCCCGGCAAGGCTGCAAGCCTCGAAACAGTCTGCCGCGCCCAGACAGTCCCCGGTATCACGGCTGGTGCCGGTCAGGCCCCACCGTGTACATTGGTTACCACCCCGCCCGACCCGCATCCACCACCAGACGTGATGGCCCGAAAGCATGCCTAATTCGGTTGAAGAGGAAGTCCGCAGCGCGGTCCGCGAGTACCTGGATACCTGGTTGCGGCACCGGGACTTCGATCAGCTGCTCGCACTTCACACCGACACGCTTTGCGGCTTCGGTACCGGCATGGGCGAGGCGGCGTTCTCGCCCGACGAGGCCGCTTCGATTATTCGGCGCGATATCGAGCAGGCGCCGGAGTCCTTCGACTACACGATCGAGCGCGAACACGTGACCTTTCCGCATCCGGAGGTTGCGATCGCGATGATCACCTTCGGCATGCACACCCGGATCCACGGGCAACAGGTCAAACTCAACGAATTAAGGGGCACCCTGGTTTTTCGGCGCACCGACGACGGCTGGCGCCTGGCACACCTGCATGGCTCGTTTCCCGCCACCGTCCACGGGACCGACGAGCCCTACCCGATCAAGGAGCTGGAGGACCGCGCCCAGGTCCTGGATCGCATGGTCAGCGAACGCACGCGGGATCTCGAGGCCGCTCAGGAGCACTTGGAGCGCCTGGCCACCACCGACCCCCTGACGGGGCTGCACAACCGCCTCAAGGGCAACCATGCCCTTGAGGAAGCAATCCTCCAGGCCCGCCGGGAGGCGAGCCCGCTGACCGCGATCCTGATGGATCTGGATCACTTCAAGACGATCAACGACCAGCAGGGGCACGCTCGGGGCGACCATGTCCTGCGCGAGACCGGGCGACTCCTGCGCAGCCGCATCCGCAGCTCCGATACCGCCGCACGCTGGGGTGGCGAGGAGTTCCTGATCCTCTGCCCGAACACCACCGCCGAACAGGCCGCGAATCTCGCCGAGGCCCTGCGCCAGGCAATCGAGGCACATGACTTCGGGACCGACCCACCGCTGACCGCGAGCTTCGGTGTTAGCGGCCACCAGCCGGGGGAGTCGGCCGAGAACCTGATCGCGCGCGCGGACGAGGCGCTGTACGCGGCCAAGCGCGCCAACCGCAACCGCGTCGAAACCGCCTGAATGCGCGGCCACACGACGCATCCAGATGCCCCGCCTCCCGGGGCGGTGAACTGGCGCATCCTCAAGAGCCTGCTCCCCTATCTGGCGGAGTTTCGCGGGCGGCTGATCCTGGCGCTCGTGCTGATGGGCCTGGCCAAACTGGCCACGGTCGCGATCCCGCTGGCGCTTAAATACATCGTCGAGCACTTCGAGGACGCCGGCACCGAGGCGCTGGTCGCCGTACCGGTGGCCCTGGTGATCGGCTACGGTCTGTTGCGCTTTGGCAGCACGCTGTTCGGCGAGCTGCGCGACGCGGTCTTCGTGCGCGTCGCGGAACGCGCGATGCGCCGTGCCTCGCTGCGCGTGTTCCAGCACCTGCACCGACTGGAGCTGGGTTTTCACCTCGCACGCGAGACGGGTGGTCTGGCGCGCGACATCGAGCGCGGCACCAGCGGCATGAGCTTCCTGCTGCGTTTTACCGTATTCAACATCCTGCCGACCCTGATCGAGATCGCGCTGGTCGCGGTGATCCTGCTGATCGCCGTGGGGCCGGTGTTCATGGTTACGGTGCTGGTGGCGGTCGCGGTCTACATCGCGTTCTCGATCTGGATCACCGAGTGGCGCACGCGCTTCGTGCGCGAGGCCAACCTGCGCGACAACGAGTCCAACACCCGCGCGATCGACAGCCTGCTGAACTACGAGACGGTCAAGTACTTCGGCAACGAGGCCTTCGAGGCCGAGCGCTACGACCGCGGGCTGGCGGCCTGGGAACAGGCGCGCACCAAGAACGTCCTGTCGCTGGTGCTGCTGAACTCCGGCCAGGCCCTGATCATCGCCGCCGCGATCACCGTGATCATGCTGCTGGCCACGCGCCAGGTGGCGGCCGGCGAGATGTCGCTGGGCGATCTGGTGATGGTCAACGCCTACATGATCCAGCTGTTCATGCCGCTGAACTTCCTCGGCTTCGTCTATCGCGAGATTCGCCAGTCGCTGGCCAACATCGAGCGACTGTTCGGCCTGCTGGAAAAACCGGTTCAGGTGGAGGACCGCCCGGATGCCCCCGATCTCGACGTCCGGGCGGGCACAGTACGCTTCGAGCATGTGGATTTCGGCTACCACCCAAACCGGCGCATCCTCGAGGACGTCTCGCTGGAGATCCCGGCCGGGCACAAGCTGGCCGTAGTGGGCCCCAGCGGGGCCGGCAAATCCACCCTGGCGCGCCTGCTGTTCCGCTTCTACGACGTCGACGGCGGGCGCATCACCATCGACGGCCAGGACATACGCGAGGTGACGCAAGCCAGTCTGCGCCGCGCCATCGGCGTGGTGCCGCAGGACACCGTGCTGTTCAACGACACCATTCGCTACAACGTCGCCTACGGCCAGCCGAGTGCGGACGAGGAAGCGATTCGCCGCGCGGTGCGCCTCGCGCACCTGGACGACTTCATCGTCCAGTTGCCGGACGGGCTGGATACGATCGTCGGGGAACGGGGACTGAAGGTCTCGGGCGGGGAAAAACAGCGGATCGCGATCGCCCGCATGCTGCTGAAGGATCCACCGATCCTGGTCTTCGACGAGGCGACCTCGTCGCTGGATTCGGGTTCGGAGAAGGCGATCCTGCGCGCGCTGAACGAGGTCTCGGCGCGGCGTACCACGCTGGTAATCGCGCATCGGCTGTCGACGGTGATCGATGCCGAACAGATCGTGGTCATGGAACACGGCCACGTGGTCGAACGCGGCACGCACCGCGAGTTGCTGGCCCTGAACGGTGCCTACGCGCGGCTATGGCGCCACCAGCAGGAAGAGGCCGAGCAGACTCATCCGGCGACGACGGGCGAGTAGCTCAGTCGTCGACGTCGGCCTCTTCCATCCAGGCGGCCTGGATCGCCTCGAGGATGCGCTCGCCGGAGCGGTTCGGATCGTCGTCGAACTCCGGCAGTTCCATGACCCACTGGCGCAGGTCCATGAAGTTGATATTGCGCGGGTCCACGTCGGGGTGCTCGTCCGCCAGCTGAATCGCGATTTCCTGGGTATCGGTCCACTTCATTGCCGTGCCCTCAGTGGTTCTCGGAGACCTGGTTGATGGTGTACTTCGGCAGCTCGACCACTAGATCGGTGTCGGCCACGACCGCCTGACAGGAAAGCCGGGAATCCGGCTCCAGGCCCCAGGCCTTGTCCAGCATGTCTTCCTCGTCCTCGGTCGGCTCCTCAAGGCTGTCGAAGCCCTCGCGCACATAGACGTGGCAGGTCGTGCACGCGCAGGACTTCTCGCAGGCATGCTCGATCTCGATCCCGTTTTTCAGGGCGAGATCGCAGATGCTGATGCCCGGATCGGCCTCAATGGAGGCCCCCTCCGGGCAGAATTCCTCGTGGGGCAGAAAGATTACCTGGGGCATGTTGTCAGTTCCCTGCGTCGTATTCGCTAACGTTGTGTCCGGCGAGCGCGCGCCGGATGCTGTCGTTCATGCGCCGCGCGACGAAGGCCTCGGAGGCCTGTTCCACGCGCTTGCGCGCCGCCTCGATGGCGTCGGGATCGGCACCCTGCTCGCGTTCGGCACGCAGCGCGTCGCGCGCCTGCTCAATGGTCTGGCGCTCCTCAGCCTCGAGGTAGCGATCGCCGTCCGTCTCCAGCGCGGCATCCAGCGCCTCGAGCACGCGGTCGGCCTCGACCTGCTCCTCGCGCAGACGCCGCGCCTCCATGTCCTCGCGCGCGGAGGAGGCGGAATCGCGCAGCATCTGCTCGATCTCGCTGTCGGTCAGGCCGTAGCTCGGCTTGACCTCGATATGCGCCTCCACGCCCTGGGTCTGCTCGCGCGCGGTCACGTTCAGCAGGCCGTCGGCATCGACCTGGAAGGTCACGCGGATACGCGCGGCCCCGGCCACCATCGGCGGTATACCGGACAGGGTGAAACGTGCCAGCGAACGGTTGGCATCGACCACATCACGCTCGCCCTGCACCACGTGCAGCGACATCGCGGTCTGGCCGTCCTTGAAAGTGGTGAAGTCCTGTGCGCGGGTCGCCGGGATCGTGGTGTTGCGGGGGATGATGAATTCGACCAGTCCCCCCATCGTCTCCAGGCCCAGCGACAGCGGGATCACGTCCAGCAGCAGGAGCTCGGTATCGGGCTTGTTGCCGGCCAGGATATCCGCCTGCTGGGCGGCCCCGATGGCCACCACGCGATCGGGATCGATTCCGGCGTGCGGCGCGCGACCAAAGAATTTCTCCACCGCCTCACGGACCGCCGGCATGCGTGTGGAACCACCGACCAGTACGACCTCGTCGATCGCATCCGGCGCCAGGTCCGCATCCTCCAGCACCTGTCGACAGGACGCCATCGTGCGATCCAGTAGCGGCCGGGCCAGTTCCATCAGCGTCGCGCGGTCAACCTCCGCCGTGTGGATCGAGCCATCGGCGCGCACGACCTCGACGCGGGTGCTGTCGGCGTCGGTCAGGGCCTCCTTGGCCTCGCGCGCGGCCAACAGCACGCGGCGCAGGCGCTGCGGATCGCTCTCGCCGGCCATTCCGGCCTGGTTCAGTAGCCAGTCGGCGATCGCGCGGTCCACGTCGTCGCCGCCCAGGGCGGAATCGCCCCCGGTGGCCAGCACCTCGAACACGCCCCGACGCAGCTGCAGAATGGAGATATCGAAGGTCCCGCCACCCAGGTCATAGACCGCAATGGTGCTCTCTTCGCCCTGGTCCAGGCCGTAGGCCACCGCGGCGGCGGTCGGCTCGCTGATCAGGCGCAGAACATTCAGGCCCGCCAGTTGCGCCGCATCACGCGTCGCCTGGCGCTGGGGATCGTCGAAGTACGCGGGCACGGTGATGACCACGCCTTCCAGCTCGTCACCGAGCGTGGCTTCGGCGCGTTCGCGCAGGGTATGGAGGATGTCGGCCGAGACCTCCACCGCCGTCTTGTCCCCGGCCGCCGTCTCGATCCGCGGAACGCTGGAGTCCCCGGTCTTCAGCCGAAACGGCAGCTCACCGGATAGCGTGGCTACATCCGCCGCGCCCCGGCCGATCAGGCGCTTGACCGAGGCAATGGTGTTGTGCGGATCATCCGCCGCGTGCTCTGCCGCCGCGTGCCCGACGCTCACCGCGTCCGGCGCGTAGTGCACGACCGAAGGCAGGATATGCCGGCCCTGCTCGTCCGGCAGGGTTTCGGCCACGCCACTGCGCACGGTGGCAACCAGCGAATGTGTGGTGCCGAGGTCGATCCCGGCCGCCAGGTGCCGCCGGTGCGGGGCGGAGTCGGCTCCGGGTTCGGTGATCTGCAGTAACGCCATCGAAATTCGGCTCCTTCACACGGCGGCGGCTCAGCCGCGCGCCAGGTTCTGTCGGGTTCGTTTCAGCTCGGCCAGCAGGCGATCGAAAAAGCGCAGCTCGAACACGCGGTCCTTGGCCTGTGCCCCAGGCGATGCCGGATCGGCCAGGGCCTCGGCGACCTTCGAACGCGCTTCGTCGCGGGCCTTCTCGAGCTCCATCCCCACCGCGTCCAGTTCCTCGCGGTCGCCGGCGGCTTCGGCCTCTTCCAGCCGTTCACGCCACTCGATCTGGGCCTCGATGAACTCGATGTTCTGGCTGGTATCGCGTTCGGCATCGAACTTGATACCAGCGCGTTCCAATAACGCCACCGCACGACGGTAGTCATCGTCGAGGATCGCGTAGGCCTCGTTGACATCGGCCGCCATGGCCGCGGCCATGCGCCGCGCCTGGTCGCCCTGGAGGACGAAGCGGTCGGGGTGCAACTCGGCCTGCAGGCGCTTGAAGCGCTCGGCCAGCTGCTGGCGGTCGATCTCGAAGGCGACCGGCAAGTCGAACTGCTCGAAGGGGTCGGTCATGACGTCCTGTTGTCCTCGCAACGAACTGGCTTCAGGCGCGGACACCCAACGCAAAACGGGGTGGGACAGTGGTTGCCAGGCAACCACCATGCACCACCCCGGATGCGTGCATCAGTCAGATGCTGAAGCTTTCACCGCAGCCGCACCGGGCCTTCTCGTTCGGGTTGTTGAACCTGAAACCCTCGTTCAGGCCTTCCTTGCCAAAGTCCAGCTCGGTGCCGTCCAGATAGACCAGCGATTTCGGGTTGACCACGAGCTTCACGCCACGATCCTCGAACACCGTGTCGGTGTCTTCGACATCGTCGGCAAACTCCACTACGTAGGCCATGCCCGAGCAGCCGGTCGTCCTGACCCCGAGGCGCACGCCTACGCCCTTGCCACGCTGGGCAAGAAAGCTCTGGATGCGCTCGGCCGCCGGTTCGGTGAGTGTAATCGCCATAGGCACCTCAGGCGGTCTTCTGCTCGGCCTGCTCGCCCTGATCGTGCCGCTCCTGATAGTTGGAGATGGCCGCCTTGATCGCGTCCTCGGCCAACACGGAGCAGTGGATCTTCACCGGCGGCAGGGCCAGCTCTTCGGCGATCTGGGTATTCTTGATCTGGCTCGCCTCTTCCAGGGTCTTGCCGCGCACCCACTCGGTGAGCAGCGAGCTGGAGGCGATGGCCGAGCCACAGCCGTAGGTCTTGAACTTGGCGTCTTCGATCACGCCGTTGTCGTTGACCTTGATCTGCAGCTTCATTACGTCGCCACAGGCCGGGGCACCGACCATACCGGTGCCGACCGTGTCGTCGTTCTTGTCGAAACTGCCGACGTTGCGCGGATTTTCGTAGTGGTCCAGAACCTTGTCACTGTAAGCCATGACCGTTCTCCTGTTGCGTGTTACGCGTTGCGTTCGTGGTGCCGAGTCGGTGGCCTAGTGGGCCGCCCACTCGACGGTGCTCAGATCGATGCCATCCTGGTACATCTCCCACAGCGGGGAGAGCTCGCGCAGCTTGGCGACTGCGGCGCGCACGATCTCGACCGTATGGTCGACCTCCTCCACCGTCGTGTAGCGACCGATAGAGAAGCGGATCGAGCTGTGTGCCAGCTCGTCGTCGCGGCCCAGTGCGCGCAGCACGTAGGACGGCTCCAGGCTCGCCGAGGTACAGGCCGAGCCGGAGGACACGGCGATGTCGCGCAGCGCCATGATCAGGCTCTCGCCCTCGACGAAGTTGAAAGAGACATTCAGATTGTGCGCGACCCGGTGCTCGGCATCGCCGTTCAGGTAGACCTCTTCCATGCCGTCGAGGCCCGCCCACAGGCGGTCGCGCAGCATGCGGATGCGCTCAAGTTCGGCGCCCATCTCATCGCCGGCGACGCGGAAGGCCTCGCCCATGCCGACGATCTGGTGGGTCGCCAGCGTGCC
Organism: Thioalkalivibrio sp. ALD1; assembly: GCF_000381245.1. Classification (NCBI taxonomy): domain Bacteria; kingdom Pseudomonadati; phylum Pseudomonadota; class Gammaproteobacteria; order Chromatiales; family Ectothiorhodospiraceae; genus Thioalkalivibrio; species Thioalkalivibrio sp. ALD1. The sequence continues at coordinate 132,701 of NZ_KB906244.1, read as the reverse complement.
GGAGCGCATGCCGCGCTCATGGCCACCGCCGTGCAACTGCGCCTCGATGCGCACCCGCGGCTTGCGACGCACGTACAGCGCACCGATGCCCTTCGGCCCGTAGACCTTGTGCCCGGAGAAGCTCATCAGGTCGACCGGGAGTTTGGACAGGTCAATCGCGACCTTGCCGGCGGACTGGGCCGCGTCCACGTGGAACACGATCCCATGCTCGCGGCACAAGTTGCCGATCGCCTCGATGTCCTGGATCACGCCGATCTCGTTGTTCACATGCATCACGGAGACGACGATCGTGTCGTCACGGATCGCGTCCTTGAGCTCCTGCAGGTCCACCAGGCCGTTGTCCTTCACGCCCAGATAGGTGACCTCGAAGCCCTCGCGCTCCAGCTGGCGCGCGGTATCCAGCACGGCCTTGTGCTCGGTCTTGACCGTGATGATGTGCTTGCCCTTGCGCTGGTAGAAGTGCGCGGCACCCTTGATCGCCAGGTTGTCGGACTCGGTGGCACCGGAGGTCCAGATGATCTCCTTCGGGTCAGCGCCAACCAGCGCTGCAACCTGCTCGCGGGCAGTTTCCACGGCCTTTTCCGCATTCCAGCCAAAGCTGTGGCTGCGCGAAGCCGGGTTGCCGAACAGGCCGTCCTTGGTCAGGCAGCCCGTCATCTTCTCGGCCACACGCTCGTCGACCGGCGTGGTCGCGGAGTAGTCCAGATAGATGGGCAGTTTCAGGTCACTCATTACTCGTTCACTCCTTTCGCAGCCGCCTAGGCGGTTGCATTGCTCGGTTTCGTCGCACCGCCCTTGAGGGCGTCGCCATGCATGACGACTTCTTGCACGCCGTCCTGCGCCATTTGCGCTCGGTGCCGCTCCAGCACGTCGGCCAGCGTCCGGTTGCTGAGAAAGTCATAGACCTGCTGGCTCAGATCCGTCCACAGGTCGTGTGTCAGACAGCGCGACTCCGAATTGCAGTTGGCCTTGCCACCACAGCGCGTTACGTCCACCGGCTCGTCCACCGCGACGACGATATCCGCCACCGTGATGCCTTCGGGCTCCCGGCTCAGCGCATAACCGCCGCCCGGGCCACGACTGCTGTTCACCAGCCCCTGCCGGCGCAGCCTGGAAAAAAGCTGCTCCAGATAGGACAACGACAGTTTCTGGCGCCGTGCCACCTCGGCCAGCGATACCGGGCCGTTCTCGGTGTGCATCGCCACGTCCAGCATGGCGGTGACGGCGTAGCGTCCTTTGGTCGTCAGTTTCATGGCTGTGTGTGCTTCTCGCTCATTTGCCGCGCAGCTTAAAATACCCGACCAAAACGATCAAGTATTCCCCTGCTGTTTACGTTCTTGTTGGTTTTCCGGCCGCGCAGGAACCTCGCATTCGTCCGGCTCCAGTCCCTCCAGATCGCAGGGCTCGATCGGCCTCGAGTCCGCATCGCCCACCACCTCGCCGGGATCGATCCCCGCGCGTTTCAGGGCCTGGCAGGCCTTGTCCATGCGCTCGTCCAGCTCGTGCACGCGATGCACGATCCGGTGAATCGCATTGGCCACCGGGTCGGGCATGTCGCGGGCCACACCATAGGCATCGAAACCCATGCGGTCGGCCATCTGCTGAAAACGCGGATCCGGCTCCGGTCGCGGACCGATGACCCGCGCCGGGATTCCCACCGCGGTCGCATCCGCCGGGACATCCTTCAGCACCACGGCATTCGACCCGACGCGCGCGCGCTCACCAACGTGGATCGGACCGAGCAGCTTGGCCCCCGCACCGATCACCACCTCGTTGCCCAGCGTCGGGTGGCGCTTGCCGCCCTCCCAGCTGGTACCGCCCAGGGTCACCTGGTGGTAGATCGTGCAATCGTCGCCGACCTCGGCGGTTTCACCGATCACCACGCCCATGCCGTGGTCGATAAAGAAGCGCCGACCGATCTTTGCGCCCGGGTGGATCTCGATTCCGGTCACCCATCGGCTGAAGTTGGCGATCACCCGCCCCAGCCAGCGCATACGATGATTCCACAGCCAGTGCGCCAGCCGGTGATACCAGAGCGCATGCAGACCGGGATACGCCGTCAACACCTCGAAGGCGTTGCGGGCGGCGGGGTCGCGTGCGAACACGCAGCGAATGTCCTCGCGCATCCTGTCAAACATGGTCCGGCCTCATTCCTGAGTCATTTACTAAGGTATCACTTACGTCCGCGTCCCGCTTCAGCGGCCACGCTCAGTGTGCGTCAATATTCCGCGCAACATGCGCACCTCGCTGGCACTCAACCCCGCACGCATATAGAGGTGGCGCAACCGCCTCATCAAATGACGTGGATTCTCGGGATCGAGCACATCGATGGTCGTCAGCGCCTGTTCGAAATGGCTGAACAGGCCTTCCATATCCGCCTGAGTTGCCAGCGGGTCGCGCGCATCGCTGGGCTCAACTGCCACCGGAGCCGACGCCCCGGCCAGGGCCGCCATGCGCAGCGCATAGGTCATCACCTGCACGCTGCCAGCAAGATTCAGGGAGCTGAAATCCGCTACGGTCGGGATCTGGACAAAGGCATTGCAGTGATCCAGCTCGGTATTGGTCAGCCCGCTGTGCTCGCGCCCGAACACCAGCGCCACCGGCCGCTCGGACGCATGCGTCAGCACCTGTTCGGCCGCGACATCCGGACCCAGCACGGGTACGGAGTGGGTGCGCAGCCGAGCGCTGGTGCCGATGACCCACACACAGTCCGAGACCGCAGCCGCCAGGTCGTCCACCACCCGTGCCCGCACCAGCAGGTCATCGGCCCCGGAAGCCAGCGCCGTGGCGTCGGCATGCGGAAACCGCTCCGGCGCGACCAGGACCAGATCGGCAATCCCCATGGCCTTCATTGCGCGAGCGGCGGAGCCGATGTTGCCCGGATGCGTCGTACCGACCAGCACGACCCGCACCCGCCCAAGGCATTCCTCCATTTGCGGGACCCCCTTCATTCAAGGCGTCGGATTGTACACACCGGTGCCCGCGACTTCCCAAAAAAGAGCCGCTTGTGTATTGTTCGCGGCCTTTCCGCGGCGCGTCCACGCGCCTGCGGGACACCCCGCAGAACACCAGGAGACACCCCATGCACCCCATGCTGAACACGGCGGTATCGGCGGCCCGCGAGGCCGGACGCATCACCACCCGCGCCTGGGGACGGCCGGATCGCATGAACACACGCGAGAAGGCCCGCAACGACTGGGTGTCGGATGTCGACCTCTCCGCCGAGCAGGCCATTGTGCAGACCCTGCGCCGCGCCTACCCCGACCACACCATCATGGCGGAAGAAAGCGGCCAGCAAGACGGGGCCGACGCCGAATACGTCTGGATCATCGACCCGCTGGACGGCACCACCAACTACCTGCGCGAGATCCCGCAGTACGGCATCTCCATCGCACTCAAGCACAAGGGGCGGCTGGAACAGGCGGTGGTCTACGACCCGCTGAAAGAAGAGCTGTTCACTGCGACACGGGGCGCCGGGGCGTTTCTCAACAGCCGCCGGATCCGCGTCTCCGACCGCAAGGACCTCAAAGGCGCCCTGCTGGGCACGGGCATCCCCTTCCGCGAAGGCCAGGATCTGGAGCGCTACCTGAGCAGCCTGCGTCACCTGGTGCCGGGTACCGCCGGTGTGCGCCGTCCTGGCTCCGCCGCGCTGGATTTGGCCTGGGTTGCCTGCGGGCGCTTCGATGGTTTCTGGGAGATGGGCCTGCAGGCGTGGGACATCGCGGCAGGCCTGCTGCTGGTGCAGGAGGCGGGTGGCGTGGTCAGCGACTGGGCCGGTAACCCGGACGTGCTGCGCCGCGGCGATGTCGTCGCCGCCAACCCGAAGGTGCTCAAGGCCATGCTGCAGCGCCTGCACCAGGCCGAAAAAGAACGCAGCGCCCAAGCGAGCGATTAAACCCCTCCCTTCGATCGCCCTGCCGGGCTAACGCCCCGGTAGGCGCGCACCCGGCCACCTTCCGCGCCGTTGAGGCTGGGCCTAGTTCGGAATCCGGTGTTTACGTGCCGTCGATCCGCCGCTGGCGATCAGTCGCGTTCCTGGAACCAGAGGATGAGCCGCGCGTGATGCTTCGGCTGTCCCTCGACTCCGCGCCCCGGGCGCAGGTCATACTCCTCGAAGGCAGTCTTGAGCGTCTCGCTCTCCTCCAGCCACTCTTCGGTCATCCGCAGGATGAGCGTGGTGGGTGACGGCCGATGCACCGCCGGATGGAAGCGTTGCGAGATCATCCCCGGCAACGGGGGTTCCGGCTCGGACCGAAAACCGTCGTCGTCAAGGAAGCGCTCCCAGGCCGTCTCCAGCAGGGCAATTGCGGCACCGCGATCACCACTGTCGCGCGCGGAATCCCAGTCACGCAACCCTTGGGCAACATAGGCGTAATCGTTCAGCGTTGCCTCGCCCGCGTCTTCGCTCGGCAAGCCCATCAGGGTCGGCAGTTCATCGGGTGACCCGGCCACCTCCAGCAACCACGAGCGCACGGCCTCTCCGGCCTTCTCGAAGCGCTCGTCGTGGTCAGCCGCCAGCGCCAGCGCGGACAGCAGAAGTCCATGGGCCCCGGTCAGGACCTTTTCGTCGCGCGGCAGACCGCGCTCTTCTCGGGCCACGATCAGGGCTTCGCGGCCACTGTCGACCTTCTCCTGTACCGCCTCCTCGTCGAGTTCGAAGCGTTCGGCCAGTTGCGCGACCGTTTCACCGCTCCGCGGGAGGTAGCCCAGATCGAACACCGTGGCACCTTCCATCCCGAAGTAGGCACGCACTAGTTCGGGATTCTCGTGGTCCGCCAACGCGGACTCCAGATCTTCTTCCGGCCACAGATAGGCTCCGCCTTCGCGGCCTTGATCGTCCACTGCCGAGAGACTCGCGGCAAAGCCACGAAAGCCGTCCGGACCGGGCTCCGCCTGGTCCCCAAGATCATCCTCACGCAGCGCCATGTCGCGTTTGACGAAGTCCAGGTTTTCCAGACCCAGTTCGATCCAGTCCTGGCGGTCGAAGCGCTCACCCGCCTTCAGGTATACCCAGGCCAGCTGTGCCTGATCCTCCAGCATGACCTCGAAATGCGGCTCGCCCCAGTCGGGCGTATCGGAATACCGAAAGAAGCCGCCGCCCAGCACATCGCGCAGTCCCGAGCCACCCATCTCTTCCAGCGTGATATCGAGGAACTCGGGGACCCAGCCCGGCGCCTCGCCAATGTATTCGGCCTCCAGCAATGCGCGCAACCAGGGCGAATGCGGAAACTTGGTTGAGCTGCCAAACCCACCCTGGAGGTCATCCGCTTCACGTTCCATGGCGGTCCACAGGACCTGCGGCAGACGCGCCGCCCGGCTGTCGGACAGGGGCTCTTCACCCTTGCGCAGTCGCTCGGAGAGCTCATCACTGCCGCGGCGGGCAAGGTCGACCAACGCATCGTAATCCGCCTCCAGGCGTTCGGTGATGCCGTCCAGAAACTCCGCAAAATCGTCACGCGGGGCGTACACCACACCGGTAAGCGCATGACCGTCAGGGGTCACCACGACGTTCAGCGGCCATCCCGCGCTACCCGCCGTCGCGCGCTGGAACTCGAGCAGATAGGTGTCTAGCGCCCCATTCACCTCGCGGTCGACCTTGACCGGAATGAAATGCTCGTTCAGACGCTCGGCAATCCCTTCGTCCTTGAAGCTCTCGTCCTGCATGACATGGCAGTAGTAGCAGGAGTAGTACCCGCTGGAGATCAGCAGCGGGCGCTGTTCCTCGCGCGCCTTGTCCAGCAAGGCTGGATCCCAGGCGCGCCACTTCACCGGATCGTCGACATGCAGGCGTAGATACGGAGAAATGCTGTCCGCCATCTCGGGGTTGGCCTGCACCGGTACGGCTACGGCCAGGCACAGGGCCGACAGTGTGGCCAGCACGGAACCGCTCCGAATGAACGGATATCGCATGTTGTTCCCGCCCTGCGACATGACTCGCCTCCATTTAATTCTTCATTGTGCTGTTAGGGGACTGATTCCTGCCGGGGTTCATTCCACCTGGAACGCCCCTATGGATGTACGGGCTCGAACCGGGCGCAACCTTCCTGCAAGGCGCGACCCTCGCCGCTATGCTGCGCTTGGCGTATGAACCCAGGACGCTCCCACCACCGAATCAGTGTCAGGGTTGACGGCATCCGCCGTCCCGACCGAAGCTTTTCCCTGGCACCAGGTACATGATCCGTACAGATGCTGTACAATCTGACCATGGCCAGCGCGACTCAACTGAGCACCCATGATCAAGAAGGTCTCTACCCCATCCGCCACGTGTGCGCGGAGACCGGGATCAACGACGTAACCCTGCGCGCCTGGGAACGCCGCTACGGGCTGATCCGCCCGATGCGCACCCCCAAGGGACACCGACTGTACAGCGCGGACGACATTGCTCGCATCAGGCGCATCCTGGAGCTGCTCGGTCAGGGCATTCCGGTTTCTCAGGTCCATCGGGTTCTCGCCAGTGAAAACGCCGTTACCGCTCTGCCCTCTTCTTCGCAGCCCGACTCCACCACGCCCGCACGCCGCAACCGCGCCGGCTCCAGCGAACCGGGCGTAGCCCCGCATACCCTCGACCCACTGGCCGAGGCACTGTATGCCTCTGTCGTGGACCTGGATGCCGGGCAACTGGAACGCACCTACGCACGGCTGGTCATGCGCCACGGCTGGGACGGGGTGCATGAAAGCGCCTTTCTCGAGGTCTACCGGCGCCTGCGGGGGGAATCGCGACACACGCCTGAAGGGGAAGTACGCCTGGCGGTATTTGCCGCCTGGGCTACCGCGGCTTTCTCCGATCAGTTGCGTGCCGCAATCCGCGCCTGCGAAGAACCCGCGATTCCCTGTCTGGTGCTCGGTGGCGGGCATCAGCAGGTGGGCGGCATGCTCCTGCAACTAGCCTGCGCCCGGCGCGGTCTGAAAACGCTACCGCTGTTCGACGCCACCAGCCCCGAGGCCCTGGACACCCTAGTGCAACGCCTGTCCGCTCCTGCCGTCATCATCCACGGTTCCTCGCAGCTGATGCGTTCCCCCGAGCTTCCACGGGTCGAGGCCATCCTTGATCACCCCGGACCGCGCTGCTATCTGGCAGGCTCGGCCGCTCTGGAACTCTCGCAGGCAGAACATCGGCGCGAGATCGAAGTGCTGCCCGGCGCACCCCTCGAAGCCGCCGAACGACTCAGCCGGCAACTCCTCCTCTGAACCGGACACCCACTGAATCGCGGTCCGAGAGCCCCCCGACGCGCGAACGGCAGCATCAGGAAGAACACCCCTGATGCCCGGCCCCACTCTCGTCTGGCTGCGGCAAGACCTGCGCTTGGCCGACCAGCCCGCACTGCACGCCGCCTTCGAACGTGGCGGAGCCGTGGTCCCGGTCTTCATCCATGCCCCGGACGAAGACCTGCAGTGGGCACCCGGAGCCGCGTCCAACTGGTGGCTGCACCACAGCCTGGAAAAGCTGAATGAGGCACTTGAAGGGGCCGGCAGCCCTCTGATCATTCGCGCGGGTTCGAGCCTCGACACCCTGCGCGAGCTGGTCGCCGAGACCGGGGCCGAGGCCGTGTACTGGAACCGTGTCTACGAACCGGCCCGCGTCCTGCGCGATCAGGGCGTCAAGGCCGGGCTGCGCGCCGATGGCCTGGAGGTTCGCAGCTTCAACGCGGCCTTGCTGATCGAGCCCTGGGACGTCGAGACCGGACAGGGTAGCCCGTACAGGGTGTTCACTCCGTTCTGGCGCGCCTGCCTGCAGCGCGGCATTGAAGAGGACCCGCTCCCCGCCCCCTCCCGCCTGCCGGGGCCCGCGAAACCACCAGCATCCCTGACGCTCGACGACCTGGCACTGCTGCCACAAATCGACTGGGCCGGCGGCCTGCACGCCACCTGGACGCCCGGCGAGCGTGGCGCCCGGGACCGCCTGGAGCGGTTCCTCGGACGGACGATCACAGGTTACTCCGACAGCCGGGACCGTCCGGACCAGGACGGCACCTCCGGGCTGTCACCCCATCTGCATTTTGGCGAGGTCTCGCCGCGCCAGGTGCTGCGCGCGCTGCGCGATGCCGGCATCAGCCCGGAGCAGAAAGGACCCGAGTCCTTCGTGCGCGAGCTTGGCTGGCGCGACTTTGCACACCATGTGCTCTATCACTTTCCACACACGCCGGAGCAGCCCCTGAACCCGCGCTTCGAGGATTTCCCCTGGCGCGAATCGGAGGCCGATCTCGCCGCTTGGCAGCAAGGCCGCACCGGTATCCCGATCGTGGACGCGGCGATGCGCCAGCTGTGGGAAACCGGCTGGATGCACAACCGGCTGCGCATGGTCGTCGGATCCTTCCTGACCAAGAACCTGCGCCTGCATTGGGGGCATGGTGCCCGCTGGTTCTGGGACACCCTGGTCGACGCCGATCTCGCCTCCAACACCTTGGGCTGGCAATGGGCCGGTGGTTGCGGCGCCGATGCCGCACCCTATTTCCGGATCTTCAACCCGCAACGCCAGGGGGAACAATACGACCCGGACGGCCGATTCGTGCGACGCTTCCTGCCGGTGCTCAAGAAGACCAAAACACGGTATATTCACGCCCCGGGCGCCGGCGGCACCCAGGACTATCCCGACCCGATCGTCGACCTGAAAGCCAGCCGCCAGGCCGCATTGGAGGCCTTCGAGGCCGTCAAGAAGACTTCACCCAGTTAAAGAACAATCCAGCAAGGCCCAGACATGACCTTTTCCGAACGCAACCTCGACTACCCCAAAGGCGTCAGCTACAACTTCAGCCGCCACGACAAGACCACCCCGGTACGCGTGACCCATGAGGGCAAGCGCTACGTCGGGCAGATCCTGAACTCCAAAGCCCCCTATCGCATTCGCGTGACCGAGGAGATCATCGCGCCCGGCTCCGCGCGCTTCATCCCGGTACGCGAGATCCAGGTGCAAACCCTCGAGGGCGTCGAGTACCTGCACAAGGGCTACCACGGGCACTAAGTCGCCCGCGGGGGGGTCATCCAGCCGGCTCCTCCCCGAAGGAGTCTGGGGCATGGGGACTCGTGTGCAGATGGGCCCCATGCCCTAAACTCGGAGCATAGTCACGACAGAAACCGACCTGGCGTCGGCAAGGGGTTCGCCATGAAGTATCGGCTGATCGGCATTCTCGGCACTGTCCTGCTGGCTTTTCTGCTCACCAGCCCAGCGGCGGCGGAAAAGCCTTCCGACGAGCGCGCAATTGCGGGGCTGGAACACGGCCAGATCCTCTGGGACATCACCATCGGCGACCCTGAACGCCTGATTGCCCGGCTGAGCGTCATCGAAGAGACCTACGAGGACATGGTGCGCCAAGGCCTGGAGCCGAACATGGTGTTCGCGTTTCGCGGTGGTGCCGCCGCGCTGATCGCGCGCGATACCGAGCACCTCGAGATCGAGGACGTCTCGGCCGTGCGCCACATCCATGACCGTCTGGCCGACATCCAGGAACTCGATGGCGTCCACATGGAGGCCTGCCACATCGCCACCCGCCGCTTCGATCTCGGGCAGGAAGACCTGATTCCGGGCATTAACCTGGTGGGGAATACCTTCCTCTCCATCATGGGCTACGAGCAGCAGGGATACACCACCATCCGGATCGACTAACCCGACGCTCTAAATCCCGTTACAATCCGGGTAGTATCCTTGCTCGCAGTCTGGGGTCGCGGGCGAATCGCACAATAAACACCGGGCCCACAGCGGCGTTGTCTTCGTCCGCTGGCGCACACCCGGTATTGGCGACAGGGAGAGATGGTTGGCTCATCTGGAGATCACGACCTTTGGCACGGTCGGCGTGCGGGTCGAGGGCCGTGATATACCCGCCCTCTCCGGCACCAAACTGGGTCTGTTGCTGACCTATTTGGCGGCCGAATGCCCACGGCGTGTGCCACGCCAGGAACTGGCGCGCCTGTTCTGGCCCGAGCTCGACACCAACAGCGCACGTGTCAACCTGCGTCAGGGGCTTTTCCAGCTGCGGCGGCAACTGCCCAAGCAGCCGCCAGCCACGCTGGAAGCCACGCCGCGTTATGTCCATTTTCAGCTACAGCCGGCGGCGGACATTGACTTCCTCGCCCTGCACCGGCTGCGCGCCGACCGCAGCCATCTGAGCCCCAGCGAATTGGCCGAACAAGCGCTGGCCGTGATCCGGCGCTATCGCGGTCCCTTTCTCGATCCTGTTCGGGCACTTCAGGACCTGCCCGAACTGGCCGCCTGGGCGCAGACACAGCGGGATCATTACTGGTCCCAATTGCTGAACCTGATCGAGGAAGACCTCGAAGACCTCTGTCATTCCATTGATGCCGAGCCGCTGCTCGCCGAAATCCACCGGCTGCTCGCACTGGAACCGCATGAAGACGCCCTGCACCGCCTTCTAATGCTGACCCTGTCGGGCATGGGACATCGTGAGCGCGCGCTGGAACACTTCCGGCGGCTGGAACGCCGGGCAGACGCAGCGCCCGGCAACCTGCTGGTGCGCACCCGCGACGAGATCCTGGCTCCCGCCCAGAAGAACCCTGCGCAAGCGGCACCGTCGAACGCCGCATCCGAGCCCGCCGCCCTGCGTGCCGAACGCCGTCGAGTCACGGTCGTGGCCTGCCTGGTCCAGCCCAACACCAATCTCGATGTCGAAGTGCAGCATGAGCGCATGCAAACCGCGCTGGAACAACTGGATCTGGTGCTACTGAACCACAGAGGCCACGTGATACGCGCCCACGGAAGTGGTCTGCTCGCCTACTTCGGCTACCCCGCGGGCCGCGAGCAAGCCACCGTCGACGCGGTCCACGCCGCGTGGCAAGTCCTGCAAACACCACCAACCAATTGTCAGCTACGCGTCAGTGTCCACTCTGACCTCATCGTAACCGGCGTCGACCCTGATACCCCCGACCCAGCCGGCCAGCTCAGTCAGCATGCACAGACGCTGGCACGTGCCGCCGACATCGGAACGCTTGTGGTTTCCCCACCGGTATACCAGCGTGTCTCGGGGTATTTTCTGTTCAGCCCGCTCGACGGTGACGGCGAGCTCGAAGGAAGCTGGCGCGTCGCTGGCGACCCCGGCCCCCTGGATCGCGTCGACGCTCAGCATGTACGTGGCCTGACCCCCCTGGCCGGGCGTACGGAGGAGCTTGAATGCCTGCTGCAGACCTGGCACCAGACCCTTGATCAGGGCCAGCCACACTTTGTGCTTATCCAGGGGGAAGCGGGGCTGGGCAAGAGCCGTCTCGCCCGGCACCTGGACGAGCGTATCCGTGGGCAGGCCCGCTCGCGCTTCTTGCTGAAGTGCCGCGAAGACCGCTCGCGTCACCTGCTGACGCCCGTACGTCAGGCACTCGCCGCCTGGATCGGGCGCGGGACAATGAACGCCAGCCGGAAACGACGTCTGGCACGCGCCCTGGGCACTATCCAGTCACTCGAACCTGATACGGCCGACGCCCTGACACACTGGCTCACGCACCCGGACAGCAATGGGCTCGAGTCGCTGGCCGAACAGGGGCTGGACAGGGACCGAATCATCGATGTACTCGTTGAAGTCACCCGGCGACGCGCGAGCCGCGGGCCCATCCTGCTCATCTGCGACGACCTGCACTGGATGGACTCGGGTACGGCCGAGTTCCTGAGACGCCTGCATCAGCGCCTGCATGACCGCCCGCTGATGGCCCTGCTCACCGCGCGCATGAGTTTTCGCTCCAACTGGCGCGACGTACCCCTTGAGCATCTGCGACTGCACGCATTGTCGGATACGGCCGCTGGCGAGCTCGTTGAGCGCATCGACACGCAGCATCGTCTGTCGACATACCTGCGACAGCAACTCATCGACCGCGGCGAAGGGGTCCCCCTCTTTCTCGAGGAGCTGACGCGTTACGCCCTGGAAGCGGCACGTACCGGCGCCCTTCCCGACAGCCTGCCACCGGGGCTCGCGAATCTCCTGGTGGCACGCCTGGAACAAACCGGAACCGCGCGCGGCCTGGCCCATGCCGCGGCCGTGATCGGGCGCGACTTTGATACCCGGATTCTGAGCCTCCTCCTGGGGCAGCCGGCTGACGAAATCCGCCGCCAGCTCAGCCGCCTGACGGGCCGTGGATTCATCGAACCCGTCGGCGTACTGGATGGCGTGCGCTACCGCTTCCGCCATGCGCTGTTCCAGCAGGCTGCCTACGAATCGATGCTGGTTGTCGACCGTGCACAGCTGCACAGTCGGCTGGCTGACCTTCTCCGCGACGGACCCAGTCTGGACAGCGTCGACTGGGACCAGGTCGCCAGGCACCTCTATCATGCCCGGCGTTTTGACGAAGCGGTGCCCGCCTGGCTCCAGGCGGGCGAAACTGCGTTTGCGCGTGGCATGCTGCTGGAGGCCTCTCATTACTTCGAAGACGCACTGAGTTGCCTCGATCGCGAACTGGTCGACGAGAAACCATCGGAACAGCGCGATACGCAAACCCTGCGCGCCCTGGGGGGACTTGGGGCCTCGAATCTGGCGCTACTCGGCTACGGCTCCAGTACGGTCCACGCCATATTCGAACGTGCCTTGCGCATCACCGCGCCCCAACGCGACGGAGTGCAGTATTTCCGTGTGCTCTGGGGCCTGTGGCATGGCGCTGGCTCCTGGTACGGCTTTGAGGAAGCCCACCGCCTGGCCGACGACATGGAACAGGTCGCCGTTCAATCCAATGACCGCATGCTACAGATCGCTGCGCATTATGTTCAGGGCAACACGCACTTCTGGAGTGGGCAGTTCCCGCTGGCATTGGAACACCAGACCCGGGCGCTCGATCTGTACCGCGCGGACGATCACCCTCATCTCGTCGCGCGCCACACCGAGAACCCCGCGATCAGTGCACGAGGCTTCATGGCCTGGACACTTCTGTTCTTTGGTAACCATGCCCGCGCCTGGGACGAAATGGACGCCGCTTGTGCCGAGGCAGCCGAACTTGAACATCGCCCCACAGAGGCCTTTGTCTACGCGTTCCGGGCAGCGCTCGGTTTCTTCGCGGACGACCCCGACGAGGCGCTGATCTCGGCCCGCCGCACACTGGCGATCGCCGAGGCCTACGACTATCCCTTGTGGCGGGCCTCCGGCCTGGCACTGCAGCACTGGGCCCAAGCCCGGCAGGGCGACGCCTCCGCCGTGGCACCGCTCCGGGAGCAGGCAGAAGCGCTGCGCCACATCATGGACGGCGTCAGCACCATTTTTCAGTTGTTTGTACTCGACGCACTGCATGCCACCGAAGCCGACCCCTCCGACCGGCTCGAGATTGCGACAGAAACATTGCAAAACTGCCTTAAACGGGGCGACCACGGCTTCGAGCCCTCGACCCGGCGGCTACGTGCCCATGCGCTGCTCGAACGCAGCGACGGCACCGACAGCGAAGGCTGGCAGGAACTGGAGCGAGCACGCCGTCTGGCCCACGACCACGGCAACCCGAATATCGAACGATTGACCCTGCTCGACTATGCCCGCTTCACTCGGGACGACGTCTGGCGCCAGTGGAGCGAACGCGAGATCCAGCGCATCAACCGCTGCATCATCCCGCGCCGACCCACACCCGAAGAGAGGCTGCAGCAGAACCCGCGGCTCGCCTGAGCCGATTCTGGGGGAAACGCTGGCTTGATCAGCGGAAAAAGAAAAGGCCCGAACCTTTCGGTTCGGGCCTTTTCCGAATAATGGCGTCCCCACGGGGATTCGAACCCCGGTCGCCGCCGTGAAAGGGCGGTGTCCTAGGCCTCTAGACGATGGGGACGTAGAGGCAACGTCTTGTTGCTAGTTCGGCGGGCCCTGCGGCCGGCCGCTTCCTCTGCCTCCGGCCGTCTCACGATAGATAATCGTGGTAACGACACCGGTAAACACCAGAAGAAATCCGATCGGAACCGCCGCAATCAGGGGCTTGGACCAGGTTTGTTCCCCGGTGAACATGAGCCCGAAACCGCCGAACAGCCCAACCACTGCGATCACCAGACCCACCCAGATGGATATAACCCCAAAACGATGCATCGGTGATCTCGCTTACACCCGAATTTGGTGGAGCCAGGCGGGATCGAACCGCCGACCTCCTGCATGCCATGCAGGCGCTCTCCCAGCTGAGCTATGGCCCCGTGTCAGGCGAGCGCGTACTGTAGCCAGCACCCCCTGGAGTGTCAACCCGCCTCCGCCGAAATTTTCTGGAGCGCGCGGTCGATCCGGGCGAGTGAACGCTCGCGCCCGATCAGGACCAGCGTATCGTCGATCGGCGGCGATACCGTGCCCCCGGTCAGGGCCACGCGCAGCGGCTGTGCAACCTTGCCCAGCTTCAGATCCAGACGCTCGGCGGTGTGCAGCACGACCTCGTGCAGCGGCTCCTTCTCCCAGGCGCCGAGCGCGCTGAAACCGTCGTGCAAAGTCTGGAGCACGGCCTCGGCATCGGCCGTGAGTTGCTTGCGCGCAGCCTTCTCGTCGTACTCCTCGAACTCGCGGTAGAAGTACACGCTGTTCTCGGCCATCTCGCGCAGGGTGCGCGCCCGCTCGCGCTGGGCAATCACCACATCGCGCATCGCTGGGCCATTGGACGGGTCGATCCCCAGCTGCCCCAGGTGCCAGCCGAACTCCAGCGCCACATGGTCCGGGTCCAGCGACTTGATGTAGTGCTGGTTCAGCCACAGGAGCTTGTCGGGGTTGATCGCGGAGGCGGACTGGTTCACGTCCTGGATGTCGAACAGGCGTACCAGCTCGTCCACCGAAAAGATCTCCTGATCGCCATGCGCCCAGCCCAGGCGCACCAGGTAATTCAGCAGGGCCTCCGGCAGATAGCCCTCGTCGCGATACTGCATCACCGAGACCGCGCCGTGGCGCTTGGAGAGCTTGGCGCCGTCCGGGCCCATGATCATCGGCAGGTGGCCGTAGCGCGGCGGCTCCACGCCCAGCGCCTTAAGAATGTTGATCTGGCGCGGGGTGTTGTTCAGGTGGTCATCGCCCCGAATCACATGGGTAATCTCCATATCCATGTCATCGACCACCACCGTCAGGTTGTAGGTCGGCGAGCCGTCGGAGCGGGCGATGATCAGATCATCCAGTTCGCTGTTCTGGAACGCGACCTTGCCGCGCACCATGTCGTCGACGATGGTCACACCCTCGTCCGGCGTGCGAAAACGGATCACCGGCTCCACGCCCTCGCGCGGCTCGGTGCGCGCACGGCAGCGGCCGTCGTAGCGCGGCTTCTCCTTGCGCGCCTTCTGCTCCTCGCGCATCGCATCCAGCTCTTCCTTCGTGCAGTAGCAACGATAGGCGTGGCCCGCGGCCATCAACTGGTCGATCACTTCCTTGTACCGATCGAAGCGCTCCGTCTGATAGAACGGCCCGTGATCGTAGGTCAGCCCCAGCCAGTTCATGCCCTCGAGGATCGCGTTGACCGATTCCGCATTGCTGCGCTCCAGGTCGGTGTCCTCGATACGCAGCACGAACTCGCCACCGTGGTGGCGCGCGTACAGCCAGGAGAACAGCGCGGTGCGGGCACCGCCAATATGCAGATAGCCGGTCGGACTGGGGGCAAAACGGGTACGAAAACTCATGCGTCAGACACTCGATTCCGGTGGTCGTGAAAGGCGCACAGGGTAGCAGAAGCGCCGCGGACCGACCGCCCGGAAACGAAAAAGGCCGGGGACAAAGCCCCGGCCTGCAAGGATCCCCACAAGGAGAATTCGGTCACGCGCGTGCGCGTTTACGGCAGGGCTGGGATCTCGAAGCGCGGCATCTCGCCGGTCAGCGCATGCATGAAGGCCTCGATGTCCGCGACCTCGTCATCGCTGAACTCCATGCCCAGCATCTCCTGCCCCATGATGCGGATCGCCTCGTCCAGCGTCGCGGTCTCGCCGTTGTTCATGTAGGGGTAGGTCAGCGCCACATTGCGCAGCGTCGGGGTCTTGAACGCGAACTTGTCGGCCTCATCGCCCGTGACCAGATAGCGGCCCTTGTCCTCCGAGCCCGGTACCTGGATACGATGGAAACCGCTGTCGGTCAGCGCCGGCCCGCTGTGGCAGGCCACGCAGCCGTTATCGGCGAACAGCTTCATCCCGCGCATCTGCTGATCACTCATCGCGCCCTCGTCCCCGGCCAGCCAGCGATCCAGCGGCGAGTTCGGGGTGTTCAGCGTGCGCTGGAAGGTCGCCAGGGCCTTGGCCACGTGGTCGGTATTGATCACGTTGTCGCCGTCATAGTCAGGATAGGCAGCCTCGAACTTCTCCTGGTACTCGTTGAACTCCTCCAGGCGCGCGATCGCCTCCTCCAGCGGCATCGCCATCTCGATCGCGTCCTGGATCGGACCCAGGGCCTGGCCTTCCAGATCGTCCTCGCGGCCATCCCAGAACTGCGCGGTGAAGAAGCCGGAGTTCAGCACGGTCGGGGTGTTGCGTTCGCCGACCTGGCCGTCATGGCCGACCGCGCGCGGGATGCGGTCCGCCCAGCCCAGCGCCGGGTTGTGGCAGGTCGCGCAGGAGATCACGCCGGAGCTGGAGATCCGCGGTTCGAAGAACAGCATCTTGCCCAGCTCGATCTTCTCCTTGGTCATCGAGTTGTCCGCCGGGATCGGCGGCAGCGCCGGCAGCGGCTCGAACACGTCGCGGTATTCGGAATAGTCGGTATCGGCCACGGCCGGTGCCGCCGCCCCGAATGCGACGGCCGCGCAGGCCGCCAGCGCCGTCATGCGGAATCCGGAAAGCGTTTTCATACAGGTCTCCCTTGAGCAATGGACATCTGAGAAGCGGGCATCGGTGCGAACCGATATAGACTCGGTCCAAACCACCTGAAACCCACCCTACAGACGTGGGAACCTGGTCGCGATCAAAATCCGGCTCGGGGATGATCTGGATCAATTATCAGCCTCCAGGGGAAGCCGAGTTTGCGCCCAAAACACCGTTTCCCGGGATGCCCGGGCAACCTTGACCCCCTCAAACCGTTCAATTACGGTTCGCCTCTCTCCAGGTGCCCCGGCGTTCAGTCGCCGGGGATAATCGGGAAGCCGGTGCGCGAATCGACATTCGCAAGGCCGGCACTGCCCCCGCAACGGTAGGCGGAGACGGGCGGATCCAATGCCACTGCGGTGCATCCCCGGGATGCCCGCGGGAAGGCGATCCGCCCTGGATGCATCGCGCATCCACTCCGCGAGTCCGGAGACCGGCCTGGAGGACACCCGACGCCGCGGTGGGCGGCCGAGCGGGCCAGACCGGCGTGCTCGCATCGCCCGGCCTCCCCTGCTCCCTGTCCAGCTTCCGGCGTCGTTTCATCCACGGCGTGCGGGGTAGCGCGCCTAGGGAGCACCACAACAATGAAAAATGCCCAACTTCAGCCGGTGCGGCATGCCGTCCCGGCGCTGTCCATGCTGTGCCTGATAACATCGGCAAGCGTCGGCGCCGCGCAGGCCAGTTTCGAGTTCGGCGACGCGGATGACGGGCTTCAAGTCACCCTGGATCCCTGATCCAGGGCCGCTACAGCTATAACCGCGACCCGGACGGTTCCAGCAGCGAATTCGACGTCCGCCGTGCCTGGCTAGACACCTCGGGAACTCTGGTTCACCCCGATCTGAGCTTCCGCCTGCAGCCGGACTTCAGCAGCGGCGAGCTGTCCATGCGCGACATCTGGTTGCAGTACGCACTGGGTGAACACCTGGGCCTGCGGGCTGGCCAGTTTACGGTCCCCTTTGGCCTGTCGCGGGATATCGGCGGACCCAACCGCCTGTTCACCGAACTGAGCATCGCCGGCAACCAGTTCGAGGTTCCGGCCGGCCGCGACACCGGTATCGCCCTGCTGGGCGGCGCCGGCGACGACAGCGCATGGGCCATCGGCGTGTTTGACGGTCGCGGGCGTCTGGATCAGCGCGACGATCGCCCCTCCACATCCGGCCATCTGTTCAGCGCACGCGGCGCATGGGCCCCGGTCGGCATGGTCCCGCGTGACAACACCACGGTGGGCCAAGCCGTGGAGCGCACCGTCGCCCTGGGAGTGGGCGTACAGGCCGCCAACCGTAACCATCTGCGCGACTGGAGCCGCGGTGTGGAAGACACCGTGGACAACCAGCGCGCCGACTGGGTGACCACCACGGCCGATGCCGTAATCAAATTTGGTCATACCTCGCTCTCACTGGCCGCTTTCCGGCGCGACGTCTCGCCAGACCAGACCGCGAGCTACCACGACCTGGGTGCGGAGCTGGAGCTGGCGCAATCACTGCCAATGGAGGGACTGGAGTTCGCCGCGCGCCACGCCGTATTGCGCCACGACGCGGGCGACGACCTTGGCACTGACGAGCGCTGGCAGCGCGAATGGGGCGCCGGCCTGAACTGGTACCACCGAGGTCAGCGGCAGAAGACCCAGCTTATGTGGTTCGACCGCGACGCCGACACCTCGGACTGGGAGTTGCACCTGCAGCACCAGTTCCGCTTCTGAACGAACAGGGAGAATCGCCATGAAACGGACGCAATCCACCCATCAAGCTCTGACCACCGCCCTCACCGCCGTGCTGGTACTGGCTGCCGCGGCAGGCCCGGCCACCGCCGAGGTCAGCGTCGCGATGCCGGGCCCCTGGGGCGACGACTTTGCGGAGACCCTGGACGATCCGGCCGGAGTCGATGCCAGCGAGGCCTTCCAGCGCTTTCGTCAGCAGAGCATGCAGGGCAATTCGGCCGTCTACCGGAGCATCGAGCAGATCTTGCGCTATGACGCTCCATTCGCAGGGCAACTGCCCGACCTTGCCCGCGAACTGGCGCGCAGGGGCGACGACATCGAAACCTGGTTCGCAAAGGAGACACCGGCTCGTGAAGGCGAGCCGGGGGCGCTCCCCAAGGCCTGGGAGGACCCGGAGTTCTCCGCATACAAGGCGGCATTCCGCGAGGCCACGGCCGAGCTGCAACGAAAAGTCGACGCGGCCGACGACTTGGAGGACGAGAGCTTCCAGGTGCGCGCAACCGAGGTCCTGAACGGCGTGCGCCACCAGTGCCTCGCCTGCCACGACAACTACCGCCGTCGCTGAATCACTCTGACACCCGGGGCCGCCGCTTGGCGGCCCCTTTCCCGATCAGCCGCCCGACACTCAGTCGCCATCCATGCCACGGTAGCGGCGCACATGCGCCGGGTCGTACAGCGCACTGTCGCGGAAATCGCCCGGATCCAGAGCCGGGCCCACCAGGATCAGCGCCGAGCGCCGCATGGTCAGGGCCTGCGCCCGTTCCGCGATATTCCCCAGCGTACCGCGCACCACGGTCTCGTCCGGCCAGCTGGCGCGAAACACGATCGCCACCGGGCAGTCGCAGCCATAGTGCGGCCGCAGGTCCTCGACCACGGTCTCGATATTGTGCAGCGATAGGTGGATCGCGAGGGTCGCCCCAGTGGCGGCAAAGCTCGCCAGCCGTTCGCGCTCCGGCATGGAGGACGCCCGTCCCGGCGTACGCGTCAGCACCACCGACTGCACCACCTCCGGCACCGTCAGTTCCCGCCCCAGAGTCGCGGCGGCAGCGGAGAACGCCGGCACGCCGGGCGTGATGCTGTAGTCGATCCCGGCCGCCTCCAGCCGGCGGATCTGCTCCCCCAGCGCGCTGTAAACCGACAAATCGCCGGAGTGCAACCGCGCCACGTCCTGACCCGCCGCGTGGGCCCGTTCGATTTCCTCCATGATCGCGTCCAGCGTCAGCGGCGCGGTGTTGACCACGCGCGCCCCCTCCGGGGCATGTTCCAGCACCGCCTCCGGCACCAGCGAACCGGCATAAAGGCATACCGGGCAGGCCGCGATACGATCGCGCCCGCGCAAGGTCAGCAGATCGGCCGCACCGGGCCCCGCTCCGACAAAATGAACCGTCATCAAAACTCCTCGAAATTCCCGTCTGTCCCGTTCACCGTCCGCACGGCCACCGCGCAGCTCGCCCGTGCCGAGAGCCGCCGCGGCAGCAGCAGGCGCGCCCCGTCGCCGGCCACCGCCAGCGCCGCCGCCTCCGCCACCGAACCGACCCCGGCGGCGGCACGCGAGCGCGAGGAGTCCGTGGACAGGGCAGCGTCGTGCTCGGCCAGCGCGGCCGCCGACCCGAACACCGGCTCCAGCTCCAGGTCGCGCGCGGCCGTCAACAGCACCGGGCTGTCGCCCTTGTGCGCCGGGGCCGCCAGCTGCCGGGTCACGACCGCCTCGCCGCCCCCCGTCCGCAACATGGCGTGCGCCTCGGCCAGCACCTCGCGGACCAGTGCCTCCAGCTCGCCGGCCGTGCAGGCCGAGGCGAAGCCGACGCCGGGGGTCACCCGGACACGTGCCCCGCTCAGCGTTTCCCTCAGCTCCGGCGCAGCGACCACAGGGTCACCGGCCGCAGCGGCTTCCAGCCGGCCATGCCGCCCAGCGGCTCCGCGCGGCTGACGTTGATCCGCGTGAGCTCGCCGCCGTGGCGCTCGTGCGCCGCCGCCAGCACCGCATCCCCTTCCACGGTCACGCTGCTGGCGACCAGCCGCCCGCCCGGGCGCAGCTGGTCCATGCAGTGCTCCACCAGCCCCGGCGTGGTCAGCCCGCCGCCGATGAAGATCGCGTCGGGTGGCGGCAGGTCTTTCAATACCTCCGGCGCCCGCCCGTGGATGCGGCGCAGCGCCGGCACCCCC
Source organism: Thioalkalivibrio sp. ALD1 (assembly GCF_000381245.1). Lineage (NCBI taxonomy): Bacteria > Pseudomonadati > Pseudomonadota > Gammaproteobacteria > Chromatiales > Ectothiorhodospiraceae > Thioalkalivibrio > Thioalkalivibrio sp. ALD1. The sequence goes on along the minus strand of NZ_KB906244.1, from coordinate 112,122 downwards.
AGCGTGCTGGCATTTCGCGCGATGCGTTCCAGGCGCTCCGCGCGCGGCTCGATCGCCACGGCGGTGTTGGCCGGATCCGCCAGCATCCACTCGATGCCGATGGCTCCGGAGCCGGCGCCCACGTCCCACAGCCGTTCGCCGCGTCCGGGCGCCAGCAGGGCCAGCGCCACCGCCCGCACCTCGCGCTTGGTGATCTGGCCGTCCTGCTCGAACTGCGCCTCCGGCCGGCCGGCACTGGCCGCCAGCACCTGCGCCGCCGGATCGGCCCGGCATTCCAGCGCCACGGTGTTCAGCGCCTCGATCGCGACCTCCGGCCAGGCCCCGGCGCGCGCGCTGACGACCGCCTCGCGGTCCGCGCCCAGCGACTGCAGCACGGTCAGGGTGGAATCGCCGAAGCCGAGCCCGGTCAGCCAGTGCGCCAGTTCCGCCGGGGTATCCCCGTCGCGGCTCAGGATCAGCAGCCGCGCGCCGTCATGCAGCCAGGGCCGCAGCGCCTCCATCGGCCGGCCGTGCACCGACAGGCAGCGGGTCTGCTGCAGCGGCCAGCCCATGCGCGCAGCGGCCAGGCTGAACGCCGAGGGCGCCGGCCAGACGCAGGTCTGCGCGACCGGAAAACGCCGCATCAGGGTCGCGCCCACCCCGAACCAGAAGGGGTCGCCGCTGGCGAGCACGCACAGCGGCTGCCCGGCGCGCGCCTCGATCCAGTCCAGCGCGGTCTCCAGCGGCGCCGGCCACACCAGGCGCTCCTGCCCCGGCCGCGCCGGCAGCATCTCCAGATGCCGTGCGCCGCCGATCACCGTCGCCGCGGTGTCCAGCGCCATGCGGGCATCCGGGGCCAGCCCGGCGAGCCCCTCCGCGCCCACGCCGACGATATTCAGCCATGGCGCTCGCTCCTCGTTCGTGGCTAGACTGGTCATCCTCATGAGCTCCCGTTCATCCTCCGATACCGGCACCGGGGCGGCGCGCCCGCGGCAGATCCTGCTGCTGGGCGGCACCACCGAGGCCGCGGCGCTGGAACCGCTGCTGGACGGCCACCCGCGGCTGCACGCCACCGTGTCGCTGGCCGGACGCACGCGCAGGCCCGCGCCCTCGCGACTGCCGCGGCGCACCGGCGGGTTCGGCGGCGCCGACGGCCTCGCCGCCTGGCTGCGCGACCACGCCATCGACGCCGTGGTGGACGCCACCCACCCGTTCGCGTGGCAGATCTCGGCCAATGCCGTCGCCGCCACGCGCCGCGCCGGCGTACCCCTGGCCCGGCTGACCCGGCCGCCGTGGCAGGCCGGCCCCGGGGATCACTGGCTGCGCGTGCCCGACCTGGAGGCCGCCGCCCGCGCGCTCCCCGGCCTCGGCCGGCGCGTGCTCATCACCACCGGGCGCCAGCACCTGGAGGCCTTCGAGGCGGCGCCCGAACTGGACTACGTGATCCGCACCATCGACCTGCCGGAACCGCCGCCGGCGCTGCCCCGGGTCACCTGGCTGCGGGCCCGCGGCCCGTTCAGCCTGGCCGACGAGCACCGGCTGCTGGAGACCCACGCCATCGACGTGCTGGTCACCAAGGACAGCGGCGGCGCGGCCACCGCCCCCAAGCTGCAGGCCGCGCGCGAACGCGGCATCCCGGTGGTGATGGTGGACCGGCCGCCGGACGTCCCCGGGGTGCCCCGCTTCCACGCCCCGCAAGCCACCCTGGAGTGGCTGGAAGACCTCGCGCGCGTTCACCGCGACTCCGCCGACTCGACATAGCGCGGGGTGTACACGTGCCGCCGGCCGGAGGGGCGCTCCAGCACCCGGGTCGAGGCGGCGCCCACGATCACCAGCGTGCTCATGTTCGCCGTCGTCGGGTCCACCTCGCCGAGGGTGGAGATCTGCACGTCTTCGCGCTCGCCGCGGCCCACCGCGGTGGCCAGCACGACCAGGGTGTCCGGCCCCTGGGCCTCGCGCACGATGCCCAGGGCCTCCCCCAGCTGCCATGGTCGCGCGCGCGAGATCGGGTTATAGAACGCCATGGCGAAGTCGGCCTCGGCCGCCAGCCGCACCCGGCGCTGGATCAGCGACCACGGCTTGAGGTTGTCCGACAGCGAAATCACGCAGAAATCGTTGCCCAGCGGCGCACCCAGCCGCGCGGCGGCGGCCTGCATCGCCGAGACCCCGGGAGTCACGTCCACCTCGACTCCCGCCCAGCGTTGTGCCTGCGCCCCTTCCAGCGCCTCGAAGATCGCCGCCGCCATGGCGAATACACCCGGGTCGCCCCCCGAGACCACGACCACGTCCCGCCCCTCGGCGGCCATGTCCAGGGCGTGCATCGCACGCGCCAGTTCCTCGCGGTTATCCGAGGCGTGAACACGGTGATGAGGGCCCGCAATCCGTTCCAGGTACGGCCCGTACCCCACCAGATCGGTGGCCGCTTCGAGACGGGCAGCGACCTCCGGTGTGATCCATTCCGGCCCCGCCGGACCCACCCCGACCACACTCAACCGACCGACCACCGGACCGCCATCCCCGATCATCGCCGAACCCCTCGCCCGGGGATCACGATCATCGAGAAATAGGGCACCCGTTCCGGGATCTCGGACAGCGGCAGGACCCGCTCCTCGGCAGTGCTCGCGCGTTCCACGTACCAGGCGCGCTCACTCAGCCCCAGCTCCTGCAGGGCACCGACCACCGCATCGCGATGGGTCCCCACTTTCATGATGACCGCTGCATCCGTCCCCTGCAGGGCCTGGCGCAGATCGTCGATCGGCATCGTGCCCGGGATCACGGTCAGCAGGTCATCGCGCATGGTCAACGGAGTTGGCAGTTGGGCGGCAGAGGCCATCATCGAAGTCACTCCGGGCACAATACTCGTACGAAAGCGCTCCTTGAGCCGCAGGTATACGTGCATGAAGGAGCCGTAGAAGAACGGGTCGCCCTCGTTCAGCACCACGACCGAGCGCCCGGCTTCCAGTTCGGCCGCCAGCTGCTCGGCACAGGCGTCGAAGAACTGTTCGATGCGGCGGCGGTATTCCTCGGAGCCGTGCGGAATCTCGTTGGTCACCGGGTACTCCAGCGGCATCTCGCACTGGCCGGTACCCAGGTGGGCGTCCACGATCGCACGCGCCTGACCGCGCCCGCCACGGCGGCAGAAGTAGGCCACTACCGGGCTCTGTGCGATCAGCCGCGCGGCCTTCAACGTCAGCAGCTCGGGATCGCCAGGCCCGGTGCCGACTCCATACAGGCAGCCCGCCTCCGGGGATGCATTCGCAGGGGAAGAAGTCGTCATATCCGGTCACTCGCAAAGGCGTTGATGGCCGCCGCGGCCATGGCACTGCCACCGCGGCGTCCGAAGATGGTCAGGTACTCGAGGTCCAGCGGGCTGGCAGCCAGCGCCTCCTTGCTCTCCACCGCACCGACAAAGCCCACCGGGATACCGAGTACCGCGGCCGGACGTGGCGCGCCCTGGTGCAGCATCTCCAGCAGGTGAAAAAGGGCCGTGGGTGCATTCCCGATCGCCACCACCGCACCCTCCATATGCGGTCGCCACCATTCCAGCGCCGCCGCCGAACGCGTTGTGCCCATACGCTCGGCAGCAGCCGCCACTCCGTCCTCGCGCAGGCTGCAGATCACCGGGTTATCCGCCGGCAGCCGGGCCCGCGTGACTCCATGGGCCACCATGTTGCTGTCACACAGGATCGGCGCGCCGGCAGCCAGCGCCGCGCGAGCCGCCCCGGCCACGCCAGTCGAAAACCCGACGTCCTGCGGCAGGTCGGTCATGCCGCAGGCGTGGATCATACGGACCACCGCAGACACCAGATCCTCCGGAAAACGATCCAGCGCCGCCTCGGATCGAATAATCGCGAAGGACTCCCGATAGATGGCCGTCCCATCGCGCTCATAATCCGGTACGGCCCCGGCGGTATCGCTCTGCGTCATGTTTCGTCTCCGTTATTCACCATCGCGTTGAGGCGCCGACCCAGCCCGGCCGGTCCCAGCCTGTGCAGGGCCGCGAGCATCCCGACGCGCTCTGCGTGCGTAATCTGTTCAAGCGCCGACAGGGCCGCTCGCAGCTGATCCGGCGAAAGGCCCACAAGTAGGGGCTCCCAGTGCGCCGGTGCACGTTGCAACGACAGGTCGTAATGCCCCGCCCGCGCCGCAAGGACCACCCGGGCATTCGCGGGCCTCCCGCAGTGTTTCTCGCAGCCACTGACATGCAGATATTCGTCACCGGCCAGCAGTCCGCGGGCGGCTGGCCCGAGCATCGCGGCGTCCGCCCGCGTGAATGTCGTACCCGCCGAGCACCCCGCCTGACCGACACAGGCGCTCACCGCGAGGCGAGGATCCCTTGGATCCGTTACACCGCCCCATGCAGCCAGCCGGTCCAGGGCGATCGGCCGCGCCCCGACCAGCAGCACGCTGCGCCAGGGGGTGAGCCGCAGGCGCCCTTCCCCGCCGCGGATCTGCTCGGCCAGCCCCCGCAGGGCCTCGGCGCGCAGGGCTCCGAACGGAAACGCGACCCCGAAGGCGTCGCCATTCAGGCCCGCGCCAATCCCGGAGTCGGCGTTTTCGCTGCTCCGTGCCGCAATCGGATCCCCACCCGGAAGGACTCGCTCCAGTCCGGGAGGCGTCAGGGCCTTCGCGCCGAACCGAGCCAGGGCGCCGGGCAAGCGCCCCGGCGGATCCGGATCCCCCTGGCGCAGCGCCAGGAATTGCTCGAGGACTTGCAAGGCGGCGTCCACAGCCTTCTCCGGGCGTGCCCACCCAAGCACCGTCGCGACCTGAGCCGACGCCCCGACGGCCACGCGAATCCACACGCCACCCGGTCCCGTACAGGCCTCCAGCCGAAGGTCCGCCGGCACCCGGTCCAGCGGCAAATCGCCACCCGCCTCCACCAGCACCCCGACCTTCGGCGGCAGTGCGCGCAGGCGCGGGGTTGCGCCCAGTGCCCGCGCAAGTTGCCGCGCGATGGGCTGTACATCCATGGCGGCCTCCGGGTCGATATCCGTCGCCGGTGCCACCAGCACATTGCGCACCGCCTCCGCCTCGGGATCGCGATCCGCCAGACCCGCCGCCTCCAGTTCGGCCCGTGCCGTCTCCAGGCCCGGCGTGTCCAGACCGCGCAATTGCAGATTGCCGCGACTGGTCAGCTCCAGGTCACCGGAACCGAAACGCAGCGCCACCTCGGCGAGGATGCGCGCCTGCGCCGCGTCAAGCCCTCCGATCGGGTGACGTACCCGCATCAGAAGCCCGTCTCCGGTCGTCATGGGCGCAGCGACTCCGGGACACGCCCGGCGCACACGCGGATGCTCGGCACCCAACGGCTTCGGACCCCTGCTCATGACCGGATCCGCACGCCGCGAGCGACCAGGGTCCAGGCCACCCCGCCGACAACCAGGGTGGTCCCCACGAGCACCCAGAAGGTTGTGGCCCAGGCGAAGGACCCGATCCCCAGCAGACCGTAGCGAAAGCCCTCGACCATGTAGTACAGCGGGTTCAGCGCTGCCAGCGACTGCCAGGGCTCGGGCATCCGTTCCACCGGATAGAACAGCCCTCCCAGATAGATCAGGGGGGTCAGCACGAACGTCGCCACCACGGAGGTGTGGTCGAAACTGCGCGCGTACAGGCCATTCAGCAGGCCGGCCAGGGCGAACAGCGTGGCACTGACCAGCGCGATCCCCAGAGTCGCCGCCAGGTGGTGCAGTTGCAGGTTGGTAAACGGGATCGCAACCAGCGCCACTAGCGCCCCGGCCAGCAGACCGCGGATCACCCCGCCGGTTGCAAAGCCCGCCACGATCAGCCAGGCGGGGAGTGGCGCAACCAGCAATTCCTCGATGTGCCGCTGCAGGCGCGCGCCATAGAACGCCAGCGTCACATTGCTGTAGGCGTTGGTGGCCACGGCCAGTATGATCAGGCCCGGCAGGATGAAATCGGCGTAGTCGACGCCACGCATGGTGCCCAGCTCGCGCCCGACCAGGTGGCCAAAGATCACCAGAAACAGAACGGTCGTCACCACCGATGGCAGCAGGTTCTGCACCCAGGCACGCAGGAAGCGGCGCACCTGCTTGATCACCATCCCGCGGTAGGCAAATCCGTAAGCCGCGAGCCTCATGTCCCGGCCCCCTGCGATGCACTGGCACGTTCCGCGATGCGCTGCAGGAACAGCGACTCGAGCCGGTTGCGCTTGTTGCGCAGGCCCGCCACCCGGACACCGTACACACCGAGACGCTCAAAAAGCGCGTTCACCTCCATGCCCTGCGGCAGGTCAATCTCCAGGGTCCAGCGATCCACCCGCCGGATCGCCAACCCTTCCAGCTCGGGGCACGCATCAAGGGGGGCGCTCAACTCGAGCACCAGGGTCTGCACGTTCAGTCCGTGCAGCAGTTCGCCGGTCTCGCCGCGCGCAACGATCTCGCCCTGATCCAGAATCGCAAGCGAATCGCACAGCGCTTCCGCCTCCTCGAGGTAGTGCGTCGTCAGGAGGATGGTCACACCATCCGCATTCAGCGCACGCAGCAGTTCCCAGGTTGTATGGCGTCCCTCGAGGTCCACCCCCGCGGTCGGCTCGTCCAGCAGCAGCACGTGCGGGCGGTGCACTAGCGCCCGGGCAATCATCAGCCGGCGCTTCATTCCGCCCGACAGCCCCCAGGCGGACTGCCGCCGCCGGTCCGCCAGGCCCACCTGTTCCAGTACCTGGCCAGTACGCTCGCGCGCCCGCCGCGGGGACAATCCGTAATAGGCCGCCAGGGCTTCAACAATCTCGCCCACCGGCTCGAAGCTGTTGAAGTTGATCTCCTGCGGCACCACGCCCATGCAGGCCTTCGCCGCAACCGCCTGTGTCGCCACGTCGAAGCCGCAGACCCGGATCGACCCGCGATCGGCCCGCACCAGCGTGGTCAGCAGTCCCACCAAGGTCGTCTTGCCGGCCCCATTCGGCCCCAGCAGGCCGAAAAAGCGGCCCGCCGGGACTTCCAGGTCCACGTCCGCCAGCCCGACCCGGCCACCGGCATAGCGCTTGGCCACCGACTTCAGGGCGATTGCCGGGGCCATCATGGCGCCAGCCCCCCGGTGTCCCTGGCCAACCCGACGATGCGTCCGGCCCGATCCACCGCGCAGACCTCCAGCGCCGTGGTCTCCGGCAGCATCCCGCGCGCCCGCTTCCAGGCGCGCGCACTGATACGGTCGGCCAGCGCCACACCCTGCTCCAGGCAATCCGCAAGCGCCTGGGCGCTGGTATTCGCCGCGCGGATGCGCGCGACTAGTTCCTGGCTGCCTCCCAGATCCGCCGCCTCCTCCGCCAGCGCGTCGAGATCGATGCGCGACTTGCGGCTGTGGGCATCCAGGTGTCCGGCCGCGAATTTGCTGAGCTTGCCGAACCCCGCGGCCAGCACCACCGCAGGCAGAGGATGACGCCCCAGGTACTTCAGTGCCGCCCCGAACAGATCCCCCATCTCGATCAGCGCCATGTCGTCCAGGCCGTACTGTTCGCGCATCGCCGCCTCGCTGGTACCCCCGGTGCAGCAGGCCACACGCGGACAGCCGTTGGCGCGGGCCACGTCTATGGCCTGATGAATGGATGCGATATAGGCGGCGCAGGAGAACGGCCGGACGATGCCGGTGGTGCCCAGGATCGAGAGCCCCCCGAGGATCCCCAGGCGGGCGTTCATGGTCCGCCCGGCAATGCGTTCGCCACCGTCCACGCCGACCGTGACCCTGAAGCCCCCGCTGTACCCAGCGGCTGCAGCCAGTGTCTCCAGATGCCCCTGGATCATGCGTCGGGGGACCGGATTGATGGCGGGCTCGCCCGGCTCCAGCACCAGGCCCGGGCGCGTGACCGTCCCGACCCCGGCACCCGCCACGAACTCGACACCGGGCGCACCGCACAGATTCACCTCCACCCAGACCCGGGCCCCGTGGGTGGCATCCGGGTCATCGCCGGCATCCTTGATGACCCCGGCAACCGCGCCGCCCGGAGTGGGTTCGAGGTCGTTCAGTGTCAGGCTCACGACCTGCCCCTTCGGCAGGATGACTTCCACCATCTCGAGCCGCCGCCCCTCCAGCAGCCAGCGTGCGCCGGCAACGGCACCGGCGGTCGCACACACACCGGTGGTCAGCCCCGTGCGCAGACGCCCGCTCGTCTCGGGCGTCTCCGGGCGCATTCCGCCCGCCGAGCTGTTCTGCTCAGCCGGTTTCATGCGTTCCCGGGACGGACTCGGCACCCTGCGTGGCGATCGTCTCGCGCAGGCGCACGACCTCGCCCACGATCAGCAGCGCCGGCGACTGGATATCCAGATCCGCCACCCGCGCGGGGAGGTCGGCCAGAACGCCTTCGATGACACGCTGGCCCGGGCGCGTCCCCTGTTCGACCAGCGCCGCCGGCATCGCGCCGTCCGCACCCGCCGCCATCATCTCGCCACAGACCTCGGCCAGGGTATGCAGCCCCATGTAGACGACCAGGGTCTGCTGCGGATGCACCAGCGAGGCCCAGTCCAGATTGGTCTCGCCGGCACGCCGGTGGGCGGTCACGAACTGGCAGCGATAGGCGTGATCGCGATGGGTCAGCGGGATCCCTGCATAGGCTGCACAGCCACCGGCTGCGGTAATCCCCGGCACGATGCGCACTGGCACCCCGGCGGCGGCAATCGCGGCGGCCTCCTCGCCGCCCCGCCCGTAGACAAACGGGTCACCCCCCTTCAGGCGCACCACGTAGTGCCCCTCCCGGGCCAGCGCGACCATGCGATCGTTCAGATCGCCCTGATCACAACTGTGCCGCGAGCGCGCCTTGCCCACGTACAGACGCTGCGCCTTGGGGTTTGCCAGATCCAGGATCGCCTGCGGGATCAGGCGGTCGTGCAGCAGGATATCCGCGTGCTGCATCGCGCTGAGCGCGTCCAGTGTCAGCAGGCCTGGATCGCCCGGCCCCGCGCCCACCAGATCCACGCACCCGGCCCGCCGCTCGCCGCGAAACGGGAGGGTCACCCCAGGGCGTGCACCGGATCCGATCCTGGCCACCTTGTGCTGCCCTGTACCGCTCATGCCTGGAACAGTCGCGCCGTGGCCTGCGGGTTGGAGGGGAACCAGGCATGCAGATAGGTCGCGGTCAGGCGCCCGTCACGATAGATCGCCTCGCCCTGCGACCCCGTCCCGCGCGCACGCCAGCAATGACCATAGGGCTCGAGCCCGACCTCGGAATGGGTGTGATGGAAGGTGTGCCCGCGCAGCTCGCCCTCCGGCAGCGGGGCCGCCTGGAGCCCCAGACCCTGCAGGCGGTCTGCCAGCTGGGCCTTGCCCGGCACCAGCCCGGCCATGGCCGCGGCATGACCCTCGCGATTGGCCAGTTCATCCAGCAGGTAGAGAAAGCCCCCGCACTCCGCCAGGATGGGGCGACCCGCCGCATGATGGGCCTCAAGGTCCGACTTCAGGACAGCATTGGCGGACAGCTGATCCAGATACAACTCGGGGTAGCCACCCGGCAGCCAGACGGCATCGGCCTCTGGTAACCCGTCCCCCGCAAGCGGGGAAAAGAACCGCAGTTCGGCGCCCATCTTCTCCAGCAGGCGCAGGTTGGCCGGATACATGAAAGCAAAAGCCGCATCCCGCGCGATCGCAATGCGCACGCCGGACAGCGCCGCCTCGATCGGCGCAATTGTTTCCGGATCAAAGCGCACCGGCTCCGGGAGCCCTGTCACCCCAGCCTCTTCAATCGCGGCCGCTGCCGCCTCCAGCCGCGCATCCAGATCGGCGATCTCGCCGGCCTGCACCAGCCCCAGGTGACGATCCGGGACACTCAGCGTTTCGTTACGCTGCACGGCACCAAAGAAGCGGATCGCCTCCGGGGTGCAATCCTCCAGCATCCGCGCATGGCCCGGACTGCCCACCCGGTTGGCAATCACGCCCGCGAAGGACAGACCCGGGCGGTAGGTCGACAGGCCATGCACCAGCGCCCCGAAGGTCTGGCCCATGCCGCTGGCATCCACCATGGCCAGGATCGGCAAGCCGAAGGCCTGGGCCAGATCCGCACCGGACGGATCCCCGTCAAACAGCCCCATCGAGCCCTCCACCAGGATCAGATCGGACTCCTGGGCCGCCTCGTACAGCATCGCTCGACAGGCTTCTTCCCCGACCATCCACAGATGCAAGGCGTCGACCGGATGCCCGGATGCCTGTTCCAGGATCATCGGGTCGAGGAAGTCGGGGCCGGTCTTGAACACGCGCACGCGCAAACCCTGGTTGCGGTGGTAACGGGCGATGGCGGCGGTGATCGTGGTCTTGCCCTGCCCCGAGGCCGGGGCCGCCACGAACGCCGCGGGGCAGCTCACACTCACAGCTCGATCCCCTTCTGCGCCTTGATGCCGGCCTGAAAGGCATGCTTGACCACGCCGATCTCGCTCACGGTGTCGGCCGCCTCGATCAGTGCCTTCGGCGCGGCGCGGCCGGTGGTAATAACATGCTGCATCGGCGGGCGGTTCGCCAGGTCTTCCAGCACCTCGGCCACATCCAGGTACTGGTACTTCAGGGCGATATGCAGCTCGTCGAGCAGCACGAGGTCGACATTCGGGTCGCGCAGCATGTCGCGGGCATGCGCCCAGGCATGGCGGGCGGCTTCGGCATCCTTCTCGCGATCCTGGGTTTCCCAGGTATAGCCCTCGCCCATCACGTGGTACTGCACGTTGTCCTGCCCTCGGAAGAAGGCCTCCTCGCCGGTGGCGAACTGGCCCTTGATGAACTGCACGATGCCGACCTGCATCCCGTGCCCGAGGGCCCGGGCGACCATGCCGAAGCCCGAGGAGCTCTTGCCCTTTCCGTTGCCGGTAAGGATCAGGAATACGCCCTTTTCTTCCTGCGCCTCGGCAATCTTGCGGTCCACGATCTCCTTCTTGCGCGCCATACGCTGGGCATGGCGTTCGGCGCGTGCCGCTTCGGTGTCGTCGGTCATGTTGATGTACTCCTTGAGCTTATTGCGTATTCGGGGCGCGTAGTACGGCCTACTCGCCGATCAGAATCATTCGTCCAGTCTCCGGGTCACGGTAGACCTGCCCCATCGACTCGAAGCCGGAGCCGGCCTCCCCGGCACCCTCGGGCGGGTCCGGGATCTCGCGTCCGGGCTCGATCTCGGCGCCGCCACTGGCCGGTTCAAGGCCACTCCCCGAGGCGGCCATCACCACCATCAGGCCCACGGCGAACACGAGCATGATGTCGGCCAGGTTGGCCAGTGGCCCCATCGGCTCTTCGTCGGGGGCATCGAAGCGGCTGGCGCGGTAGTGCGGGACCCTCATGCCGCCGCCTCCAGGCGCTCCATCGCGGCGTCATACCAGCGCCGCCGGAGGCGTCCGAGCAGGAAGCCGAGGATGCCGACCAGCAGCCCCAGCACCGTGGTGTTGAACGCCACCGTAACGGCCTGGGCGAGGATTTCCAGCTCGCCCCGGCCCATCGCGGCCAGCCCTGGACCCAGCGGGATCAGCGTCCCCATCAGCCCGAGCATCGGGCCGATGCGTGCCAGCAGATCCGCGCGGTCAATGCGGCGCCGTGCGCGGTAGGCCAGGCGCTCGGCGTCACCGGTGGCCTCCAGCCGCCGCACCCCGCCGGAGCGTTCGCCCAGTGCGAGCCCAAGCTCCCAGACAGCGACCGCCACCAGCACCAGCAGGCCGACGATCACCGGCTCCAGCAGCCAGCGCACTACGGTGTCCATCAGTTCCATCGTGATCGAGAACGGCATTCGCGTTTACCTCACTAACCTTTGTTCGGCGCTTCTCACCTTCCTGTGTAGGAGGCCAGCCCTCTGGCCGATGGGGTATATCCGGCGGCCCATCGGCCAGAGGGCTGGCCTCCTACAGGAGATACCCAAGGGGGGGGGGTTATCGGCGGCGGCCTGCGGCGATACCGCCGATCAGCAACAGGAACAGCGCGGCGGCGACCAGCCAGGGAATCCAGGGCATGCCGGCCGCCTCGTCGCCGGTCTCCTGGCCACTCTCGGCCTCGGCCGCTTCCGGCAGCTCCTGCATCTCCCGGGCGTCCGGGTCCTCCAGCGGCTGGATCTCCGTGACACGACTGGGGTCGGCCTCCGCCTGTGCGCGATCGATCTGCGCGGACGCGCGCACGGCCTCGAAGGCCTCGCGCAGTTCGGGGTCCTCCAGGCGTTCGGCCACCTCGTCCAGCATCGGGTGGTCGGGGCGTGTATGCCCGCTGCCCGGCAGGCCGTGTTCCGCAACCAGTTCGGCGAAGCGTTCGGACAGGGCGTCCAGTACCTCCGGCTCGGCCTCCCAGAACCCGCGGCTGGCAGCCACCAGATGCACGGCCTGCAGGTGGGTCTTCACATGCACGTTGTGGCCGTCGGCGAGAAATTCGTCCACGCCCAGTCCGTGCCGGTCCTGCAGGTAGATGTCGTGCACCTCGTCCCAGACCCAGGAGCGCACGATCTCGGGGTTGGTGGCCTGCCAGCCCCACAGGTTGTCGACGAAGTCGCGGGCCATGGTGCGGGCCCCGGCATAGCCGTGATCCATCAACGGTTCGATCCACTGCGGGTTCAGGTTCTGTCCCTGCAGTTCGCGCATCAGCGCGCGCCCCAGCGTCTCCACCTGCGGGTTGTCCGGGTCGGCATGCTGCAGCACGCGGTTGTCCGGCACCTCGCCGCGCAGGCTTTCCACGGCAGTGGAGAGCCCGCCCTGGAAATCGAAGCCGTCGTCGTTGTCCAGCAGCCCGTACAGGTGCGAGGCGCGCCCCAGATAGGTGCGCCCGACCCCGGCCACGCGCGACTCGAACGCCTCGTGTGCCGCATCTCCGGATGCAGTCGTGCCGTAGGCATGCCCCATGCGGCGCAGGTAGGCCGCGCCCAGTTCGGCGCGATCCTCCCAGGCACCGGACCGATCCGCGAGGCGGTTGACCCCGGCGCCGTACGCCCCCGGTGCGGTGCCGAACACGCGCAGCGCGGCCTGCTCCCCGGCGGAAGCACCGTCCAGCCCCGCCGCGCGCAGGGCCTCGGTGTCCTCCACCCACTGCGCGGCGACATCATTACGCGCCAGCGACTCGTCGCCGGGATCGCGCAGATCCTCCGCCAGCGGAGCCAGGGCCGCTTCCAGGGCCTCTTCCAGTTCCGGGTGCTCCTCGAGGATGGTCTCCGAGGCGCCATCCAGCGCCAGCCGTGCGGCCCGGTCCAGCCACACGAGCTGGTCCTCGTAGAGATCGCGGAACAGCCCCGAAGTGGTAAACAGGGCATCCCGGCGACGGTCGCGCCCGGCCTCGTCGAGATCCATGCGCTCCAGGCCCTCGACGATCCCGCGACTGTTCCAGGCAGGCCGGATTCCAAGCATGTCCATGCCGAAGGCGATCATCACCCCCTCGTCACGCACGGTGTCGGAGGCCCAGAGGATGATGGCCTCGCTGCCATCCGCTTCCGGATCACCGTGCTCGCGGGCATCCGCGGCGAGTTCCTGACCGATACCCCAGGCGATTCGTGTTGGCACCAGGTCCGCCGACAGGGCATGGAAGTTTGTCCCAGTGGGCAGTACATCCGGCGTGCGGATCGGATCGTTGCCCTGACCCGGTGGCACGAACCGACCCTCCAGGGCGGCCAGCAGATGGGCGCGTTCACTGGCGGGCGAACCCCGTAGCCTGGCGTCCCAGTCGTCACCGGCCTCGCCATCCCCGGCCATCGACTCGAGCATGGTGTCGACGGCCTCGTCCGACCAGTCGCGACCGAACACATGCAGACCCAGCGGCATCTGGTCCTCCTGCATGTCGGTCAGGTAGTGGCCGATCTCGTGCACCAGCAGCTCTTCATCCATCTCCGCGAGCGGAGTGTCACCGTGCCCGTGGTCGTGCCCGTGGTCGTGGTCGTGGTCGTGGTCGTGGTCGTGGTCGTGGTCGTGCCGACGATCATCGTCTTGGCCATGGTCGTGGTCATGGCCGTCATCGTGCTCATGCCCGTCGGAGTGGTCATCGTGGTGCCCATCTCCGTCGTCGTGGCCGTGATGGTGATGGCCCCGAGCCAGTTCGCGTTCGATGGTCTCGGTCAGGCCCAGCTCGTCGATACGCTCGCGCAGGGTCTGGGCGGCGCGCGAGCGGGTGGCTGCATCGGGCTGGGCCGCGGCCTCGTAGGTCTCCACCAGCTGGCGCAGTTCCAGCAGGCTGTCGTAGAGCTCGGTGGCCGCCAGCGGCGGCGTCAGGTGGCTGATCATCACGCCCATTGAGCGGCGCTTGGCCTGGATGCCCTCGCCGACGCCATCGACGATGTAGGGATAGATGATCGGCAGGTCACCGCCGAGGATCTCGGGGTAGTCGTCCGGGGCCAGCCCCGCGCGGCGGCGCGGCAGAAACTCGCGGGTGGAATGGCGGCCGACATAGACCAGTGCATCCGCCTCGAAGTGATCCCGAATCCAGTGGTAGAAACCGGCGTACTGGTGAGTCGGCGGGAAGGTCGTGTTGGCATGCAGCAAGCGCTCGCTGACCTCCCACCCGCGCGGCGGCTGCGGGCCGATGAACACGTTGCCGAACTCGATGCCGGGGAAGAGCATCTCGCCGTTGCGCGTCATGGCCTCGCCCGGTGGCTCGCCCCATCCGGTCAGACCCGGGATGCCTGTACGCACCAGGGCCTTGCGCAGCTGCTCGGTGGTTTCGTGTTCGTCTTCACCGGCCAGCGTGGCCTCCCAGGCGGCCTCGTACTGGGCAAGCAGATCCAGCGCCCGTTCCTGGGCATCGTGCGGGTAGCTCTCGAGCATATGCCGCAAATCACCGACACCGCTTTCCAGCGCGGCTTCCGCCAGTTCGTGCTTGTCCGCGTCCCGGGCCGCCTCCAGGCGTGCCTGCAGGTAGCCGATCGGTCCGTCGACCAGCTCTGCCTGCACCGCGGCGGGCAAGCCGTCGAAATATGCCTGGTACTGATCGCGATCCAGCGAGGCGACCCGGCCGGCGATCGCGTCCAGCGCATCCGCCTGTTCCGGCAGATTCACCGCCCGGTCCTGGATCATGTCCAGCAGGGCCTCGGCATCCTCCGGCACCTTGTCCCCGAGGTCATACCCGGCGGCCTCCAGCCGTTGCAGGATCTCCAGCAGTGATTCCGGGACATCCAGCTTGTCGGCGCCAATGTTCTGGCGACCGGGCGGATGGTTGTAGTAGACGACTGCAACCCGCTTGTCCGCGTTGTCCAGCTGACGTAGCCGGTTCCAGCGCTGCATCCGGTCGGCCAGGGCCTCCACCCGCTCGCCCACCGGCTCGGGCAGGGCCAGCTGCACACCGGTGCGTTCGTCCTGCGTGGGCTCGCCCGCGGTCGCCAGCACCATCGGCTGGCTGGCGCCCTGCAATTCCGGCATGGCCACGTGATAGTGGACCTTGTCCCAGGGGATGCCCTCGTGCGAGAGCCGCCACTCGGTCTCGCTCACGTCCGCCAGACGAATCCCCTTGACCACCGGGACATCCAGCTCGGCGAAGGCCTCGGCCACCGCCTCGCGATTGCCACCGCCGCCCACAACGAAGTCCTGCAGGCTGACGATCCCGCTCAGTTCGGCGGGTGCCGCCGATGCCGCGAGATTCTCGACCGCCTCGCGACTGGCCCCACCCCAGCGCGCGAGTACCGCGAAGCACTGGATATCCCGGGCCTCAAGCGCCTCGCAGGTCGCATCCAGCAGCTCGCGGTCACCGGGACGGTCACCGGTATCCAGGTCCAGCACGACCACGGCCGGCCTGGCATCCAGGCCAAGATCCTCCGGATCGGCCACCGACTGGCCATCCCGGTAATAGCGGATGGTCTCGCGCGGATCCGGTTCCGGCACCTCGATCGAGTGCCCGCCCCGAGCGGCCAGCCAGCGCATCATGCCCTCCATGTTCTCCGGTGTGCGGCCCTGATAGAACGCACGTCCGGTCAGCCAGTCGGCCTGGTTTGAGAAGCGCTCCTGCTGCCGGGCCAGGTGCTCGCGCGGATCCTCGCCCGCTTCAGGGTTCTCGGTCAGTTCGGTCCGGGCCTCCTCGTCCAGTTCCTCCAGCACCACCTGGCCATCGATGCGGGACAACGCAGTTAGGCGCCGTTCGCTGTTGATCGCGAGGATCGGCGCTGACTCGGCCGGTGGCTCTTCGCGCAGCAGACGTTCGAGACGACCGGCCTGGTCCCCGAACACCGCTGCCACGAGCACCGCGTCGGCATCGCGCCACAGCGCCTGGATTGACGAGTCCGACTTGTCCGCCAACTGCTCCGGCGTGCGCAGCACCACCTCGGCATCCGGCACGGCCTCCAGGAATCGATGCGCACCGGCGGCTACCTCGGGGGCCGAGCGCTCGGAGACGATGCCGACGATCTGGGGTCCTGCCCAGGCGGGCGCGCTCCACAGTATGACGATCAGCAAAACCAGGCTGCGTTTCCAGAAGGACATGCGATGAACCCCGAAGAAAATCCGATGGGGCGACGCGACCGGTGCAATGGTGGCGTCGCCAGTCAGTTATGCGCAGGAGGGTGCCGTGGAAACGGCACCCGAAAACCGGCAGACGCGGGCGGTCTCAGCCGCGCTTGTTGGCCGGCTGCCAGAGGACTTCCGCACCGTTCTCGTGACGCGCAAGGACACGGCAGAGCACGAACAGAAGATCCGACAGGCGATTGATGTAGGCCAGCGAGCTTGGCCGCAGCGTCTCATGGTGATTCACCGCCACCAGACGACGTTCCGCGCGCCGGCAGACCGTACGGGCGATGTGGCAGTCGGCCGTGGCCGGGCCACCGCCCGGCAGGATGAACTCTTCGAGCGGCGGCAACTCGGCGTTGAAGCTTTCCAGCTCCACATCGAGCCGCTCCACAGAGGCATCCGGCAGTGCCTGATGCCCCGGCACTGCCAGCTCCGCCCCCAGGTCGAACAGCTCGTGCTGAACCAGAGCCAGCACGCGCCGAACCTCTTCCGGGAGATCGTGGACCAGCACCCGGCCCACGACACTGTTCAGCTCGTCCACGTCGCCAAACGCCTCTACGCGGTGGCTGTCCTTGTCCACCCGCGAGCCATCGCCCAGGCCGGTCCGGCCTTCGTCACCCGTACGGGTCGCAATCTTCGACAGTCGATTACCCATGCATCACCTCTGCTGGTAGCGCAGCTTCACGAACGCCGCCCGCCCCGGCTGGTTATAACCGCGAGCCATCTCGTAGTCCTTGTCGAACACGTTATTGACCGTCGCCTGAATCTGCCATTCCGGCGCAATCTGATAGCTCGCACGCAGGTTCAACAGTCCGTACCCGGCAAGCCGTTCCTCATTGTCGCGATCATTGTAGGCACGGCTCTTGGCGATGACCGAGCTCCCCATGGAGAAACGCTGGAACTGGCGATCCAGATCCACGCGCGCCGTGACGGGCGAGCGGCGACGCAGTTCGTTTCCAGTCTCCCGGTCTTCGGCATCCAGGAAGGTCAGGGAGGCGCGAGAGACCCATTGGGCTCCGTCGTAACCCCCTTCCAGTTCGACGCCGCGAATCCGGGCCTCGTCCACGTTTTCTGCCCGAAATGCGATGGGATCGAAGGTGATCATCTGGTCGAGATCGGTCTGGAAGATGGCGGCATCGGCATAGTACGGCCCGCTGGTGTAGCGGGCGCCGAACTCAAACGTGCGGGAGGTCTCCGGATCAAGATCGGGGTTTCCGAACCCCGGGAAGTAGAGATCATTGAACGTAGGTGCCTTGAACGCCGTGCCGTAGGAAGCCCGCAACCGAACCGTTTCCGAGGCCTGCATGCCCCATGCGACCTGACCGGTCGTCTTGTCCCCGAACTGCTCGTTGTCGTCGTAGCGCAGGCTGCCTTCGAGATCGTGGCGCCCAAGATCCACCTGCACCACGGAGTACGCTCCAACGTTGTAACGCGAACCTTCATCGTAATCGGTGTCGCTCTCGACGCGGTCCTCGTGCGCATCAATACCAGTCACGAGGTAAACGCGATCCCCGAAATCGATATCGTTGCGCCAGTCGATCATGTCGCGACGTGTATCGAACTGGGAAAAGAATTCGCCGTCGAGAAAATTCTCCGACTCGTCACGGCTGTGGCCAACCGACAGTTCCGTCTGCCACTGCCGCGTAACCGGAATACGGAAGCCAGCCCGCAAGGCCGCATGCACAAAGTCCGAGGAGTCCGGCGAGAACTGGGAATCGGTATCGAACTCGGTTGAACCTTCCGAATACAACATATTCCCGAAGACCTCCGCACCGTTGTCCAGACGGTGGGTCACCTTGGTCGCGAGCGAGGTGTTGTCGTAGCCGTCACGGTCGTCATCGCCAACGTCATCCTGGACGTTGATGCCGTCGGTCTCGAAGTGGCTGAGCGAGAAGCTGTAGTTGGTGTTCTCGGTTCCGCCGGCGACACCCACACCCGTTTCCCAGGTGTTGAAGCTGCCGCCCCCGACAAACGCGTTCACCCTTGGCGGTCCCTTCTTGCCCTCGCGGGTAAAGACCTGCACCACGCCGCCAATGGCATCGGAGCCGTAGATGCTGGTACGCGGCCCGCGGACGATCTCCACGCGCTCGATCTCCTCCGGCGGCAGGAACTGCCAGCTTGCCCCGCCGCTGGTGGCCGACCCCATGCGCACCCCGTCGATCAGGAGCAGGGTGTGGTCGGAACTGGTGCCACGCGTGTGGACCGAGGTGGTCTTGCCGAAGGCACTGTTCTGGGAGGTCTCGATCCCGGCGCGGCCTTCCAGCAGGTCGGTGAACTGCTGCGGCTGCAGGCGCTCGATCTCTTCGCGGTCGATGACGGTGACCGAGGACAGGGCCTCGTCGACCGTCTGCGCGATACGCGCGGCCGTGACCTGAACCACATCGAGGGTGTGCGCTTCGGAATCGGAGTCCGGTGTCTCGGCCAGAAGCGGAGTCGTGGCCAGCAGGATGGCCGTGGAAAGTGCTGTGCGTTTCATGTCGTCCGTGTCTCCCGGCGAGCCGCCCGCACGCCGTAAATTCGTCGGGACCACGCAGACAGGGGGAGACAAACACGGGGGAGACCGGCAACAACCGACTAGCGGCCGGGCCGACCATCCGCCTCGCATGCCCGCCGCATGCCGCGCGATCATTCCCTGGCCGGTCTCCGGGCTGACGAACGTTCCGGTGCGGCGCCTTCCCGAACGATTCCGTTCAGTGGCGTATGCCGCGACCATCAGAGGCCATCAGGGCCTCTCGCTCGATCACCGTTGCGGGGGCAGCGTCGGATTCGTCCCGAGTCACCCACAGCCGTGGGCGGACTCACCGATCTTCCCGTTTAACCTCCGGCGAGACACGCCGGCGGGCACCAGAAAACGCACGAAAGCCTACACAATTGGTCAAGAAATTGCCAGGCCCGCAACGTGGCCCCGCGTCAGGAGTGCTGCGCATCCGCCTGCAGATAACGCGCTCCACGCTTGAGCAGCCGACCCCAGGCCTTGTCCTGCAACATGGCATCGAACTCTGGTGAGCGCTCGGCACGCAATGCCACCGGCGGCGTCTGTGCGCCCTCCTCCACCGGGTGCGCCGCCAGCATCTCCAGGCGCTCCGGATTGGCGCCATATTTTTGAACCAGAAATTCGCGCATGGAGTCGGACAACGGCAGGTAGTAGATGCGTGTCAAGCGCAGTGCCAGCCACTCCGCCGTGCGCCCCAGGTCCTGGCGCACCAGGCGTACCATCGCCGAACCCAAACCTGCCTTGGCATCCGCACTCATGCCGACATAAAGCCCACCCAGATAGGCCGCCGGATTCGCATAGATCGCTCGCTGAATACTGGGATTGGTCAGATCCACCAACGGCTCCAGAATCAATGCCAGCTGGATACCGATCCGCTTGGCAGCTTCCTCCTCCAGGGGGTGCCCCGCAAGCTTGAACAGGTCGCCCTCGCGCTGGATGCCGAGTTCCGACAGGTACTCGCAGAAACGATCGGCAAGGCGCAGCTTCTGGTCGTCCGTAAGTTCAATCACTTCTTCGCTGACCCGGATGCCCCGTGCGCTGCGCTTGAACCAGCTCTTCTGACCCTTCTTCTCGACCTCCTTGCGCCGTAATGCCTCCCAGCGTTCAACTGCGGTGGCGTAACGGCTCTGGGCCTGAATGAGTTGGTCACGTGCCGCACGCAGGCCCTCGACGTAACGCAGTGCACGCCCCAGCAGTCGGCCTTCCGGCGAATGCACAGGCGGACGAGACTGCTCCAGCTGCAGCAGGGTCCGCAGTACTTCACGCCCCATCTCGAGGGTTGGCTCGCGCAGCACCTGCGGGTCCAGTGTGCTCACCGGATGTTGCGCCAGCAAGGTTGCCAGCGACCGTAGCCGGCTAACCACTGCAGCCTGCGCAACACGGAAGCGATTGCCCTGGTGCTCAAGCCGGTCCAGTGCATTACCGAGCCGCCAACCTCCCGACCACTCGAAACTCAGCCGGCGGATCTGCCGCCCATTGACCAGCTCAAAGGCGAGCACGAACACGGCCTGTGCATCTTCCAGCGTACAGCGGGTCAGGTCGTCCGAATCCGCCGCCGAGAACAGGCGATCCAGAAACTGTTCGATTCGTCGCACGCCATCCTCGCGGGTTGGCGCAAGACCCTGCAGGCGGTCACGTAACGGATCCGCCAGTTCGGGGGCATCATGGTGCAGTTTTTCCAGCGCGGCCAGCCGTGCATCCACGGTTGCATCGACCAGATCGGCCACGCGCGAGCGCAGCCCCAGCCGACGGTAGATCTCGATCTGCTCCGCGGCTGATGCAAGGCTGGTATCACCGGTCATCTCGCGCACCGCGACCGCGACCCCTTCCGGCGAGATGTCCACCTCGTGCAGCAACACCTCGGCCGCCTTGCGTCGTCGCATGTCCGGGGCCATCTCGGCCATCGCGAGATCACGCGTAACGAAAAGCAAATCCGGTAACAGGTCGATCGTGTTGCGCAACTGCTCGCGCGAACGCTCCTGACGCTTGCCACGCGTGGCATCGGCAATGAAACGCGCCAGCAGACCAATCACCCCGAACAACAGGGTGTAGACGGCAAAGAAGATAAAATTCTGAGCGGGAGCGGCGTGGCCGAAGCCCAGGAAGTAACCCCCCTGCATGGCGAGGAAGGTCACCGGACCTGCGGCCCACAACAGCTGCAGCATGTTCAGCGACCAGGGCACCTTGCGCGCACTGGCCGCGACCTCGGTGATCCGGCTGCGCCCGGCCGCCTCGATCAGCACATGCTCCTGACTCGGGCTCGCCGCCTCCGGGGCCTCCTGCTGCTGCCGCTTGCGAAACCTGCCAAACACCCGTCGTCCCTGCCCTTCAGCGTTTTGGTGAAGTGTAGGGAAAACAGCAGGGTTGCGGGCGGCCGCTTAGCGGAAAATGCTCGGTCGAATGCTGAATACGCTGGAGCTACGCCGCGCTACGACTCTGGGAAGCCGCCTCACCGGGCGGCGTAGAGACCACCGCAGGCGCCGTATCGGAATACAGATAGTCACGGGTCAATGGCACGGCATCCTGTCGCTTGGCCATCTGGATATGGAAGACCACCTGGCGCCACCAGCGGAACGTCGCCTCGCAGCTGGCCAGATAAAACTCCCACATGCGGCAGAAGCGTTCGTCAAAGTGATCCACGGCCTCGGCGCGGACCTTCTGGAAACGGCGGTACCATTCCGCGAGCGTCTCGGCATAGTGCAACCGCCAGAACTCGATATCGGTGGTATGCAGCGGGGTCGGCTCCAGCGCCTCCATCACCTCGGACAGGGCCGGGGTGTAACCACCGGGGAAGATGTACCTGCTCAGCCAGGGGTTGGTCGTACCCGGTGGCCCCTGGCGACCGATCGTGTGCAAGACAGCCACGCCGTCCTCCTTCAGCAGGTCGTTCACCCGCTGGAAGAAGGTGCCGTAGTTGGGCACACCGACATGCTCGAACATGCCGACACTGACGACCCGGTCGTACTGGTCGTTGTGTTCGCGGTAGTCCTGATAGAAGAAGCGAACGCGATCATCGAGGCCCCGGCGTTTCGCCTCCGCCTGAGCCACTCGCAGTTGCTCTCTTGAGAGGGTGATCCCGTCCACCTGGACATCGGCATTCTCGGCCAGATGGAAGGCCAGCCCACCCCAGCCACAGCCGATATCCAGCACCCGCTGGCCGGGCTCCAGCACCAGCTTCTTGCGCAGCATCGCGCACTTGGCCTGCTGGGCTTCCTCCAGGGTCATGTCCGGACGTTCGAAATAGGCACAACTGTAGAACATGCCGTCGTCGAGAAACCGGCGGAACAGCCATTCATCGACGTCGTAATGATGGGAGATATTCTGGTAGCTGCGCGCGATGCGGTTTCCCTGCTCGAGAATCGCGCGGAACATACACACCAGTGGGTGCACACGGCGCTGAAACATGGGCGCGAAGTTGCGCATGGTCACGTCCAGAAACACCCGGATGCCTTCGGGGCCAGGCGACCAGAGCCCATCCATGTAGGTCTCGCCAAGCTGGAATCCGGGATCGCGCGCGATGCGCTTGAGCGCGGCCCGATCATGGAGTTGCAGCGTTATCTCGGGCGCACCTTGCCCGAAATGGCGCTCGCTCCCATCCGGCTCGCGCAGGATCAGCGTGCCGTGGCGCATGTATTCGTTCAGCATCCGTTCGATCATTGCATCCCTTCCCTTGCGAATCGTCTGCTATATTAAACAGAGTCTAGATATCGCAGCCGCTCCGCCGCAAGCCTCTGAAATGGCTGATCCCAGGCATTCCGAAAGGTTCCTCACTCACCATAACGGAATTCATAATGCGGGCCACCTTCTGCCAGCAAGCGCGAGCGCTTCCCTCGCCGCAGCCAAAACCGCTAACCTGAGCCCATGACACTGCGCCCGACCCAAGCCTGCGAACACTGTACTCTGCGTCAGCTCTGCCTGCCGGTGGGGCTGCCACAGCACGAACTCTGGCAACTCGACGAGATTGTTCAACAGCGCCGTCCGATCGAGAAAGGGACGGCTCTGTTCAATATGGGTTCGCGCTTCGATACCCTGTTCGCCGTCCGTACCGGCGCACTGAAAACCGTGCTTAACACCGACGACGGCACCGAACAGATCACCGGCTTCGCGCTCGCTGGCGATCTGCTGGGCCTGGACGCGATCCATTCCGGCCAGCATCCGGTCAGTGCCGTCGCCTTGGAATCCACCAGTGTGTGCGCGGTCCCGTACACCCATGTGGACGATCTCGCCGACCGGCTACCTACCTTCCGACAGCACATGATGAACGTGATGAGCCAGGGACTGGCCCAGGACGAAAGCCTGCACGCCCTGCTCGGACAGCGCACAGCGGAACAACGCCTGGCTACCTTTCTGGTAACCCTTTCAGAGCGTCATCGTGCGCGAGGTTTGTCAACCGAACGCTTCTATCTGCCGATGTCGCGTGCCGACATCGCCAACCACCTGGGGCTAACCCAAGAAACCATCAGCCGCCTGTTTACCCAACTGCGCAAACAGGGCGTGATCAGCCTGCACACCCGGGATCTTGAGATCCTCGAGCCGCAGAGCCTCCGCAACGCCGCTGGCGTAACCATCACACCCGCCGCCAGCAGTGCCTGAGGCTGCCAGGCCACACGACTTCGACAGCTTCTGGGATTTCGCCCTGCGAATCTGGGCCTCCGCACCAGCCCGGGAACGTCTGTTGCGCTGGCAGGAGAGCTATGACGTCGATGTCATCCTCGCCCTGTTCGCCCTGTGGTACCCGGGCGGCATACGCACAGGGGACTGGGAAAAGCTGGTGAAGGCTGCGGCGAACTGGCAAGAACAAACCACCTCGCGCGTGCGCGCGCTGCGCCGCCGCCTCAAACCCGAAGGCCCCCGCCAGCCGAACCGGGCGGCGCTGTACGCCGCCACAAAGGAGCTGGAGGTCGCATGCGAACGAACGGCTGCGTTGCGCCTGTTTCAGTCCGCCCAGAATCTCGGTGATCCGGCCACGACCCCCAACCTCACGCGGCGTCTGCGGCTCCTGTTCCCGGGCCTGACCGTGACCGAGATCCGGCACGGGATACCCCAACTCACACAGGTCGGCTGCACATAGGCTATCCTCCCGGCACATTTTCTACAGGCAAGCGGCATGTCGGACGATCTGCGCAACCAGCTCCTGAAGGCCGGGCTGGTGGACGAAAAACAGGTGCGCAAGGCCAAGAGCCAGAAGCACAAGGCCCAGAAGACACAACCGAAAAAGAAAAAGGGCAAGCCCGCCGACGCCGAAGCCAGCGCCGCTGCGGCTCGCCAGGCCGCGCAGGCCCAGCGCTCGCGGGAGAAGAACCAGGAACGGCAGGAAAAGGCCGAACGCCGTGCGCGCCGTGCTCAGATTCGCGAGCTGGTCAACCAGCACCTGGCCCCGATCCCCACCGGCGACGCCGCGATCGACTACCACTTCCAGTTCGACGGACAGATCCGCCACCTGCCGGTGACCGAGGACACACGCAAGCGGCTAGTCGACGGGCGCGCGGCGCTGGCCGGCCTGGAGTTGCACCCGAGCAAGGGTTTTCGCGTAATCCCGCGCGAGATCGCGGACAGGATCCGCGAGCGGGACGCCGAATGGCCGCTGGTCATCCCGGCCGAGGAAAGCGGTGATACCGAGCCCGATCCGGACGACCCGTACAAGGACTACGTCGTCCCCGACGACCTCATGTGGTAACGCCTCACTCGGGGCTCATGCCTTGCCGGTATCCCCTCCGGCCTGGGCAGTGGGGAGTTCGGCGAAATGCTCGCGCGCGCGGGCAACCAGCTGGGCCGGAAGCCCGTTCTTCTCGGCAATCGTAAGACCAAAGGACACACCCGGCTCGCCAATCAGCAGCCGGTAGGTCGGGGACAGCGTCTCGGCATCGAACTGCATCGAGGCGTTCACGATGCCCGCGTGCTGGGCGGCATAGTCTTTCAGGGGCGCCAAATGGGTATTCACGATCCCGCGCGTGCCACGCGCACGCAATTCGTCCAGCATCGCCATCGCCAGCGCCGCGCCCTCGTCCGGGTCGGTGCCCGTACCCAGCTCGTCCAGCAGGATCAAGCTCTCCGGCCCGGAGTGGTCGAGGATTCGCTTCAGGACCTCCACATGGCCGGCAAACGTCGACAGGTGGTGGAACAGGCTCTGGTTGTCGCCGACATCGACCATCACCTGGTCGAAGCGCCCGATGCGACAGTCCTGTTCGGCCGGGATATGCAGCCCGCACCAGGCCATGGTGACCAGCAGCCCGAGCGTCTTCAACGCGACCGTCTTGCCGCCGGTGTTCGGCCCGGTGATCAGCAACAGCGGCTGCTCGCCATCCAGCCGGATCGACAGCGGCACGGGCTGCGGCCCGTTGCCCTCGGCGAACTGCAACAGCAGCAGCGGGTGGTAGGCCTCGGTCAGCTCCACACCGGCCTCCGCCTCCAGCCGCGGGGCATGGGCATTCATCTGCGCGGATAGCTGCGCGGCGGCGGATGCCAGGTCGATCCAGGTCAGCGCGGTCAGCATCAGTTCCAGCGGCTCGCCATACTGGCGCACCACGTCGGTCAGCTCGCGCAGCAGGCGCTGCTGCTCGGTATTGATCTGGCCGTTGACCGTATCCAGCTGGTTGTTCAACGGCACCGCCTCGATCGGCTCGACGATCTGGTCGCGCCCGCCCATCGCAGTGCCACGGCGCACGCCCTTGACCGCGTTGGCCGCCTCGCCGTGCAGCACCATTACCGCGCGTTCCTGGTGCCACTGCACCTTCAGTGCGTCCTCGCCCTTTTGCGCGACGTCGGAGGCCGCCAGGCGCTTTTTCACCACCGCCTCGACCTCTTCGCGCAGGCGTCCACGCTGCTCGAAAGCCTCGACCAGCGCGGGACTCGCGTCCTCGCGCAGCGACCCGCCGGGGTTCAGACACGCTGACAGGCGCTTTTCCAGCCCCTCGGGCGGGTACAGCTTGTTCAGGTCCGCCGGATAGATCTCGGGGGTGTCCGCCAGTTGGTCCGCCAGCTCGCGGGCCTGACGCATGATCGTCTGGAGGTTGTGCAGCGCCTGCACCGGCAGCGCGGACCCGGGGTTGGACGCCTGGCGCAGCGCCGCGCGCACGTCCGGCAGTTGCCCGAGACGCGGCAGGGTGCCGGCATCCAGACGCTGGCGCGCGACCGTCACCGCGGTCTGCAGCGCGCGCGCCGCATCCAGATTCGGTGCCGGTTCCAGCCCGCGCGCGGCATCCGCGCCGTAGGGCGTCGCGGTCAGGCGCTCCAGCAGACGCTGGATCGCGGGGAATTCGAGGGCCTTCAGATCAACCTGCATGCGATTACCGCCGCTTGTAACATGGATTCCTTCATTAAATGCCTGTTTTCTATGCATATTTTGATATATAACACATTCTGACCAGATATCCGTACATTTCTAAGTCGAACTCCCTTACAACTCAGAATACCGGCAGCCCAACCCCCGATACCACGCTCCAGCTTCCTAACTGGATGCGCAATTTACCTTGGAAGCTATCAAAACTGCGCTTCTGGTGTTTGACACAGGGTCTTCGGTATCGAAATCACCGGGTCGGAAGGCCTACACCTGTCAGGAGGCAAAAGGCAAGGTCTGACCCCATCGCACGGGTTACAGTATCCTTCGCGGGATGGCTTCCCAACCAGAGCCGGTTTCCGGTTCGGCAGACGACGTTGGCCACGGATTCAGGGAACTCGAAAGAGAAAAGCACCAATCCACAGTTTCGCGAGTCTTACTTATGAAGATGCCGCAACGACCTAGAAACCACCAGCTTGAAACCGAATCTGTGAGGGCTCTTCAAGCCATTATACCTTCTACGTGGGTGCTTCGGCTCTTCGACAGTGACTACGGGGTAGATGGTGAGATCGAAATTTTCTCGAATGACGGTCACGCCACTGGAAAGAAATTACTAGTTCAACTAAAGGCGACGGATAACGAAGAACCCAAAACGCCCTTAAAGGTCCGACTTAAGCGGGCCACGGTCAACTATTTGTCCTCGTTTGAATCTCCCGCCCTAATAGTTTTATATATATCGACCGAGGAAAGCCTGTATTTTCGGTGGCTCCACTCATTTGATCCCTACTGGGAGAGCGATTCGGACAAAAGTCGAACCCTTAAATTCGCTAGTGAACACCTGTGGACTAGCGATAAGAACGTAGTTGTTGAACGCGATTTAGCTGAATTTCTAGAGCTCAAATCCGGAGGTTGCGCGTTCCCCAAGACTGTTCCGATTTTCGTTACCCATGATTCTCCAATAGCAAACTCTGCCGCGCATTTCTTCGCTGACTTGGTTCATGAGGGTGAGCCCCATCAACACCTCGTGCGCTTTACGCTTAATGAGGAAACAGACAACAAGCCACCAAGCCATATTGTTTTCGATGCAGAGAAATTGCATCTGGTCCTGGCCAACCGGACGGCTGCTTGCCTACATTTCAAGGAACGGATGCCAGTAGAAAATAACGAATGCCTCCTAAGTGATCTCTTCATTATGGTTGGATTAGGATTCCAGGCATGGGGTTACCCAGTACAAGCAGCCCAGCTCATCTATGGCAGCCTACTATCCTCGTCCGTCCAGTATGTTCCGGAGATAGTCGCATCTATCACCGACATTCTCATTGGCGCCCGAAAGCTAGATGAATTGCTCGATGTTGTCGAGGGGCTTTATGGGGATCCCGATCACGTCGGGTCGACGGCGCAAATAGCTCTGTCACGGGTACTTCGGTTTTATTCGAATGTCAGTTCGAGAGAGTTGGCAGCTCTGTCCGCTTCGCTTCACAGGATAAGCTTGTCTCTCCAGGAAAGAAAGGCTTATGGTGTTGCGGCCACGATAGAGTACAACCACGCGAACATCCTGCGCAAAGAGAAGTCACAGCGCAGAAATGCGGTGCGCCACTATTTCAGAGCTAGACAGCTTTACCCGGCTTACGCGAAAAAAGACTATTGGCTGTCTGAGCTAGGTAGGTGTTTGTTCGGTCTTAGACATTACAGGTTTTCTTCGAGACTATATAAGGCGTCGCTAGAAATTGAGTTCAGTGTCGAGGTTCAAGGGTTATACGCGGACGCGTTGCTGTATTCAGGAAAGGTGGCGCAAGCGCGCGCAGAATTCAAGTCCTATCTTGATAATGAGGCCGAAGGGAAACTGGTGGCGGAATGGCATTTGAAGTGGGTGTGCACTAAGTGGATTATAGATGTTCTAGGTGTTAGAAAACAGAGTCCTACCTACGAAGAAGCGGAAACGGGACAACTGGAAAGCGCAGACAATGACGAGGTCTTGAGGTTCCTTGCGGAAAGAAATATAGTTGAAGGGGAGGCGTGGTTTCGCGTCGGGCGCCGTTTCATGGAGGCTGAAAGGTACGCGGACTCCATTATATGCTTTGTGATGGCGGCATTTTGCGGGCATGAAGAGATGAGCTCCTGGGTTAACTCTTATGTTTGTGCCGTTGCAGACAATAATAGAGCTGCCGAAGCGTTGGTGTTTAAGTGTGCCGTTGATACGATGGGAAGAGATTTCATTCTTTGCTTGTCGGAATTGTCGGGCCAGACGGAGGAGAATCAGACCCGATTTCAACTCGCTATGGTGGATGCCATGGAGACATTGACTGAGCGTCCGGATCGTAAGTCTTCGTTTGAGCTTCGTCTGCACTTCGAGGATGGAACCGATCTTCGGAAGAGGGACGACAATTAATGTGAACGCCATGGGAACGCCTTGGGGTCAGACCTTGCCTTTTGCCCCTTGCCTTTCGCCCCTGTGGTGGTACGGAGGGCAAAAGGCAAGGTCTGACCCCTTCGATGCGCTTCGGGGTCACAATCGAGACCACTGGTTGCTTTAAACTGTTCTTCGAATTCCAGCCAGTCCTGCGCCGTCGCGGCGACGTGAGCGGCAACGCTCACTTCTCCGGTAAAGATAGAGATCTTGTCGCGCGGCACCCACTGTTCCCGCTGCTCCTCGAGGTTCCCCGCACTTTCGACGACCAGTTCGGTTTCACCATCGGGGGAGAAGCTGTGCATGGCTTCAAGGAGCGTCGTCTTGCCACTCTCGTTTAAGCCAACCAGGGTGTGCACGCGCGCGGCATCACTGTCGCGGAACTTGACGGTAGCCGCGCTCACTCCCTTGAAGTTCTTGATGTCGAACCCGGTTATTTTCATTAGCCACCAAGGTTTGTATCTGGAAGGGCTTGATCGAGGGTGCCACAGCACGGGCTGAGAGCCTAACGCCGTTCTTCAGCCAGGACGGCGCAGCGGAGCGGAGCCGCTGCTGGCTGTAAGGCATATTAGGAGCGTCCATCTCATGCAGCTCGATCTCGGCTCATCGTATCTTCACCCGGCCATCACCGAGCAAAGTGGCACACGCAACCCCAAAAGAGTACTGCCGGCATAGACCCTCTATAGACGCCCGCTCTGCCGGCGATATTCTATCACCGAAAATGATCCTGGACGCGCCTCTCTCCAGCTCAACATAGGAATCCTTTCCAATCAGTCGGTACTCGCTCTCATAATGCCAGCAACGTTGTTTCTTGCGGAGCAGTGTTAACGCATCATCGTCATCGCTGATTGCAAACCCTGACGGATACTCTACTGGATAGAGCCGGGGATGATCGTCGGGAATTTCAACCTCGACAGCAACGCCACGAAACGAATTCGCATAATGCACCCACATCAAAGGGTGGGAGTTATCTATAGACAGCGAACAGACTCGCAACCCATCGAGAAAATCCCGTCTCCCATCACTTCTACGAGCAACCTCAGAGAGGCATTCCACATCAAAGCTTTCCCTTGAAAACCCCTCCCATGGATTAAATCCTAACAGCCCCACTAATGGGTCATTCAGCCAGTTGTACGGCGCGCAGAACAGTCGCTTGTTGGTAATCAGGTCGATGACCTCGGGCCCGAAGCTCGCTTTATACTTCCACAGTCGCATCAGGCAGTGCTCCTAACGCCCCACTCACCGGGATTTTGGGAGCGGAGCGAGTAAAATTTCCGTGTGCAGTGGTTTGTTAGACTTTTTTGTCATCGTATATGACATGAACAGGGTATGTAGCTGACCATTTTTCAGAGTCCTTAGGAGCCCAAGTTACAAGAATGGCTGCCTTCCATTGCGTCAAGTCTTCAATATCCATAATCATATTTTCCGTTCCCCACAGTGCTAAGTATAGGTCAGCATGCCGGTAGTTCTTTAGGGTAGAGTGAGAGCAAAGGCTAAGTTTTTTACCATCAGCCAGCAGTAACACTCTGTCTTTAATTAGCTTTTTAGATAGCTTTTCGCCTAAGACCTTAACTAAAAGGGTGTCTTTTACTTGGCCTATTTGTGGAACCACAATCACCGCATCGCTATGGTCACCAAGTAATGCCATCAGTTTCGCAAGGCCAAATTCTGTTCCTTCGATATTGTCACCATATGACTGAACTAAAAATCGCTCTCTTGTCATGAAACTCTCTTTTCTAGTTAATGGCTAACAGTGTATTAGACAGAATCGGGGATATTGGGGTTATACAGATTCTGGATAACACCGACATGGCAGTGATATGCCGCAAGCAAGGCGATCCATACCGTCCGGTTACCAACGCGCAGATGGGAGACCGCTTGGCAACCGAACTGCGGAGTGGAGGTGTTGTGCGTTTCAGCCCCCCGGGTTGCCGAAGTGAGCGCCAATGCCCTGAGACGCTTGTTCATGAAGCGGGCCTCGGGGGGGTAGGGCGTTGATCCCCTGTCCCGGCGGTCAGCAGCCGCAGGATCAGGAGAGCGAAGTCGCGCTGGCGCTTCGGGTCGTCCAGGACCTGCATGGACAGTTTCTCGTGGTCGGTCATGGCGTCGAGGACGGTATCGGTGACGCGCTTGGGGAACAGGCCGTGCATCACCTGGTCGGGGCTGTGGTTCTCGACCTGGGCCATCACAGCGTCGTCGCGGCGGATGCGGTCGGCGATGCCGTTGGCGAACTGGAGCTTGTCTTCGTCGCTCACCTCGGCGCCGAACAGTTCGTTGAGCTGGTCGATGATCTCGGAGAGGCGTTTCTTTTCCGGGTCGTGGGGCTTGCCGGAGCCGACGTCGGAGACGGGCTTGAGGCCGTCATAGTCGGCGCCCTCCTCCGCGAGGCTCAGGCGCTGTTCGGCGCGCTTGTTCAGGCGGTAGTGGGTCAGCTCCAGCTCGTCGACGTCGATGGCGTCTTCTTCGATGTTCTCGATGCGCAGCAGCGGGTGCAGGGCGCGGGCGTAGACGTTGAGCTGTTCCAGCTCGCGGTCCTCGAAGTCGACGATCTGTGACAGGAATTCGTAGCTGCGTACGAAGCTCTGCAGGTTCTTGCGGAACAGGTCGAGCTCGTCGCGGGTGGTGTGGGCGTCCTTCAGCTCCTGCTCGGCGCGGCGCAGGCCCGCCTTATCATTGTTGCGCTCGGCTTCGGCATGGGCGGCCTTCCAGGTCTGGATCTGCTCCAACACCGCCTTGTAGCGGGTGTGGTAGCGCTCCTTCGCCGGCTGGCAGTAGTAACTGAGCTGGCTGGCGCCGGCCTTCGGATCAAAGAAGGCGCGGGCGAAGTTCTCGACCTCGTCCCAGTGGTAGATGCCGGCAGCGTCCAGGCTCTTCTGCAGGTCGTAGACGATCTGATGGTCGGAGACGTCGGCCAGTTCGGCCTTGTTGTAGTACGGGCGGAAGGCCTCGAGGATGTCTTCGGCATCGTTGAAGAAGTCGAGGACGAAGGTGGCCTCCTTGCCCGGGAAGGTACGGTTCAGCCGCGACAGGGTCTGCACGCACTCAACGCCCTGCAGCTTCTTGTCCACGTACATGGCGCAGAGCTTGGGCTGGTCGAACCCGGTCTGGAACTTGTTGGCGACGATCATCACGTTGTATTCGTCGGTCTTGAACGCCTCGGCCAGGTCGCGGCCCTTCAGCCCCGGGTTCAGCAGCGAGCTTGTCTCGGTCACCTCCTCGGGGATCACCTCGTCTGCCAGTACGGAGCCGGAGAAGGCGACCAGCGCGTGCACGTCGGTGTAGCCCTTCTCCTCGATATAAGCGCGCATGGCCAGCGCGTAGCGCACGGCCTCCTGGCGGCTGCCGGTCACCACCATGGCCTTGGCCTGGCCGTCCAGCAGGTGGCGCACGTTGGCGCGGAAGTGCTCGACGATCACCTCCACCCTCTGCGAGATGTTGTACGGGTGCAGGCGCACCCAGCGGGCGATCTTCGTCGAGGCCTTGCGCGACTCCACCTCCTGCTCGTCGGCGTCCGGGTGCGCCAGCTTCCAGGCGGTGGAGTACGTGGTGTAGTTCTTCAGCACGTCGAGGATGAAGCCTTCCTCGATGGCCTGGCGCATGGAGTACAGGTGGAACGGCTCGGGCTTGTTGTCCTGTGATGCCGGCAGTTCCGGATTCGGCGGGCGGCCGAACAGCTCCAGAGTCTTCGCCTTGGGGGTGGCGGTGAAGGCGTAGTAGCTGATGCGCTCGGCCGGCTTGCGCGCGGCCACGGCCGCGTCCAGCAGCTCCTCGGCGCTGATCTCCTCGTCCTCCGGCTTGTCCGTTCCCAGGATCGCCTTCAGCTTGGTGGCGGAGGAGCCGGTCTGTGAGGAATGCGCCTCGTCGGCGATCACCGCGTAGCGCCCGGCGGCCAGGTCCGGGCGCTTGTCCAGCGCGTCGAACAGCGCCGGGAAGGTCTGGATGGTCACGATGATGATACGGGTCTGCTCGGCCAGCGCCTCGGCCAGTTGCTCCGACTTGCTCTGGCTGCCGATATCGCGGGTGATCGGCCGCACCACCCCATGCGCGTGCTCGAAGTCGAAAATAGTCTTCTGGAGTTGACTGTCCAGCACCGTGCGGTCGGTGACCACGATCACGGAGTTGAACAGCTTGTCGCCCGCATCGTCGTATAACGCAGAAAGCTGGTGGGCAATCCAGCCTATGGAGTTGGATTTGCCGGAGCCGGCGCTGTGCTGGATCAGGTAGCGCTGCCCGGCGCCTTCCTCCCGCGTCGCCTCGATCAGGCGGTTCACCACGTCCCACTGGTGGAAGCGCGGAAAAACCAGCAACTCTTTCTTGCGCCGTTTTCCGTGAAAGTCTTCCTCCGGTTTGTCCTCCAGGTGCAGGAAACGGCCGATGATCTTCAGCCAGGCATCCGGCTGGAACACGCGCTGCCACAGGTAGCCGGTGGCGTAGCTGTCGGGGTCCGGCGGTGCAGGGTTGCCGGCGCCGCCCTCCTCGGTGCCCCGGTTGAAGGGCAGGAAGAAGGTATCCTTGCCATTCAGGCGCGTGGTCATCGCCACCTGGTCCTGGCTGACCGCAAAGTGCACCAGTGCCCCGCGCTTGAAGGTCAGCAGCGGTTCCGGCTTGCGGGTGACCGGGTCCTTCAGGGGGCGGTCGCGCCGGTACTGGCGCTTGGCGTTCTCTACCGACTGCTTGAACTCGCTTTTGAGCTCCAGCGTGGCGGTGGGGATGCCGTTGACGAACAGCACCAGGTCCAGCCGCGGGTTGTACTCGCCGCTGCGCGCATGCGGCGAGTAGGAGACCTCCGGCACCACCCGCAGGCGGTTGGCGCGGTACCGCGCCAGGGACTCGGGGTTCATCTCGTGATCGGGCTTGAAGCTGCACAGCTCCAGCTTCACCCCAGGGGTCTTCACCCCGTGGCGCAGCACCTCCAGCGTGCCGTCGCGCTCCAGCTCGCGGGTGACCGCGCGCACCAGGGCCTTTTGCGGGTCTTGCGGGTTCTTCGCGGCGAACTTCTCCCACCGCTCCGGCCAGGCCTCTTGCAGGTAGGCGACCAGATCCTCGGTGTACAGCGCATGCGCGGCGTCGTACCCGCCTGCCGGACCGGTCAGCCAGCCATCGGCGGTCATCGCATCGATGATGTTCTGCTGAAACTGGGCTTCCTTGCTGTCCGCCATTCGCCTTTCCTGTCGACTCTGCCCTGACTCCAACCCTAAACCTGAACGTATCGTCCATCGAGGGCAACCCGCGTAGCGGAACCCTGCGCGTGACCAAAGCCACGACGTCCGCCAAAACAGCTAGACGTCAATTTCATCGAGCTGAATGATTCTGACTCTACGCCCGGTCATGGCTTTCAGTTCTTCGTGCATGGAAATCTGCTCGTCCCGCAATTGATCCTTTGCGCCTTTCACCTCGGAAAAGAACCAATCGCCGGTCTCTGGGTGATAGGAGAACAGGTCGGGGTGACCAGAACGAGCACCCATCAGATAGCCAAAGACATCGCCCGGAACCATCTCTTCGAACAATGTGATTTTCCTGGGATGGCTTTTGGCGCAGTACTTTTCCATGAGGCTCTTGTAGCCCGTCGCCTCAAAAAGCAGCACGGCGCTCAGCCACTCGAAGAAGTGATACTGTCGTTGATGCGCTGTCTGGAGAATTCGCACGTCGTCCGAGTCAAACAGACCCGGATATCGCTGCACCCACTCTTCGCTTAGCTCTCCTGCCCTGAATTTTTCCCGCCTTTCGCGGTGGAAGGTGAACCGAAAATCCGGAGACGTCGCCACTAGGAATACCTCCGATCCTGCTGGATCTCGCTAATGCGGCGCGTCCGTCCTTGTCGCACTCGCCGGCAATGCGTTGCGTCAATGTAGTAGCAACGTGGCTTCGGCTGACTCATCGGCATTTCGACCTCCTTCCTACTCTTCTCGGGTATCCGTAATGGCATCTGCCGCTTCGGCGACCAACTGCTCCTGCCATTCGCCGTAGGTTTGGCCCGTATCCTCAAGCTTCCATTCCGTGCGGCCGCTAGCTGAGCGGCCGATCACCACCGCTGCCGCCGCGCTAGGGCTCGAGAAGGCGTAGTCCCGGGAGAACCTCCGCTGCCCGCCCTCATCTTCGACCAGCACACCATTTTCCAAAAGTTGCTGATAAAGGCGCTGATAGTTATGTCCCGGGGCAGTCCACTCGGCCCGGGCCAGGGACCCCTCCAGCACGAAAAACTCGCCGTCAACCTCCTGTCCATACGCGGTGATCCCGTATTTCGGGAAGCTCAGACGGAAGCACGGCGAGGCCTCGGGTGCCGCATCGGCCCTGGCGACGCCTTCCAGCCCATCGCGGGAAGGCGGCCGGGTGGCGTCGCGCAAAAACTCGAAGCCGAGGACGGGCAGCACGGTACGGATCTGTTCCAGGAAGAAGGCCATGTCGGCCTGATCGGCCTCGGGCAGGCCGATGTAGTCGTGGCGGGTACCGTTGATCAGGGTGCAGCGGCCCACGCGCTGGGCCTGCTGGATCAGCAGGCTCTCCAGGTACTTCACGTGGGCCTTGGTCAGGTTCTGGTCCTTGCTGGTGATCAGGCAGACCTTCTCCCAGAAGTCCTTGCCGCCCTGCTCCTCGGTGCGGTTGTGCTGCTTGAGCCGCTTGCCGACATCATCCGACTGGCCGATGTACACCTGCGGGCGGGCACTGTTCTCCGCGTCCGGCCCCACCAGAAAGTACACGCCGGTGCGCCCGCACTCCGGGCGCTGCACCAGCTCGCTCAGCTTGCCCCGCGGCCCGGTCAACACATGCCCGGTCCAGTTCATGATCTCCGCCGTCAGCAGCCCGTGCGGCGTGCCGTCCACCAGGAACAGACGGATGCTGCGGCCCTGGGTCATTCGGCACCGCCTTGCGCCGAATACCCGGCCGACTCCTCGGCGACCATCGCCAGCTCCGCTTCTTCCGCCTTGGCCCCGGTCGACCAACCACCAACGTCGACCTTACCGGTGACGGCGGCGGAGACAAGGGACGTCTTCCTTTCCTCCATCAACGCAATGCTTCGCTCGCATTGCTCAATCAGAAGTCCGACCTTTTCTAGCTCTAACTCGACTCTCTTACCAAGCTCGGATTGAACCTCAATATCCGGCAGCGAAATTCTAAAAGACCGAATCTGCTCAGGGCTGATGTGTGGGACGCTTACGCCAGTGAGGTCGGTTTCCAGTTCGCGCTTAAATTCTTGGCTGACGAGGATGAGCCAGAGAAATCCCGGATCAAGCCCCTCAATTGCTCGAATCCGAGCTACCCGTTGAAGCAATAACGCCGGTAAATCCTGGCGAGAAACCCTAGCCACGCGGGTGCCGCCTCCAATCCACGGCCGATCCATGCCCAAGACCACATCCCCCTCCCGAAGAAAATAGTCCTCTAGACCGGTCGTGCTTTCCTCGGGCCAAAATACAGCCTCATTCCATCGGATTTCTCCGACCCCGACATTGATGCCCCTCAACAGGCGAATACCATCATCAAAACGAAAGCCTTGACTGGGAAATGCGTATCCA
Source organism: Thioalkalivibrio sp. ALD1 (assembly GCF_000381245.1). Classification (NCBI taxonomy): domain Bacteria; kingdom Pseudomonadati; phylum Pseudomonadota; class Gammaproteobacteria; order Chromatiales; family Ectothiorhodospiraceae; genus Thioalkalivibrio; species Thioalkalivibrio sp. ALD1. The sequence continues at coordinate 76,085 of NZ_KB906244.1, read as the reverse complement.
GGAAGCAAATCGATGTAATACCCGAGACGGCCTGGAGTCTTACAGCCATGATCGGTGACGGCGTGAGAGATCACCGCCTGCCGCTTCTCCTTCAGCAGCTCGATCAGCCGCCGTTGCTCCTCGATCAGCGCATCGATCTTCCCGATCTCGTGGTCGAGGAAGGCGGAAATTTTTTTTTGCTCGCTCAGATCTGGAAGAGGAACTGGGGCGTCTTTAAAGTCACCCCTCGACAGAACCATTCGTGTTGTCCCAGTAGCTACACTACTAAAATAAGATCTCGCGTTCTGGGAGTTAAACCAGTGGCAGAGATAACGTGGCTCACATGGAATCGACGCTCTAAATCGAATCAAATGGTAACTGTAAACAGTAGCGCGCTCCGTTTGCCCAACGACCGCCGCGTGACCCACGTCGTCAGCCGTCTCGGAGCTTGGCGTCAAAAGGATATCCCCTGCTTTCACGGAGTGCTCTATAACTTTACTGGGCGGGGCTGTGGTTTCCATAAGTTCGTTGCCGCCACTCAACACCTTCCCTTGGCTTCGATAGACATCGAGATAATTGAACATCTGGACCGAGTGTTCGCCTTCGACTGTCTTTTTGTCGATGCCGCTTGCACTAAAACGGCCCAGATTGCGCGCGCGGCAGACACCCCAGTTCTCAGGTACCACCCCCAACCATTCGACGCCGGAGTCCTTGTACTCGGGATACTTCGGGAAGCTCACGCCGACAGCTCCTCGATCATCTGCTTGATGCGGGTGGTGACGGCCTTCAGGTCGGCGTCGATCTCTTCCAGCGGCCGCGGGGGCTGGAACACGTAGAAGTGGCGGTTGAAGGGGATCTCGAAGCCGACGACGCCGATCTCACCGTCCTGTTCGTCGCGTTTGTCCTCGTCGATCCAGGCGTCGGGGACGTGCGGCTCCACCTCGCGCTCGAAGTACTCGAACACGTCGTCGCCCAGCGGGACGTTCTCGGTGTCACGCAGGTCGCTGTCCGGTTCCGGGTTGCCCTTCTTGTCGGTGCAGATGTCAGCTTCCGGGTCGCGTTCGCTCAGGCCGTTCCACACGGCTTTCAGCGCGGCGGCGGGCAGCTTCACGTCCAGCGCCTTCAACTGGGCCTTCAGGTCAGTCAGGAAGGTCTCGCGGTTGGTGTATACGCGCTCGGCGTCCAGCCGCTCGCAGGCGGCCTGCACGCCCAGGCGGGTGGTCTCATCCAGCTTCTGGATGGGCTTTTCGGCCAGCATGCGTTCGATGCGCTCGGCGCTGGCCTGGAAGTTCAGGCGCAGCGGGCGTTCGACGGTGATGCGGCGGTAGCCGAAGGCCTCGTTCGGGAAGATCTTGCTCTTGTCGCTCTCCTCGAAGGCGCCGTAGCTGCGCACGATTGCGTCGATGTTGGCGTCGTCGATGTACTGGCGCTTGGAGCCGAGCGACTTGCGCATCTTGGCGTAGCGCCCGGTGGCGTCGATGAGCTGCACATGGCCGCGGCGCTCGGCCGGCTTGTGGTTGTTCAGCACCCAGATGTAGGTGGCGATGCCGGTGTTGTAGAACATGTCGGTGGGCAGGCCGATGATGGCCTCCACCATGTCGTGCTGCAGCAGGTAGCGGCGGATCTCGGACTCGCCGCTGCCGGCCCCGCCGGTGAACAGCGGCGAGCCGTTGAGGATGATGCCGATGCGCGAGCCACCCTTGCGCGGGTCGCGCATCTTGCTGACCAGGTGCAGCAGGAACAGCAGCGAGCCGTCGGACACGCGCGGCAGGCCGGGGCCGAAGCGGCCGTTGAAGCCCTTGTGCTGGTGCTCGTCCACTACCTGCTTCTGGACCTTCTTCCACTCCACGCCGAACGGCGGGTTGGCGAGCATGTAGTCGAAGTGGTCGTCCGCGTGCTGGTCGTCGGACAGGGTGTTGCCGAGCTTGATGTTCTCGACGTCCTGGCCCTTGATCAGCATGTCCGCCTTGCAAATGGCGTAAGACTCGGGATTCAGCTCCTGCCCATGCAGGGACACGCTGACATCCTGGCTGATCTGCTGGATGTACTCCTCGCTCTCGGACAGGAACCCGCCGGTGCCGCAGGTGGGGTCGTACACGGTGACGATGCCGTGTGGCTGGAGCTTGTGGTCCTGCCCGGTGAGCACCAGCGAGGTGGTCAGGTGCACCACGTCACGCGGGGTGAAGTGCTCCCCGGCGGTCTCGTTGGAGCTTTCCGCGAACTTGCGGATCAACTCCTCGAACACCAGCCCCATGCCGAAGTTGGACAGCCGCGCCGGGCGCAGATCGATGGCGGCAAAACGCTGCACCACCTGGTACAGAAGGTTGTTGCTGGCGAGCTGCTCGACGTAGTCCTCGAAGTGGAAGTGATCGAAGATCTCGCGGGCGTCCTTGCTGAAGGACTCGATGTAGCTCATCAGGTCCTCGGCCGTCTGCGTATCCGACAGACTCGCGAGCGACAACGGCGAGGTATTGAAGAACGGCTGATCCGCTTCGCGCAGCAGAAACTGCTCGCGGACCGCCTCCGACTTGTTCTCGTGCTCCTTGGCAGCAGCCAGCACGCCATCCTTGGTCGGCTCCAGCACGCACTCCAGCCGCCGCAGTAGCGTGAACGGCAGGATCACCCGCCCGTACTGCGACTGCTTGAAGTCCCCCCTCAGCAGATCCGCCACCGACCAGATCCACGCGGCGGTCTCCGAATGATTCTCCGTGTTCAAGCCCTGCTCCCCTGTTCTTTTTCCCATGCCCGGGACCAAGTCCCAGTGATGGGAACATTGTTGCAGTAAACGAAGGCCGGCGGCGAACACCGGAAAGACAACCGCGCACGGCACGTGCCCCTTTGGGTCGGACGCCGCACCTGGGGGGCAGCCCTGCGGATCCACGGTCCAATCTTGCTTTTTGTCTTGGGCCCGCCAGGGTGGCAAGAGGCAAGGTGTGATCTTCTGGCACGCAGTACGATCCAACATCCATAGTTGGAAGACAGGCCCCGTGAACCTCCGCACCCGGTGGATTCAGTTACCACCGAAAGGCTGGATCCGCTATAGTTCCACTGTCCCCGCTCTACCGCTGGTATCGGGCATTCGAGACTGCGTCCAAGGTCTGTCCGGCGCAGCCAAGCCAGGACACTTCCGATGAAGGACCGGCCTGGTTTGCGGCATAGCCCTCTTCGCGAGGGCTATTTTCTATCTACAGGAACAGGCTGGCTTTTGTCAGGATTTATCGCCCGAGGAGGTTCGGCGCCTCTGGCGTGCCAAGGCGAGGTCCTTGCGCTCCAGATACAAGGCCAGGGCGATCACGCCCGCTACACCCACGACCACAAGCGCGAACAGGAGCCAAATCATGGCTTGACCCGCTTCGTGGCAGACACGCAGGGGTGCCAGTACGAGGACTCTGACAAGTACGCCAATGCGGTACTCCTGTAAAAGGAACCCAGACGGTTCTGCCGTACCCGGGGGGGCGACGCAGGGAGATTCGACGAAACACATGCGCATGCCCCGAGTGTAGCAATCTCATCACTGGCAGGACGCGATGCGCGAATTGACGGGGCACTGCCTCTCTTCTTGGCTAAACAGAATAACCCGCACGCTTAGCTCTCAGATCGTTTGAGCCGTCTTGAGTACATCAGATTTCCACCGGTCCGGCAGCGCCCCGGGCGTCAGCACGTCGACCTTCAACCCAAGCAACTCCGTCAGCTCCACTTGCATGGCGCCGATATCTAAGAGCGACGTTTCCTCAGTGGTGTCTACGAGGATGTCCAGGTCGCTATGCTCCGTATCTGTTCCGTCAAGGACAGACCCGAAAATACGGGGATTCACCCCGTGATTCCGCTCGACGATGCGTCGTATGTCCTCCCTGTGTTCTTCAAGTGCGGCTGACGGTTTCATGCGTCCAGTCTAGCGATTCCCAGAGGCCTGACGAGGCCCTCGCGTCAAACGATCGCTTCGATAAGCCCCGGGCCGTCCTCGGCAGTCCGGTTCGTGCGGCGGGTTCTACCCCGGTTTCAGTACATGTGCTTTGTGCCTTGGGGCGCTGCTGTCCCACTTGCGCGGCCCTCAGCCGCAGGGGTATCTGGGGATCGGCTGCTCACCATTCGGTTGCACACTGATAGAAGCCGTCCTCGCCGTGTTTCAGGAACACGTCATGGAGTACGTGGCTCATCTCGGACCGAGGCAGGTCGTGGTTACGCCCGAAGCCCTTCAAGTCCCAGCCTTCTGCGCGAGCACGATCCGCTGTCCGTTGGCATACCCCGATCATGTAGTTGGCGGCGTGTTTGCGGTTCAGATTGCGTTGCGCCATCGCGTCGGTCGCGCGAGCAGCACCTATCCATAGGAGTCGGCAGCAACGAGAAACGGAGAAGTGTCGAAGCAGATCGGTGATGAGCTCCTTCAAAGCCGTTTCCCCCGGCATAGGGAGGTTCCGTTTCTGCATGCTCATGCTACAGAACTCCCAACTTTCGGCGTGACTAAGGGATTGCGCCACATCCATCCAGTGCTGGCGCCATTCTTCCGGCCATGCTTCTGATTCCGCTGTTTCGATGATCTGGCGTATGAACTGCGTGGGGGAGGGATGCAGAACTATCCAGCTCGCGCGATCGGGCCACCAGGAACGCTCTTTACGCGCGCTCTCGGGAAACCCTTCGGAGTCGGGACACGGGGCAACAAGTTCTTCGTCGAGCAAGGTATTCAGGAGATGGCGCTGATAGTGGATCGCGGCTGGCGTCCAGGGAGCCCCAGAGGCACCCCAGGGACGCACGTTCTCTTTGTCATCCCACCCGCCGCTTCGTACCAACGCGATCAATGCCACCGCGGCCTTCAGCGATAAGTCGCCAGGCTCGATCTGGCGCCGCTCATAACTCCAATGGCGAGAGCAAAATCCCGCGATTTCGTCTTGTTCTCGCCGGGCCGCCTTGGCCGCTTCGTCCGCCCTTTGACGCTCGCAGGCGGGACAGTGGCACGGTGCCCCCTCGATGTGACCGCAGTGGGCACAGGATGCCGACGGCTTCACGCCGGCCAAGTGCTGGGTTCGCGACTGTCTTTCCTCCCAAAGGGGAGAACTGCAGACGTGGCACGGCTGGTCAAGCCGCTTGGCGGGGAACTGTCGCCAGAGTGTGTTGGTACTGCACTCGAGACCGAACCGCTCAATCAGCTCGTGCACTTGATCACCGCGGTAGTACCGAGCCATCAGTTCGGAGAGCTGATCCTCAGTGAGGTGGTTGAGAGCTTCGTTCTGTCCCATCGGGGTGCCGGTTTATAGAGCCCGGTGAGACTTTACGCAGAATACGCCCCGATTGTCACTCATAGGACGTGGCGGGCGGGTGGGTTGCTGGCTAGCGTCGCTCGGATGTCCGACAGACTGACAGCCAACGACAAAGAGCAGCTCCGCCGGTTTGGCCAGCGGATCGCGGAATTGCGGGGCCAGAAAGGTTGGTCGCAGGAGCGTCTGGCGCTGGAGAGCGGACTTGCCCGAAGTTATGTCGGCGGAATCGAGAGGGGGCAGAGAAACCTCGCACTGATCAATATCCTTCGGCTTGCGCGAGCGTTGGCAGCCTCTCCAGCCGACTTGTTCGCACACTGCGAGGCCTAGTCATGGTGGTCGTGGTGTGGCCTCGGTGTCAGACCCCAGCGATCGATAGCCGAGCAACCGCTGGGCACTGCTACCGAGAGGACATCGGCAGTATGTGGGAGCACAATCGCCGGAAAGTCCGGCCATCCGCAGGCACCGGCACCTCGGCGGTGAGCTATGCCTTGGCGATCGAGATTCCCCCACTCCCTTGCAGTGAGGGGCGAAGGACGGGGGTTTAAGACCCTATGGTTTGGTTCAATTTGACGGGAAAACGGCCACCTTTGTGCTTCCCGCGATGGCCCGCAGATGCTCGTTTTCCACCTTGAGGGTTGCCAGCTCAGAGGCCATATCCTGGTTGAGTTCACGGCAGCGACTGAGTTCTTGGCGTAAGGCGGTGTACTTGGCCCGTAGCTCCCGCAGAGCGGCATGCTTCTCGTCGCGCTGAGCCCGTGCCACCTTGTTGACGGCCTCACGGATGCGCTCAGCGAGCGCCGGGTGATTGTTATGGATCGTGGCTCGGCTGACCCCGGCTTCCTCCGCCACGGACTTGATTGAGAGCTTGCGACCGGGCTTGACCACCTTCGGGCGGCCTTGCTCGATCCGAACAATGGCCTGGCGTATGGCTTTCGCAGTAAACTCGCCCCGCGACTGGGGCTGAGCATCCTTTTCAGATGTCGTCATTGGCAGTGCGCTCCTCTGTCGCCGCTTCGGTGTCGGAGAGGTCCTGTTCTGCGACCCCAAGCTCGGCCAGAACAGCCTTGCAGCGTGCAATATCACGCTCGACCCGCTCCGCGCCGCCGGGACCAATGTCGGTCAGCTCAAGCAGTTCGAGCTGCTGTTTGTAGATGCCTTGCCAGACTGGCTTGTGCGCCTCGTCGATCACCGCGTTGGCACAATCTCCGCATCGTGTCTTTTCGACGCCCTGGCCACCGTTGCAGCCACCGGTGTCGGCGGTACACCAGGCCACGCCGGTCGCACGCACATGAACCAGGGGGCTCAAGGTCTTCGCCATCTCGGCGCGGCTCTCCTTGGTCACCAGCGCCTCGTTCTTCGCGCGGAAGGTCCGGATCGGTTCAGCCGCACCACCCGTGAGGATCGCGTCAGGCTGCAACCAGTGTTCTAACAAGTCGTGTTTGATGTCCAACGCTGCCGAACCGACTTCATCGTATAGCTCGGCGTCCTGCTCGCGGTTCATCGCATACAGGCTGGTCATATCGAGCGACCAATGCTTGAAGTGGTCTCGCAGGTAGCGCAGATCCCCGAACGCGCTATGCGCCGCATAGACGGCAAAGGTGCGCCGGAACTGATGCGGTGCGAAACGCCAGTCGAGTCCGCACCCAGCGGCGAAGGCGTTCAGGCGGTAGATGACCCAATCGCCTGAGATCGTTCCGGTCCGACGGTCTCTCGTGTACCTAACTAGGAAAAGGCGATGGGCGTGTTCGCGCCGTCGTGTAATCTCGGGGTCGTTTGGATTGTCCCCGCCCAAAGCGCTCATCGATTGCTCTAGGCGAGCTTGCAACGGACGCGCCAGGCGTTCGGCCACCGCAATCGCACGGTGGGTGAGTTCGGTCACCAACCACTCGCAGGGACCCGTGCCGGTCTTGTAGGAGACGCCACGCAGCCAGTGGTAGGTGTCTCCTTCATCATCCTGCTTCGTGTACGCACACCCATTTACGAGCGAACACAGCTCGGAAACACGGATGCCACTCGTCACCAGGATGATCACCATGCACGCCGTTTGCAGGTGACGGGCTGCATCGTTGATCTCGCCGCTCGTCCAGCCTTGTTTGGCGAGGCGGGGGGCGATGAAACCTGAACTTCGGCCCTGCGCCTGCCACCCCGCGATCTGCGCCTGCAATCCGATGATCTCATCGACTCGATCCAACTTGTCCACGGCCGCCTGGAACAGTGTACGCAACACCTCATCCGGGATGATGGCGGTCTTGCTTTTCTGCCGGTACAGGTTGTTATCGCCCGTCAATCCCGCCAAGTGCATGGCGGATGATTCCGGCCACGGATGGGGCATAGGATCGGCGGTGTGCTGGCTGAGAATATGGAGGGTTTCGATTGCGCTGAAGCGCAGTCGGAGGGTGCTAGCCGAAAGATTCTCTCCCCTGTGGAACTCGACATATTGCTGCGCCACCAGCGGTGTCACCACTCGCAGCGAGCTGACGCCTTTGTCATCCAGCCAAACCAAGAACTGGAGTGTGTTCTTGAAGAACTGTAAGACTGTGCCTCCCCTTGGCCGGACGCGACCCTCTACGCCCAACAGGATGTAGCGCGCCATGCAGGCGCGCAGGGTTTCCCGATAGGCGGTGGGGACCCGTGCAAAGTGCAGCTTCTTTTCGCTGTCCCTGAAGCTAGCGGCAAAGAGGCTGTCGGGCAGCGTCCAGACCGGATCGCCGTAGCGGCTCAGGACGTGCCAACTGCCGTCTGTCAGCCGCATGCCGGTGATTACCGCCTCGGCATCGATAGCGCCCGTCTGAGCGCTCTGGAGGGCTTTTTGCTGCTCCGCGCGGAAGGCGGCTTCGTTCATGCCGCCCCCTCCAGAAGATCCGGATCACGCCAGAAGGGATGCGGGTCCACCTTGGCGCGCTGGCGCTGCATCGCCACCAGTTCGTGGTCGAATTGAGGGGCGATCTCTCCATCAATGATCCGGATGATATGCCCGTAGACCCGCTTCCATCGGCTGGCCCCCATGGAGTCGCGCATGCTCACCAACATCCAGTAGAGGCTGTACACGCGGTGGAGATCATCGCCGGTCACGATGAATGACCGGCACCGAAAACACGCCAGAAACTTCTGACAGTGTTCGCCATTCTTCTTCGGCGCATGCTCGCCGTGCAGCGTGTCCCGGCAGCGGGCGACCGGCGTGTTCTCAGTCGGCAACGTGGAGACCTTGCCGCCCCGAGACAGCAACTCATCGGTGCGGACCTCGCCCATCAAGCGCCAGTCGCGTTCAGCGGTCTCAGGCGCCTCCAGATAGTGGTCGTTGGATATCCGTATTGAATGGTTACCGAGCTTGGCTGTTAAAAACGGGTCCTGGCCGGAAAGGGCGAACAGCCGATTCTCGAAGGTCTTGCGCAGCCGCATCAGGTTCACTTTGAGAGGCTTGCCGTCGGCATCCCGCAATGCATGGCGATTGAGGAATTGACCGACGCATGTGGAAAGACGCCTGTCCGCCAAAGGGACATTTTCCCCCACGTAGCCGCCGCCACCCCGGCTCTCGTAGACGAACAACCGCTTCGGGTGCTTGCTGGCCTCGCGCGGACCGGCGTTGCGCGCGCGCACGAGGTCAATAATTCGGGCCACATCGGGCAGGGCCGTGACCATGGTCTCGATCTCGGAGGTGCGGCGCAGGCTTTGGATGTGCGTTGCGTTCCCGCGACGCTTATAGCTGATCAGAACGAACCGTTCCGCCTTGATCGGGTGCGGCTGCAAGCAGTCCGTGACCAGTTCCAGTGCGGGGGTCGGATTGAGGCCGGTACGCGCCGCAATCGCCAGCACACAGACAGACAGATCCTCGCTGGTCAGTGGGCCGCTGCCGCGTACGATCACCCGCATGTCGGCTTGCAGGGCCTTCAGGACGCTGCGGCGCTCGGGCTCGCTCAAAGGCGACTGCCCTTTCGTGGATCGGTTGGAATGCGGAAACGGATTGCGAGGAAAGATGCCCTTGGCGATCCAACCCGCCTCCCCCATGGCGACCAACACCGACTTGGCATGGGTGTAAAGATTTTTTTGGGACGCGAGCTTGCGGTCCGATTGCCGAAGATGCGCCACGAAATGCTCAATCAACGCACCGTCGAGATCGTCCAGCCGCAAGTCGCGCCCCAGCGCAGCGGCCATCGTGGCGCAGAACGGTAGAAAGCAGAACAGGCCGCTCTTGTGGTAACCGACTATCGTGCGTGGGCTCAGCGTCTTGCCGTCACTGCCGACGCTCGCCTGAGCCATCCGCTCCAGGACGCGCTGTGCGGCGTACACGACCGCATCGCAGCCGCGTCCGTAGTATTTGCTGAAGTCGAGATTGCGAATGCCGGACGAATTCTGCGGCAGCCTAACGACCGTCTGCGCTGGGGGCAATGCGGCCAGGTCCAGTATGTCGTCGGTGTCCGCCCGATCCGGTCGGGAGGCGCTGGATCGCAACGATTTCTTAGCCATCCGCGACCTCTCGGCTCATGACATCAATCTCGCTCTGATAGTCGTTCATCAGCGCGTCTTCGAGCTCCGAGAAGCAGTGCAGGTACTTTTCCGTCGTGGTCACCGAGGCGTGGCCTAGGCGGTCGCGCACGTACATCAAGGCATGCGTCTGCGCCTTGGCCTGCATCATCGCGTACAGCGTGTGCGTGGCGTAGGTGTGCCGCAGTACGTGGACATTGACGTAGGGAATACCCGCAGCAGAGGCGCCCGCCTTCTTCACGATGCCCAGGATCGTCGCGCCGTCATTCGCATACGGCAAGCCATCAGCCGTGAGAAACAGCGTGGGCTGGGCTTCCCCGGAAATGCTTTCCAGCCGGTGTCGCTCCCCGATGACGTACTGCCAGAGGTCTTCCATGACCGTTCTCGGTACATCGATGCCTCGGGGCTGGTGGCACTTGATCACCATATCCCTCGGATCGAGATTGACCCGGATAAACGAGCGATGCTTGGTATAGGACACCGGGTTGATCACATACTTCAGCGGAAAGCTCGCCAGTTCCTCACGGCGCAAGCCCGTAGTGAGCGCCAATCGCACCATCAGGCGGTGCGTGGGGTTCTTGATCGCGTCGAGCAGTTCCCGCGACTGGTATTTGCTCAGCACCTTGATGACGGTCCGCGGGGTCTTGAGCATGATGTCGGCGCTTGTGCGCTCGCCGCCACTGGCGTCTACATGTGCAAGAAATCCCTTGGGCTGCCTGACCGTGACGGTCTCGATGTCGTACGGGACGGTTTCAACCCAGCCCTTGTTCGCGGCATGCCGATAGTACGCACACAGTAACCTCAGCCGGGCATTGATGGTGACGGCCGATAGGCTGCCGCCCTCCGAACTCAGATTCCAGTCCCTGAACTCGGCCAGTATCGTGGATTCCCGATCATTGCCAACGTCGCGCCAGTCGATGGCATTGGCTTCACACCAACCGAAGAACTGGTAGAGCGCTTTTCCGTATGTCACCCAGGACTTCGGGCTCTGAACACGCCCACGCTTGATCAGGTAGGTGATGCAGAAGTCGAGAGCCTCACTGGCCACCCTGCCTTCATCCGTGATGAGAATCGGAAAGCCGGTGTAGCTATGACCGTTGAGCCGGAACTTCCCGGTGCTATAGAAGAGCTCCATGCTGACACTCTATCAGCCCATGTATCACTCTGCCACACGGGAATCATGACATACCCTTGTGCATGAATTCTCTATCGCAGCCGAGGTCCGGGGCCGGATGAGGCCGGCGCCCCGGTTTACTCCTCGGCTTTCTTGAACATCCCGAGGTAGGCCTTCTTCTCCAGCAGCGGTTCGCGCATCACCGCCAGCATGTCGTCCAGGTGCTCCGGCGTGCTCATGCCGACCAGGGATGTTCCCAGCCCCGGCGTGGAGCGGTTGAACTGCATTGCGCGCTGCGCCGGATTGGGCAGGTTCGCCAACTGCTGCTCGACCACTTCCACCGACTGCTGAGCGAGGTGTCCCTTCAGCATGGAATGGGAGGCGAACATGTACACCTCCAGCTGGTGCGCGGCCTGCAGCGGGCTGGCCACATTGCCCTGCCCGGTCGCGGTATTGAAGCGGGTAAAGCCTTCCAGCATCACCTGGTTGAACGGGAGCATCCCAATCTTGAAGTGGTGCCGGGCGTGGTCGTCGCCGGTCACGGTCTGGGCCGCCCGTTCGGCCAGACCCTGCATGGAGGTCAGCGACTGGAACACGGCGGCATCGGTCTCCTCGCGGAAACCCTCGAAGGTGGAGATCCCGTAGGCGCGGATCTTCTTCTCCCGCGCAGCGCGCTCCAGCACCTCGAAGACCGGTTCCAGCTTGCGGTTGGTCGCCTCCTTGCCGATCTGGTGAATATGCACCTCGGGCTGATCGATGATGAAGGCATCCAGCGTCTCGACCCCCATCAGCGAGCGCGACAGCTCCAGCTGGTAGTGGATGTATTCCGGCGTCAGCAGGTGCGCGCCCTTGGCCAGATCGTCCCGCGTGCCCATGCCCTGGGACTCGATCTCGCGCTGGAACCAGGCATCCATGTCCTCCGGCGGACCACCGCGCAGCGTCAGGAACCCGCCCTTGGAGATCAGGAACATCGCCTCACGCGGGACTCCGGCCTCCAGGGCCGTGCGCACCCCTGCCCCAACGGCCGCCAGCGAACGGCCGTAGCGGTAGTGGGCACCGGTGTCCACGACATTGATGCCCTCGGTCAGCCCGCGGGCGACGATCGCGGAGATCGCGGCATCCACCTCGGCTGTGGCGGCACCGCCAAAGGTGCCAATGCCCAGGCTGGACAGGCGCATCTTGGCGCGCGAGAACTCGCTGTAGTGCCCCTCGGCGGCCTTGCCCTCGGCGATGTAGTGCTCCGCATATCGGCGCGTCGCCTTGGCGTTGGCGTATCCGGGAATCAGTTTCTGCGGCGATTCCATAAAGCTCCTCTGCACAGTCCGGAGAGGGCCGGTACTCGTCGCATACCGCCCGCTCGCATCCATCCGGAAAACGCGAATCCTACGTCACCCGGGCCTGATTGCTAAAACCCATCCAAACCGGCGAGTCTCCCGCTCGGCGGGACTCCGCCCTGGGTGGGACCTGCAACCCTTCTGCGATCATGGTTGCGCACCCCCCCGGGGGATTGGTTCATAATGGTGGCGGACGCGTCGCTGCGGCGTGCGAAAGTGGCCTGGTGGTACCCTTGAGCCTTAATTCTTCACCACGGGACCGAGCACTTCCGTTTCGTTGCGCATGTCCGTCATCGAGCGGAAAGCCTTAAGATTCGGAGGCTTCTCCCACCTGAACCGTTGGTTCAAGGTCGATGGTCACTCCGGCGCCCGCGGGGCGCGTCCACCTCATTTTTTGCGGATCGTATGTCCAGGGACGAGACCTCCTTCACGCCTGACGAACTGCGCCAGCTGCGCCTGCGCCTGCGCCGCGAGCGCGCCGCCCTGTCGGACGAGCGGCTCGAGATCCATTCCGCCCTGATCTGCGATCACCTGCTACGATGGTTCCAGCGCTGGCAGCCGCATTGCATCGGCGCCTATCGCGGCCTGCGCGGCGAGGTGGACCTGACCCCGCTGACCGTGGCCCTGGCCCGACGCGGCACCCGCATTGCCCTGCCGGTGATGGATGCCAAGCGCCCCGGACGCATGCACTTTCACGCCTGGGGGCCGGACGCGCCGCTGTGCCACAACGGCTTCGGCATCGCCGAGCCCTGCCCCGATGCCCCGCGCATCTGGCGCCGCGAGATGCAGGTGGTACTGTTGCCGCTGGTCGCGTTCGACCACGCCGGCAACCGCATGGGGATGGGCGCGGGCTACTACGACCGCTACTTCGCCCGCCGCCGCTTCGGCATCCGCCGACCCAAGCTGATCGGCGTGGCCCATGCCCTGCAGGGGGTCGAGGCCCTTCCCAGCCAGCCATGGGACGTCCCGCTGGACGGCGTGGTCACCGAGGACGGCTGGCATGCGCTCCCCCGCCGCGCGCGGCACAATACGCACACCTGACCCACACGCCCGATCCGGCACGAGGAGCCCGCATGGCCTACTGGCTGATGAAATCCGAGCCCGACGAGTTCAGCATTGATGACCTGGAACGCGTGGGCGTGGAGCCCTGGGACGGCATCCGCAACTACCAGGTGCGCAACATGATGCGCGACGAGATGAAGAAGGGGGATCTGGCCTTCTTCTACCACTCCAACGCCAAGCCACCGGGCATTGTCGGCATCCTGCGCATCGAGAAGGAGGCCTATCCGGATTCCTGCGCCTTCGACCCCGAGGATCCGCACTACGATCCGAAGAGCGACCCGGACAATCCGCGCTGGCTGCGGGTGGACGTCGCCTTCGAGGAGAAGTTCGGCGACATCATCACCCTCGACTGGCTGAAGCAGCAGCCACAGATCGAGGACTGCCCGCTGGTGCGCCGCGGCAACCGCCTGTCGGTGATGCCGATCACCCAGGAGCAGTGGGACTTCATCCTGAGCCATGCCCAGCGCGGAAAGTAGCCGCGTGGCCACGCTCTACCACTTCCCGCACGACGCAAAAGCCGACCGCCTGCGCCTGGCCTGTGGCTACAAGGGTGTGGAGCTCGAAACCGTCGCGCTGGACTGGTTCGACGACGAGACCTTCTTCGAGCTGGGCGTGGCCCGCCAGTCGCCGATCCTGCAGATGGATGACGGCGCCTTGCTGACGGACACATTCGCCGCGCTGCGCGATATCGACCGCCTGTTCCCGACCGGCGAGCCCCTGTCGGAAGGCGTAATCCCCGAGGATGCCTGGCAGGCCCTGATGGACTGGCGCAGCAAGGTCGATGTGGTGCTCGATCGACTGTACGCCCCCTTGGCGCCGGGCTGCCACGGCATCGGCGAGAGTGCCGAGGCCCTGGCCGACTACAAGGCCCAGGTGCAGCACCGCTTCGGCCTGTCGCTGGAAGAACTCGCCAACGACCGCTACGACGGCTACAACCAGCTGGCGAAGCTGAGCCGTCTGCCGGATCTGGCGAAACACCTCGCCGCAAGTCGCTTCTATCTCGGCCATCCATCCATCGCCGACTGCGTGATCGCCGCCGACCTCTACCCCCTGCAAATGCACGACGGCATCAACCTGCCGGTCGACATGCTCTACTACCTGCGCCGTGTCGAGGAAACCTTCAACACGGCCCTGGACACCCAGTGGCTCGCCCGCTGAAGTCGTTCAGCCGAAGCGGTAGTGCTTGCGGATGTCGCGGTGGATCTCCCAGGTGCAGCCCATGCCCTCGGGAAAGGTCACCAGGTCGCCTTCGCCGACCGTCACCGGCTCGCCACCACCGTCCGGAGTGACCGTCACCTGGCCCTCCAGGATGTAGCAGACCTCGCGCTCGTCGTAGTGCCAGGGGAAGGTCGAAACCTCCTTCTCCCACACCGGCCAGTCGAATACGCCGAGACGTTCCAGATGCTCCTGCTCCGGCCGATGGATCACTTCAATGGACATCGCGTTCTCCTCTATCCGGGAAAATGGCAAGCCTAACGGGGCCGCGACCGAGCGCCAAAATGCCACCTATCCGCCGGAGCGAAACAGCCGCCTCTCACCCGGGTAAAACCAGCGACCCAGCAGCAAAACGAAGGCGATCACACCCAGGGCGGCCGGCAGATATTCGAGCCAGAGGCCCAGCTCCCAGGCGATATAGGCGGCGACCAGGGCCCAGAGGAAGGGGATGACCGCCAGGATCAGCGCCGGGCGCGGCTGAGCCAGCAGCAGGATACCCAGGGTAACCAGCATGGTGGGGCCGGGCACCACACCCACGTACTGCGCCTGTGCCCAGGGTGTCCCGAGTAGCAGGACCTCCAGCAGGGCATGGCCCACCGTCGCATAGGCGATCACCACGATCGCGAAAACGCCGGCCACACCGCCCGGCCAGCCAAAACCATGACGTCCCAGCAGGGTGAGGGCGAACAGAAGCATCAGGCCCTGTGCGACGAACACGCCCGCCAGACGAGTCGCCCAGAAGTGGAATTCCGCCAGCACGCCCCCGATGAACACGACCCCGATCCAGATCCACAGCACGCCGAGCAAAAGGCCCACGACACGCCCACCCCCCCGGCCGCCCACCAGGGCCATCGCCAGTGCGACGAACACCATCAGCGCCGCGACCCCATGCAACGGCCAGATGGCGCGATTGTATTGCCCGAAAATCGACAGCAGGGTTTCGGCGGCGAATGGCAGCATTCGGGCTCCCGGGAACGATAAAGGGTTTAGGAGAAATTTCTTTAGAGTGCTTCGACGTAGCCGATCATGCGCTGGCGCATGTCGTCATCCGGCATCGGGCCGTAGAGGGCTCCCATGTTCTCCCGCATGTGCTCCACGACCGAGGTGGCCGGGATCGCGCAGGTGATATCGGGGTGCGAGACGATGAACTTTAGCAGGAATTGCGGCCAGTTCTCGCAATCGATCTCCTCCGCCCAGTCCGGAAGTGGCTCGTTCTCGAAGCGGTTGATCAGCTCCTTGCGGCGGAACGGGCGGTTGGCGATCACGGCCACCCCACGCTCGCGGGCCAGCGGCAGCAGGCGGTCCTCTGCTTCGCGGTCGAGGATGTTGTAGGTCAGCTGCACGAAATCCAGGTCCTCGCGATCGAGGATACGTTCGAGTTGTTCGTGGCGGCGGCCGTGGGAGGTCGTGACCCCGATATAGCGGATCTCGCCTGCGTCGCGCTTCTCGCGCATCGTCTCCAGATGCGCCTCCCAGTTCTGCAGGTTGTGCACCTGCTGCACATCCAGAGTGTCCAGCCCCCACAGGTCCAGCGAGTTCGCATGCTGATTACGCCCGGTGCTGGTGCTGCCCGTCCAGATTTTGGTCGCCGAGATCAGGCCTTCCGGATATCCCAGTTCCTGCAGGCAGTGTCCCACCACCGCCTCAGCGCGCCCGTACATCGGCGAGGAGTCGATCATCCCGCCACCGTGTCGAAAGAACGCATCGACAATCTCGGTGCGCAGCGCGAGGGCATCCGGGTCATCCGCGACGTTGAAGGTGATCCAGGTGCCCATGCCGATCACCGGGAGCTCCTCGCCCGAGGAGGGAATCGCCTTCCTGTTCGGTTCGCGTTCCTCGCCGGCCGCACCCGAAAGCGGCCAGCCGGTACCGGCGGCGATGGCCGAGCCGGCCATCCACTGGAGGAAAGTACGGCGTGATCGCTGGTTGGGGCGTTTCGACATGGGTTGGCGACGCATGGAACCTAATCACGTGGTCCCCTCGAAACCACTGGAAGTTCCAGACCCACAGAATTTCGGCTCGCCACAACGAAAACGGCCCCGGGCAAATGCCTCGGGGCCGAGACAGGCGAACGCGTCGCCCGGGGCTTCCGCCGGACTAGATGAACAGGCAGATGTCCGACTCGCCGGCGAACTCGAAGAACGCGGCGGCGCCGGCATACTCAATGCCGTCAATGAACTCGCTGGTGTCCATGTCGAACAGGTCCACTGTCATCTGGCAGGCGATCATACGCACATCGGCCTCCTGGCAAAGTTCCCGCAAATCCTCGAGATCCGAGACGCCTTTCGCCTTCATCTTCTTTTTCATCATCGTCGTCATCATGCGTTGCATGCCGGGCAGACCCTGGAGCATGACCGGCATGGGCATGGGCATGGGCATCCCCGGGTTGCCCAACGACGTGACCTGCAGATCCATCTTCTTGCGCAGCAACTGCAGCCCGTAAAAGGTGAAGAACACTTCGACTTCATAGCCGAGCGCGGCCGCGGTCGAGGCCAGGATGAACGGGGGATAGCCCCAGTCCAGACTGCCCTTGGTCGCAATAATGGCCAACTTCTTGGTATCGCTCATTCACTCCTCCTTGGTGGTGGAGGATGGGTTCGCCACAGCCCCCTGCGCGTGACCCACCCCCTGTGGACCGAGGTCACCCCTTGCGACCTCGATACTTGGACAAAGCAACGGTAATTCGGACCTGCTATTTGGAAGCCAGGCGTGCCTTGCGCCAGTCCCGAATCAACGCGCAACCCGCGCAGATTCCGAGCGCTGCAAGACTGGCCCACACAGATATCGGGACCAGTATCATGGCCAGCGCAAAAAGCAACCAGGCAACAACCGTCATGGTGATACTCCGTCATGGCCCCCGCCCCCCGACGAGGAAACCATGTATCGCGGATCTTACAGGGAGACGCCTTTCAGCGCCTCCTGGCGCACTTAGGGACGCTCCGCGGTCGCGTCCCGGGACGTTTCGGTAGCCGGCGTGTGCTGCTCGGCGTTACCGGCCGACTCCGATACAGTATCCGATTGTGCGTGGCCTGCCGAGCGGTGCACATCGGCGGCCGAGGCACGGCCGCCCGTGCGGGACACGGGCCGGGCATCCACGAACTGGTTGTTCAGGCGCTGGATATATGCCTCGGCGCGGTCGCGCAACGCATGCAGGCGGCCAATTTTGCGCCGGCTCAGGCCCAGCGGGGCACGGCGCAACATCAAGCGCCACGGGCGCGTGTTCTTTTCAAACGCGGCCCGCCAGTTACCTGCCGCCGACTCCGTCGGCAACGTGCGGGCGACGCGACGGGCGACCCAGCGGCGGTTGAAAAAGTGGAGCCCGACCAGCACAAACACCAATGCAGCAGCACCGATCGACGTCCAGATCGGGTGATCCCCCATCGACGCCCAGGCCGAACCGTCCATCCAGGGCCCGAATCCGCCTGCCGTGTTGTAGCCAATCACGCCCAGGATCACGGCAATCACCGCGAACATGGCGGCATCGACCTGCATGACCCGGCGCCGCCACCGCTCAAGGGCCCGACGCAGGGCCGGTAGTGCATCCATTTCGATGGATTCGGCGATCGCCTGCAGGGATCCGAGGATGCGGTACGAGCGTGACGAGCTGATTTCCTGGATCTTCTCGTGGATCTCCGCGCGGTCGCGCTGCGACTTCTCCTCGTAGCGTTCGCGCACCTGCTCGTCGCCGATCTCGACCCCGGCGCTTTCGTTGAACATGCAGTAGAAACGCCCGGTGGCATTCCCCTGGCGCACGACCGCGCGCTGCCAGGCGGAGACGACTTCCTCAAGATTGTCCTCACGCCAGGTGGTATCGATCTGGTTAAGCACAAACACCAGCTTGTTGAAGTCGTTGCGCTCGGCAACCCGGTTGACCAGGTGTTCCAGCGTGTCGCGCATCGCGCCTGGCTCCGGGTGCCGGGCGTCGAAGAAAACGACTACCAGGTCGGACAGATCGATGATGTGGTCGGTCAACTGCAGGATCGTCGCGCGCTGCTCGTCGGCGTCGAACCCGGGCGAATCGATCAGGATTCGCCCACGCAGGCGCTCGGAGTTGGCCGTCTTCATCGCCAGAAAATGGTCCACCGTACGGCCACCACCATCGGTGATGCGCTCGATCTCGTCAGATACGCGGTAGAACGGGAAACGCGGATCGCCGTCCAGCGCCAGCCCCGGCAGCTCCTGCACCCGTTCGCTGCCGCCATAGCTGATGACCGTGAACTTGTCATCCACCGCCTGCGAGCCGCTGCGCTGCACAGTGGTGCCGACGTACTCGTTGATGAACGTCGACTTCCCCGACGAAAACGTCCCCAGTACCGCAATCATCGGCCACCAGGAGATGGTAAAGGCGTAGGAATCGTCCTGCGGATTCAGCAGCCCGGAGGCATAGCCGACCCGGTCGAGTTCGCGAAAGGGATCGACGACCCCCTTGAGGACCGGATTTTCTTCGGCGAGGCGATCGCTCAGCAGCTTGAGCTGCTTGCGGACGCGGCGACCAGGACGATTAAACATGCGGACTCCGTTGCGGCGGCGGCCGCCCGGCAGACACAGCTACTATGTGCCCGCCGAACGCCTCCGCGATGTGAGTTGGCTCCATTCATCATACCCACTGCGTCCACACCTGTGTGGCTCGCAGTCAGGACCTGGTCCCCACTCGGGGCCCAGAACGTCGGAACGACGTTTACGGGTTCAAGTTCTGCTAACGGTATCCATCCAGGTATGCCGAACCCTCTTCATGATGCCGCTCGTATACCGGAGTGAGGCGCTCGATCATGCGCTGCCGTTCGCGCTCGGGCAGCACCTCCAGTGCGCCCTCCCAGGCGTCCATCGCACCTTCGATATCGCGCATGGCAAACAGCGCGTTACCCAGTTCGCCATACAGATCCGCTCGCTGCACCGAATCCTTCGGCAGCGCCTCCAGACCCTCGCGCAGCACGCCCACCGCCGCGCGCGGACCCCCACGCCAGTAGGCATCACGCCCGGCCTGCAGAGCCGACTGGGCAAACTGCGCGACACGCTCGGCGTCCGCCTCGACCGCCGCATCACCTTCAAACGCAGGCTCGCGCTCGGCCGCCAGGTCCGGTGCCGGATCGACCTCCGCGTCTTCCTCAACGTATGGCTGATCATGCGCGGCCCCCGTCATGGGGTCAGGATCTCCCTCTTCCTTGAGGTCCCGGGCCGGCCCCGGACGGACATCGTCCTTCGCGACCTCATCCTCCGCATCGGTGTCGTCCGCCGGCACGGCATCGGCCTGCTCGGCCGCCTCGTCCTCGGGGACCGCTTCGGCGCTCGGGGCGAGGAAATCGCGCGCCGACCACGCGATGAACCAGAGCACGATCACGATCACGATGAAGTAGCGATTGATGAAACTGCGCGGCTTTTCTGCTTTATCCATGCGTCACCCGTCGGTTTGCCTTCCAGGTCAATCCTACATCCTCTGTAGCGGTCCGCGCACCGCGCGTTTCTTGCGCGAGGCGATCAGTCATTCATCTCCGGCGTAAGCTCGGTATCGTCATCGAAGGATGGCTCTTCGCCCATGCCACCCTCGGTAGGTGGCGGATCACCTGGACCATCTCCGCTTCGCTCACCCGGGGGCTCGGCATCGCGAGGTGGCATGTCCTGCCCTGCTGGCGGCTGGCCTTGCGGTGGTTGCCCCTGTGGGGGATCCCCGGCGGGGGGCTGACCTTGCGGGGGCTGACCTTGCGGGGGCTGACCTTGCGGCGGCTGACCTTGCGGCCCCTGTCCCGGTGGCGGGCCTTGTGGATCGCGGCCCCGCGGATCACGAGCACCCGGGGGCTCGCCTGGTTCGGCGTCGCGCTGTTGCGGGTCACGCTGCTGTGGCGGCTCGCCCTGCCCGGGCGGCGGGGCACCTCCCGGGGTACCACCCGGCGATGCCCCGCCCGGGGGACCTCCGGGTGCGCTACCCGGAGGGGGCCCACCCGCGGGGCCGCCCGGATCGCCACCCGGGGCCTGAACCTGGTCCAGGCCGTGTCCCCGCTCGCTCTCGAATGCGGGACGCTCACCCAGACCGGTGGGTCCGGAATAGGGCGCAAGGCCGGAGTTGTCACCGGGTGCGTATTGCGCGGAAACGGCAAAGGGGGCGGCCATCAGGGCACCAAAGACCCCGGCCTTTAGAAGACTGCGTGATTGGCTCATGACGAAACCTCCGTCGGAGCTGCCTGCATGAGTTCGGGGCCGGACGACTGCCCGACCCCCGTGGGTCGCGCCAGGATTCAGGATCCGTTGGCGTCGTCTTGCTGCTCTTGCATGGCCTCGCGGTGGCGACGCATTTCCTCGCGATAGACCTCGCGCGCGCGCTCCGCGGCCTGGCGGTGTGCCTCGCGCATTTTCTCGCGCTCAGCCTGGCGCTCGCGCATGTGCTCGCGCATCGCCTCCCGGTCCTCGGGATCGAAATCCGGGTCGAAGTCGCGCATGCGCTCCTTCCCCCCGGGGCCATACGGCATGCCGTACTGCATCGACCCGCCGTGATAAGGGCCATGATAAGGCCGCTGGCCATAACCGGGACCATACCCATGATCCCAGCCATGTCCGTAGCCATAACCGTGGCCCGGCCCATAACCGTGCCCGGGACCATAGGGGCCCGGCCCCATGGGCCGGCCGTACATCATGCCTCCATGGCCAGGGCCTCGAGCACCCTGCCCGTAGGGCCCGGGGATGCCTTCTCGATGCATCATGCCCGGACCGCCAGGATGTCCACCCTGACCGTGCATTCCCGGGTAGCCATAGGGACCAGGGATCATGGGTGCATACATCGCGCCCGGCTTGTCAGACGCTGGGTCTGCGTCCTGCGCCAGCGCTGGCCCCGCCAGCAGCAGACCGCCAAGGCACGCGGCACCCCAAAAAATGTGGCGTGGTCGCTTCATGTTTGGACTCCTTCTCCAGGCACCGCCAGATTCAAGCGCCATGCAGCATTCTGGCGAACTGCGCATTCTCCTAAACGCGTGTGACAACACAATTGCCGTAGTTACTCCCGCCAATTACGCTAGCGAAGCACTGATCAGTGTTTCCCCAATACCAGCATATCGCAGTGCCCAACACTCAGGTGCAACTGCCCGTCCGCGATATCCCGGCGACGCGAGCTGGCCCATTCCTGGTACATCGGACGTGCCTGCGGCTCCATCTCGGCGGCCGCCTCCGCCCAACCTCCGATCAGGGCAGCCGCAAGCACCGCCTGGTCCGCCCCCAGCTGCCAGTCACTCGTTTCGATCATCACCCGACAACCCTTGTCGGCAAATGCATGGGCACAGTAATCCGCGGCATCGGGCCCCAAGGCCGGGCCAAAACCCTTGTCCGTACGCTGATGGCAATTCACTGCGGTACGCACATGCTCATCGGCCGGATGCGGGTGGCTCCACTCGATGCGCCCGTCGTAGCTGAGCGCCAGTAGTACCGGGACTGGCCACTGGGTCAGCATCGTCACCAGACGGTCGAGCCAGTCTGCGGAGACCAGATCCAGCAATGCGGAGGCCGTCACCAGACTGGTATCGTGCGGAATCGGTGGCGGGCCTGCGGAAAAATCAGTCACCTGCCGGGCAATGGTGACGGCGCCGTCCGGCTCGGCGATCATCGCCAGCAGGTCGGCGTCGTGATCCATCAGCGTCCAGTGCTGGGGCCCAACCAGGCGCGGCGCCAGGTAGCGCAGGTTGGAACCGGCACCGCTGCCCAGGTCCACGATCTGCAGGGGCGTCGCGCACTCCGCAAGCGCGTCGTTCAAGGGGCCGAGCAGGGATTCCGGCCGGGCGGCATGATCCGCCGGTTCGCGCAGGGCCAGCCAGTCCCTGGAAAAGTACTCGGCCATCTCAGACCGCCTCCAGGGAAACATTGATCCATGTACACGCTCGCTGCTTCGTCGCTTTTGCGTGCGAACGAGGCGCGGTGACCGCCGTGCAGTCATTCTGCACAAGGGAACGGCAACGCCGCTCCCACGCCCGTTTTTGATAACAACGGGCGGCCGAGCCCCCTCGGGGTTGGCACCCCAGGTTCCCCGATCCTGCGTTGCGGCCCGAATCAGTCAACAACGGGCCGGTAGAACCACTACCGGCTGCGCACCGCGCCTTGTCTCGGAAAACCTGGGGTACCCACGCGAGCGTGTACATGGATCAGTGTTTCCCAAGCCACTGGGCCAGACGCCGGGTACCCTCTGCCCAGTCCGGTAGAGACTCGGCATGCGCGCGACCCGCGCGGCCCATACGTCGACGTTGTTCGGGGTCGTACAGCAGCCCCTCCAGTGCACGGCGCAAGGCCTCCACATTGCCGGGCGGCACCAGCAGGCCCGCCGGCTCCGGCACAGTCCGGGGAATGGCCCCACCGGTGGTCCCGATTACCGGGAGGCCGCGCATCATTGCCTCGGTGAAAGCCATGCCAAAGCCTTCGTAGGCGCTCGGCAGCACGAAGATCGAGGCCTGGTCATAAAGCCCTGCCAGGCCCTCGTGTGTCAGCACGCCGGGTGTCGAGATCCGCGCTTCCAAGCCCCCCTCGGCGATGGCGGCACGGACGGCGGCCGTGTAGTCCCGGTCGCGATCCATCGCACCGGCCAGCTCGGCACGCCAGGACCGATCGCGCAGACCGGACAGCGCACGCACCAGTTCGAGCTGTCCCTTGCGCGGCACCCAGGCGGCCACGCACAACAGCACCGGCACCCCATCCTTCGGGCCGAGGGCCAGTGACGCCGGTTCCACGCCGGGCGGGATGCTGCAAAGGCGCTCGGGCGGCACACCCCAGTCGGCCACCTGAGCCCGCGTGTAGTCACTGGTCACGACCACCCGTTCGGCGAGGGCCACGGCCGCACGCTCCGCCTCGAGGAGTTCCTGGGAGCGTGCAGGCGTCAACCCCGCCTCCAGGCCGAGGGGGTGATGCATCAAGTAGACAAGCCGCAGGCGCCCTGCGTGATGCCGCAAGGTGGCGGGATGCGCACCCGCGGCCAGTCCGTCGACCAGCACCCGCATGCCGTCGGGAAAGCCCGCCAGGGCCTCTTCGAGGGCCAGTTCCCCGCGCGCATCAGGCCCGGGGAACTGGCCTTCCAGCTCGCGCAGCTCGACCTGCCAGCCCTGCTCGCGCAGCCCGGCGATCATGTGTGCGTCGTAGCGGTACCCGCCGGTGGGCTGGTCCAGTGCTCCGGGGACCACGAAACCAAGCTCGGGCATATCTCAGGGAGCGCCCTCGTAGCTCGCCCAGGCCACATGGGACTCGTGCAGGGTCACCGCGACGGCGTCCAGTCCCCGGGCCGAATCGCCCAGATCACCCCTGCCGATGGCCTGCGCCACACGCTGGTGGATCGCGTGGGCCAGAAACTCGGTGGTCGTGTTCTGCCCGCGAAAGTCTTCGCGCTCATCGAGGTTCTGATAGTTGAGCTCGTTCAGGATGGCCCGCACGACCTCGCTTGCCCGGCCGATATCCACCACCAGACCATCGGCATCCAGCGCCGCACGACGGAAGGTCACGTCCACCACATACGTGGCACCGTGCAGGTTCTGCGCCGGGCCGAACGTCTCGCCGGAAAAGCTGTGAGCGATCATGAAGTGGTCACGGACATTCAGGCTGTACATACGTTTTCCTTGCGTGATGGTGCGGGAGGGATCAGTAGCGAATGCGGTGGCACAGCGTACGGTCCGCCTCCGGCCCTGTCACCCGCTGCATCACGGCCGGGAGATCGGCAAATGCGTCCTCGCCGGTAATCAGGCCGTCCAGGGCCGGGGTGTCGAGCAGCGCGAGTGCGAGCGCCAGCCGCCGCCGGTAATCCCAGCGCGGCGCCCGCTCGGGCGGGATGCGTCCGACCTGCGAGCTGCGCAGGATCAGGCGGCGTGCGTGGAAGCCCTCCCCCAGCGGCAGATCCGCCATCCGATCACCGTACCAGCTCATCTCCACCACCCGTGCCTCGACGCCCGCCAGGCTCAGCGCCTGGCGCAGGCCAGCCGGGTTGCCGCTCGCATGCACCACCAGATCCAGGTCCTGCAGGGAGGCTTTCTGCGCGGCCTGCTCCGGAGTCAGGAGGGTCAGGTCGAGGGCGGCGCAGATCTCTTCGCGCGCGGGGTTGGGGTCGATCACGGCGACCTCGGTTCCGGGAATGCTTCGCAACAACCAGGCGGCGAGCAGACCCACCACGCCCGCGCCGATCACGGCGATGTGATCCCCGGGACCGGCGGCACTGTCCCAGACCGCGTTGATCGCGGTCTCCATGTTGGCCGCCAGCACCGCACGCTCGGCGGGGACACCCTTCGGCACCGGCACCACGGCCTGGGCCGCCACCACATACTCCGACTGGTGCGGGTGCAGGCAGAACACCGTCTGCCCCGCCCCGGGGCCTTCGACGACGTCGCCCACACTGATGTAGCCGTACTTGACCGGTGCCGGGAAGTCGCCCGCCTGAAAGGGTGCGCGCATCGCGGGGTACTGGCTGGGGGGGACGCGACCATGAAACACCAGCGACTCGGTCCCGCGGCTGATCGCGGAATAGCGGCTGCGCACCCGCACCTCGTCGGCATGGGGCGCCTCAAGGGACTCGTCACGTAACTCGCCCTGGCCGGGTCCGGTGACCCAGAAGGCGGTGGCACGGGGGACGCTCATGGAGCGGTTCGATCATCGTCCGGCATGGGGCCAGTGTGGTCGATGGTCGTGATTCCCGGCAACTCGCGGGCGTTTCCACGGTCCTAAAGGAAACACTGATCCATGTACACGCTCGCGCTCGAGTCGCTTTTGCGTGCGAACAAGGCGCGGTGACTGCCGTGCAGTCATTCTGCACAAGGGAGCCGCAACGCCGTGCGCGCGCAAAAGCGGCCGAGCCCCTTCGGGGTTGGCACCCCAGGTTCCCCGATCCTGCGTTGCGCCGCTTGCGGGTAGAACCACTACCCGCCGCACGACGCGCCTTGTCTCGGAAAACCTGGGGTGCCAACGCGAGCGTGTACATGGATCAGTGTTTCCTTACCACTGTGAGGACTACACTCGAACCATGGACTCCACGCTGACCCCCAACCGCTGGCCGGAACGTGCGCGCACGGGGCTGCGCACCTGGACGCGGGACTGGGCACTGGCCGGCACGGCCGGACTGGCGCTCTCCGCACTGCTGGGCTGGCAGATCGGTGCCGTGGCCGCCCTGCTGGTCGCACACGCAGGGATCTGGATTCTGCTGGGGCTGATGCTGGTTGTGAACACTCCACAGGCCGGCCTGACCGATGCGCACCGCGGACCCGGCCCAGCCAACCGTGTAACGCTGGCCCGCGCTGCTATCGCCACGCCCCTGGGGGCGCTCGTCCTGGCCCCGGTCGCGGTCCCCGACACGACTGTCATGTTGTGGATCCTGGCCCTGGCCGGAACGGCCCTGATCCTGGACGGCGTGGACGGTGCCGTCGCCCGCCGCACCGGCAGCCGCACGGCCTTTGGCGCGCGCTTCGACATGGAACTGGACGCGGCCATCATCCTCGCCCTCTCGATCCTGGTCTGGTGGATGACGGCGGTCGGGCCCTGGGTGGTGCTGATCGGCGCCATGCGCTACGTGTTCCTGGGTGCACAGCGCATCTGGCCCTGGCTGGCCGCGGACCTGCCCCCGAGCCGTCGGCGCCAGGCCATCTGTGTCATGCAGAGCGTTGTCCTCCTGATCGCCCTGATCCCAAGCCTGCCTGCGGGCGCGACAATCGCGATCACGCTGATCGGGCTCGCAGCCCTGACCGGTTCGTTCGCCACCGACATCCACTGGTTACATCGCCACCGCCCCGGAGGTTCGACATGATCAACGCCCGTGCCCTACGTTCGCTGCTCCTGGCCGGCCTGCTGGCCCTGGTCCTTCCCTTTTCTGCCCTTGCCCAGGCCGATCGCTGGGAGATCGATCCGGAACACTTCGCCGTCGGCTTTCTGGTTGACCATGCCGGCTACGCCAAAGTCCTGGGCATGTTTCTGGAAGCCGAAGGCGAATTCACCTTTGACCCGCAGACGCGGGAGCTGCGCGAAGGATATTTCGTCGTGCAGACCGACAGCGTATTCAGCAACCACGAGGAGCGCGACGACCACCTGCGCAGCGACGACTTCCTGAACGTCGAGGAATACCCGGAGATGCGCTTCACCGCGACCCAGTACGAGCCTACCGGTGATGACACCGGACGCCTGACCGGCGACCTGGAGCTGCTGGGTGAGACCCGGTCGGTCACCCTGGACGTGACGATCAACAAGGTGGGGCGCTATCCGTTTCCGCTCGGCGGGGTGTTCGGCCGACCCTACGTGCTGGGCGCCTCGATGCGCGGCAGCTTCGACCGCTCGGACTTCGGCATGACCTATGGCCTGACCCGCGACCTCGTGGGGGACGAGGTCGAACTGATCATCGAGTTCGAGGCCCAGCGCCAGTAAGCCCGGCGCAGGGCATCAAGTGGCCGCCACGGCCCCCTCGCTTTTCAACAGGTCGCGCAGCGTACGCCCGTCCAGACGGTCACGGCGCGCGGCCTCCAGTTCCTCCAGCGTGGCTTCGACTGCCGGGTCGCCCTGCAAACGGCGCAGGGCACGGGCATCCGCATCCTGGCGCAGGGCTTCCAGGATCTCGTCCACCCGAATCCGCTCCAGATCACGCCCCGGCACATAACATGTGCCATCGGTGCCGGCACGCACCAGCAGCCCCGCTGACTCGAGCGCCTGCGCGACCTCGCCCAAGGCATTGCCCGGCACTGACAGATCATGCGCCACATGATCCAGTGTCGGCGGCGAGCGGCCATCGAGGAAACGCTGACCCACCTGCTGCATCAAGTGCAGGCCCATGCGCTCGCGCGCCGCGCCGGACAGGCGCAGGCGCAGCCCGCGCACCGTCATGTACTCGGGATGCTGCACGTAGAAGGCCACATTGGCCCCGATCAGCAGGATCAGCCAGGCCAGATAGATCCAGATCAGCAGCAGGATCATGATCGCGAAGCCTGAATAGATCGCGTCATAGCGCGTGGACCCGGCCACCATGGTCGCGAACCCCCAGCCCACGCTCTGCCACAGCAACCCGGCCACAACGGCCCCGACCAGGGCCGGGAACAACCGTACCCTAGTGTTTGGCACGAACACGTAGATGAAGGTGAACGCGGCCATAATCAGCAAGTACGGCACCATCCGCGAGGCGCCGGTGATCAGCGTGCCGAACGGCTCGATCCCGGCCACGGTCTGCATGGCGGTGGTGGACATCACTGTCGCGGTAATCCCCAGTGCGGACACCACCAGCAAGGGCCCGATCAGGATCACCGAAAGATAGTTGGAAAACCGCTGGGCAAAGTTACGACTGTTCTCGACCCGCCAGATGGTGTTGAACGCCAGCTCGATCTTCTGCACCAGCGCGATCACCGTATAGACAAGGAACAGCAGACCGACAAAACCCAGGACGCCGACGCGCATGTTGTCGACGAACTCGATGACGTTGTTCGCAATCTCGACCCCCTGCTCCCCCAACGGCTCCAGAAAGCCGAGGACGACCGGCTCTACGGCGTTGTGTGCACCGAAGGCCTTGAGCACCGAGAACGACAGTGCAATCAGCGGCACCATTGAGAGCAGCGTGGTGTAGACCAGACTCATCGCGCGCAGCGTGAGCTGGCCTTCCTTGGCCTCGTGCACGATCGCGCCCGCACCCCGCACGATGCCAAGCAGCAGGGCCTTCCAGCGTGGCAGCCGCGTCAGGTCGGTATCCTGCACGAGCGATACCAACCGCTGGCGCTGGGCCTCGATGCGCTCGGCCAGCGTCAGCGCCGGCACCCGTCACTCCCTGTAGCCGTCAACCTCATGCGGGCTATTTTTGCTGCCACCGGCCCTTGCGATCCTGGTACCAGTAGCCGGAAGGTGCCTCTTCCACCCAGACCCGTGCGAAGGTCTCGCGAATCCGGTCCTCCCAGTCCGGGCGGTCGTTCGCCCGCGCGATCTCGCGGTAGAGCGAGTCGCGATCCGAGTTTTCCTCGCTCACCAGCCGCTGTACGGTGCTGCGGTCACGCAGCGGGACCTCGGACAGATCACGGATCACCACATCGGCATTACGCCCGAAGCCGATTGCCCCGCTGCGGAAATGGGGCGAAAGCTCCGGGGCCCGCTCACGCATGGAAGCGCGGATACGGTTGATCGCCGGGGTTTGGATCTGCAGGTCGGGACTCTGCGCGGCAGCCGGGCTCACGACCCGGTCCAGCACCCACGCCAGCACCGGGACCGGGAGACTGGCATTCGCCTGCGTATTGCGCGGCATCAGCATCGCACCGGGCTCCGCTTCGGATGGCCCCTCCGATTCCGGTGTGCCTTCTTCCACTTGCAATGCGTCGCGCACGATCGCACGTGCCGCCTCTTCGGCCGCGGCCGTCGGGAAATAGATATTGATGGTCACACAGCCCGCCATCAGGGCGAACACCAGTGCCAGTCCCGGAATACTCCACAAAGCCTTCATGCCGTACGTCCCTTTTCGAGGCGGTCAATCCCGCATGTTCATCAATCTACACCATCATCCTGAACGGCAACCAAACACCGAGCACCTTAAGGAGACGCTGATTTAATCGCACGTCCGCGTTGGTGCCCCCTGTTTTCCGAGACAAGGCGCGTCGTGCAGCGGGTAGTGGTTCTACCCGCAAGCGGCGCAACGCAGGATCGGGGAACAGGGGGCACCAACCCCACAAGCTATTGAAAGCAGGGGCTCGGCCGCTTTTGCGCGGGAACGGCGTTGCGGCTCCTTTGTGCAGAATGACTGCACGGCAGTCACCGCGCCTTGTTCCCACGCAAAAGCGACTCGAGCGCGGACGCGCGATTAAATCAGCGTCTCCTTAAAGAAACAATGATTAATGCACGACCGGCCCATCACCCGCCTGGATAGTCGCGAGGCGGCCGATCAGCTCGGGCCAGTCAATTCGGCGGTTGTAGCCGATGACCTGGATCTGCGGGATACCCCCGCCCTGCACCAGCACAAACCCGCCATCAGGCCGATCGGCCACACCCGATGCGGTGCAGACCTCGCCACGCAGCTCGCAGCGAAATCCGAGACGGCGGTAGCTGAAGTTCTCGAACACCCGCAGGAAGATCGAGGACGCCGCGGCCTGGAAGCCACCGCCCAGCTCGGTAATGTCTTCCACCGCACGCTGGCTGATCCTCCGGCGCCCCCGATCGCGCTCCGGCGTCATCAACTCCAGATCCATGTGCACCGGCGACCAGTCCACCATCACCAGGTCGCGCACGTGCCCGGAAATGCGACCCTGCACGCGTCCAAAGTCGAACGCCTGTGTCAGCGGATCCAGGTCCAGCCGCTGGATCTCGGCCGAAAGGCCCAGTTCCGGGGCATAACCCAGCAGGTCATGGATGTATACGTCGCGCAGCACAACCTCGCCGTTGAACACCTGGACCAGCAAACGCCCATCCACGTTCAAGTCCCCCCGCTCGTAGCGCACTCGGGGAATCATTCCAGCCAGCTGTCCGGAGAACCGCGGCCATCCCAGCACCTCGGTCA
This sequence comes from Thioalkalivibrio sp. ALD1, assembly GCF_000381245.1. Classification (NCBI taxonomy): domain Bacteria; kingdom Pseudomonadati; phylum Pseudomonadota; class Gammaproteobacteria; order Chromatiales; family Ectothiorhodospiraceae; genus Thioalkalivibrio; species Thioalkalivibrio sp. ALD1. Next base: position 46,202 of record NZ_KB906244.1, on the reverse strand, counting down.
GCGGCTCCAGACTGATCGCGCGAATACCCCCCTCGAAGCGCACATCCGGCCCCGTGTCCGTTTGTCGCAACTCGAAAGCCCCGACGCGCAGCCCGCCATCGAAAATGGGGATCTCGGTTGCGGCGAGCAGCTCCAGGCCGGCCGGCAGGGTACGGATCTGCGCCTCGAACGCATCGAACGGCAGCCCGTACAGGTGCGCAGCATCCAGCGCAAAGGTGCCGGGACTGCCCGCCTCGGCGGCCGACCAGTCAAGTGCCCCGCGCGCACCGGCCAGGCCGAAACGCCCCCGCCGATCGCTGGCATCCAGTTCCGACCATTCCAGATCCGCGCGGCGCGGCTGCGAGCCCGCCAGTTCCACATGCCCTGCGATCTGTCCCCCTGTGGCGAGATTCCCCAGCACGGTTCCGGCCAGCCAAGGTGCCAGCAGGGAGTCGTAGACGGGCGCGAGTGCATGGACCTGCCCATGAAAGAGGCCATCCAGCCCCGTCTCCGGGTCAAAGGCCACCGCCTCGCCTCGCGCCTCCAGGGCTTTGCCGTAGCGAAGATTCAGCGCGTCCATGCGTAATGCCAGGGCCTCGGGGTCTCCCTCCACTCCCCTCAGGGAGATCTCCACCGGGCCCTCCTCATCCAGATCCACGAACCACGGATCGATGTAGACGACGCCCCCGTCCAGCGCGAGATCCAGATCCCACCGCGTACCGTCGCCGGACAACTGCGCCTGGCCGCGCAATTCCTCGCCGGCCTGCAGGCCCAGCGGATCGCTGAACGCAACATCTTCCAGCGCCAGACGCGCCGTGGCCCAACCGTCCGGGCGCAACCGCAGGTCCAGGTCGGCCTGACCACCTTCCATGGCCACCGGCAACTCGACGGGCAAACGGTCGAATGCGGCCAGCGCCTGGAGATCGATCCCCTGCAGCCGGGCGTCGATATCCCAGCCGCGCTCGGGGGCGAAATCCGCGCGCAGGCTTCCGCGCCCACCGAACCACCCGGGCCAGTCCCCGGACAGCCGCAGATGGCCGCTGTCGCGGCCCCAGGCGAGCGACAGGCGATGCCCGTCCAGGCGCAGGTCGCCGGAGCGCCCCCACAGGCGCGCATCATCGCAGGCCACTTCGCGCCGGGTCAGGCGCAGATCGGCACACTCCACCCGCGCGGCCGTCAGCGTGCCCACCGGGTCCGGCAACTCGATACGCTCGGCGCGCAAATCGAGGCTCAGCCGACCGTCGCGCCAGCCAACGCGGGAACTCAGCCCCTCGGCACTCAGGGCCTCGTGCATCAGCGATTCGATATTCAGATCGGCCCCGAAGGACACATCGGGCTCGGCCACCACCGGGAACGGCATCGCCACGATGCCGCCCGCGCAAAGCCCCGCCAGCATCCAGCACACCGGACGGGGCACGGGCCTCAGTCTCCCGAACTGCCGCGCTGACGTTCGCGCAGGGGCAACACCGCCCGCGCCAGCCACTCGCGCAGGGCAAAGCGCGAGGTCTCGATGGCCTCGGCCGTGGGCAGAAAGTCGCGCAGGCTGCGCGGGTCACCGGTGCTACCACGAAAGCCGGCAGGCGCTGGATAGGCGTCGAATCCGGCGCGTTCGAAACACTTCAGGGCCCGCGGCAGATGCATCGCCTGGGTCACCACGAGCACGGCCTCCACGCCCTGCCCCTGCAGGCGCTGGCGCGTATGCGTGGCGTTCTCGCAGGTGTTGCGCGAGGTATTCTCCAGCCAGCGCACCGAGACGCCGAGATCCTGTTGCAGGGTCGCGGCCATCAGTTCCGCCTCCGAACGCCGCCCGGACAGCGCTCTCGGCGCCCCACCCGAAACCACAATGGGCAGGTTGGTCGCACGGTGCAGTCGCGCGCCCTCGCGCACACGCTCGTGGGTGCGGGGGTTCAGGGCATCATGTCCGGCGTCCTCCGCACGGCCCACCCAGCGACCACCGCCCAGGATCACGATCGCATCCGCCCGCCCGGTCGCCAGTACGCTGTCACGAACCTCGCGTTCCAGCGTATCAGCCAGGGGTTGCGCCACGACCTGCAGGCTGGGCAGCACCAGCGCCAGTAGCCCAAGCGCCAGGAGCGGCCGACCACCACGCCAGTCAGCCCGCCACAACAGCACACCCAGTACCGTCAGGGCGATGCCCAGCCCTGGCGGCAACAGCAGGTGTTCCGCGATGGTTTGCAGGGACGCGAGCATGGGCGGTCCCCTGGGATTTACTTCTTGCCCGGGGAATAGAGGTAGTGGGCATAGGTCGCCACATCCTCGGAGACCCGGCGGATCAGGTGATCCAGGCTGATGATCGCGAACTCCAGCAGGTTCACCGCGATATACGGGTTCTCCACCCGCAGGCGGTCGTACATCGAGCGCGACAGGCGCAGCAGCCGTGTCTTGTCGCTCAGTGCACGCATGCGCACGCCGCGCGGCACGCGGTCAAAGAACGACATCGAACCGGCCAGCTCGCCGGTCTGCATGCGGCCCACCTCGATCTCCTGGCTGCCGTCGTCGTGATACAGCGCGGCCGTCCCGCTCACCACGAAGAACAGCGACTCGCCCACCTCGCCGATATCCGCGATCACCTGCTTGTGGTGGGTCTCCACCACCTCCAGGTATTCGAGCAGGACTTCGACCTCCGCAGGCGTCAGGGACGCGGAGATCGGGTGCTTGGAGAGGAATTCGGTCAGCAGTTCCTTGGACATGAGGGGGCTTCCTTCTGACGGGTCCGCAGTAGAAGTGGGAGTGATTTAGAGTATAACGAACGCGCCGTCGGCACAGGCGACGGGAATCACCAAGGAGGCCTGCGTTGATCGACATTGATGCCCTGCGCCGACATCTGCCGCGCCGCCTGCGCGAAGGTCGGGCCCTTCTGCTCGCGGCCGGGGCCAAGCCACCGGACAGCCCACCGGGGCTGGAACAGATCACCGTGGAGGTCTTTCTCGAACACCCACCCGAATCCCGCGTGCCAATGGTCCTGCTACTGGACACCCTCAGCGAGCTGGATATCCCGACCGGCCAGCACCTGCTCGGCGGGCTGCGGGATCGCTGGGCCGACGAGGTCCTGATCCTGCATCGGCTGGACGACGAACGCTGGGGGCTGAACGACTTTCTGGCACTGGGCTTTCGCCGCGACCTGGACGCCGAATCGGCCGCACCGGATCATGCGGTCTACCGCACCAGCCTGTACGACTACAAGCTGACGCCGGACTGGCTGAATGCCCGCTTCTGGGCCAATCCCGAGATGTGGGACAAGGCGCGCTGGTAGGCGCGCCGCACGTACGGACCTAATCCTTCTCGGGATTCAGCCGCGGGTGGGTCTCCTCCCCCCACAGCAGCACCAGCGCGCCGGACAGGAACATGGCGATGGCCACGAACCAGAAGCCCCACGTGACCGAGCCCCCGATGTGGGCCACAATCCCCAGACCCAGCGCACCAACGCCGTAGCCGAGATCGCGCCAGAAGCGGTAAGTACCGATCGCCGAGCCGCGCCAGTTCGGATGGGCAATATCGGCGACCGCCGCGCTCAGGTTGGGATACAGAAGCGCCATCCCAAGGCCGGTCACGGCCGCCGCGAACGACCACCAGATGACCCCCTCGCCAAGCAGCGTAAGGGCCACGCCCGCGCCGCAGATCCACATGCCCCAGACGATGGGCTGCATCCGTCCCACATGGTCGGAGAGCTTGCCGGTGGCGAATTGCGAGCCACCCCAGACAAAGCCGTAGATCCCGACGACCCAGCCAATCGCGGCCAGGCTCAGTCCCTGCTGATACAGGAATACCGGATAGAACACCCAGACCAGGGCATCGACGAACTTCTCCACCAGGCCCGCCTGGCTGAACGCGGCCATGCGCCGGTCACGCCAGGACATCAGCGTGAACACCTCCCAGGTGGTCGGTTTATCGGCGATGGATTTGGGATAGCGCGGTTGTGGCCCGGTGGATTGCCCGGCGGCATGCCGTACCCCCTCGGCCCTGGCCCAGTCCAGGGTCTCGCGCACCCACAGTGCGGTCATCAGGATCGCGATCGCGATCACGACTACGCCGAATACGAACACCCCCATGCGCGGCCCGAGGGCTGCGGCCATATAGCCGGTCACGATCCCGGCCACGGCCACCCCGACATAGCCGGAGAACTCGTTCATGCCCATGGTGAAGCCGCGTTCGTCGCCCCGGGTGATGTCCATCTTCGCGGTCTGGGTCATCGACCAGGCGAGCCCCTGGTTCACGCCCAGCAGGATGGTGGCGGCCACGATCCAGCTCCAGGACGGGGCGTACAGGATCATGAACGGGATCGGGATGGCTGCCATCCAGCCGAGCATCAGCACGGTCTTGCGCCCCATGCGCTCGGACAGGCGTCCGGCCACGAAATTGAGCACGCCCTTGACCACGCCGAATGCGACGACGAACGCGGTCAACAGCATGAACGAACCCTCGGCCACGCCGAACTCGTCCTCGGCCAGCGCCGGGATTACGGTGCGCATCATCCCGATCGTCAGGCCGACAAAGAAGACCTGGATCAGCTGCTGCCCGAACTGCCCGAGGTTCTCGCGGATCCCGTGGGTCAGGTGTTCATAGGCCTGCGCGGCCCTGGATGGATCGCTCATCAGAGTTCCTTGTCTTGCGCTACTCAGGCCGCGATATTGGCCGCTACATAGGCATCCATGCCCGCCGGTCGCGGGCGGATGTCACTCGTCAGGAAGTCGACGAACGCATCGCGATCGCTGAATGCGAGCCCCGGGTTAAAGCGTTTCTCGAAACCCAGGGTGGAGGACGGCTTGCCCGACAGACCCGCGCCGCAGGCGCTTCCGGCATAGTGGCCCGGATAGATCTCGAGCTCATCCGGCAGCCCCAGCAGCCGCTGATGCAGGCTGTCGTAGAGCCGCCCGGCCATCTCGCGCTCCTGCCCGGCCAAGTCGGGGCGCCCGACGCTCCCGATAAACAGCGTGTCACCCGTCAGCACGAACCAGGGCTGGCCGCCGCGACGCTTGTCGGTCACCAGCAGGCACACGCTGTCCTCCGTATGCCCCGGCGTGTGGACAACCTCTACTTCGACGTTACCGGCCTCGATCCGGTCGCCGTCGCGCAGGGGATGAAAATCGAACTCGACCACCTCGCGATCCGATTCATGCAGGCAGTACTTCGCGCCGGCACGCTCTGCCAGATCACGTCCACCGGAATAGTGATCGGCGTGCACATGGGTATCGATCACGTGCGTGATCTCGACGCCGATCTGGCGCGCCTGCTCCAGGAACCACTCTTGATCACCCTCGACGACGTCCACTGCGATTGCCTTGCCGAGCGACCCGCACCCAAAGAGATAGGACAATGACGATTCTGTAGTCGGCAACTGACGGAAAAACATGACATACCTCCTGGATCATCCATGATGACAACAAGGATCCGGCGAGAAAGGGAATACGGTTGCTTCCATTCCGGGGAAGCCCCTCCGCAACCGAACGGACCCCGGCGGGCACGGTTTTAGTCTAATATTCGTTAGAATATAAACTATTCCGCAGCCGAGGGGATGTCAAATATGTTCTGACCAATGCAGATGGGGTCCAGCGCAGGAAACGGACGAACGCCCGACTGCACGCGGGGCAGGCGTCGCCGTTAGGGGCGCTGACGCGGAGAAAGCGAACCGGCATCGCCACCACAAGGCGGCTTCAGCGCCCGGAAGGGTCTAGGGAAACATTAACTAGTGTTTCCCTTGTTCCAGGGGGAGCCCCTGATGGCGCCATTCGGCCACGCCTTCATCAAGACGGACCGCGCGGAAACCATGCTCGCCCAGAATCGCAACCGCGTCGCGCGCCATCAGGCAATACGGCCCCCGGCAGTACGCGACCACCGGGACATCCGGCGCCAGTTCGTCCAGACGTTGTTTCAACTCGCGCAGCGGGATGGAGCGGGCATGTGGCAGATGCGCGGTGGCGTACTCGGTGTCCGGGCGAACGTCCAGCACGATGATCTCGCCCTTGCGTGCCTGCTCCAGCAACTCCCGACCGCTCAGCGGGACCATATCGCCGGCGCTGGCCGCCATATCGCGCACGGCGCCCTGCAACTCCAGCAACCGGCTCTCGGCCAGCTCCCGCAAAACGACCCAGAAGTCCGCGACACGCGGGTCTGCCAGGCGATAGAAAATGCGTCGCCCTTCGCGCCGGGATTCGACAAGATGGGCCTGCCGAAGCTCTTTCAGGTGGGCGCTGGCCAGCTTGACGCTGATCTGTGCATCCGCCGCGAGGTGATCAACGCTCTTCTCGCCCTGAACCAGGATCTCGATCAGTTCCAGTCGTTTCGGACTGGACGCCGCCTTGCCGATTCGTGCGACCTGGTCATAGAGCAAATCCTTCAGTTCGCGATCGGACATGAACGCATTCCAGATGGGGAAGTCGGCAAGGTAGACCGCACCGCCCCGAGGTGCAAGGCCCAAGCGGGAACGCGGTCATGTTGTGCCCTGCCCATTCTTGAGTAAATTACTCGGGAACTATTTATTAGAAGTTGGTAACTAACTAACCGACAAGCCGTGCCCGCAGCTGGGCACCCGTTCCCGAAAGGAGGACAACCATGAGCCAACTGATCCACAACTTCCCGGCCGACGGCGTCGTCACCATCAACCGGGTGATCCTGAAGCCGGAGTACAGCATCGATGACCTGCAGGAGCGTGTCGCCATGCTGTGCGAAAACGTGAAGACCTATCACTCGGATACCGGCTTCGTTGGCGGCTTCGTCGCGCTGAACTCCGGAGCCGTATCCAACGAAGGCTCCACCATCGGCCAAGCCGTGGAGAGCCCGATGAAGGACAAGGAGGCGCTGATCATCACCTTCTGGCGCAGCTTCGAGGAGCACGAGGCCTCGCACCAAAGCGAGACCTTCCAGCCGCTTTTCCAGGAGGTCCTGGAGCTGTGCGAAAACGGTAACGAAGAGATCGCCTACGAGATGCTCTGGTCGGGTGCGGCGTATTCCCCGGAAGAGGCCAAGGCCGCCCGCGAGGCGAAGGAAACCCATCAGGCGGCCTGAGCCCGTGCTGATGACAGAGTGACCTCCAGTCGTACTTCTTTCCTGCGACTGTGCCCATTGCCGGGACCTTGTGTCCCGGCTTTTTTATGGATCACGCCGTAGCGAGCCCTACCGACGGGGTTCGTCGTCCGGCGAGGACTCGTTCATCTCCGGCGGCGAGGCGAGCGTGTGCGTCTTTTCGTCGTAGCGCCCCTTCAGCTCGTCGGAACGCGTACGCTCCCACAGCGGAACACCGACGAAATACCCAGCGCGGCCGATGGCATGCGCGGCCACCGGGGCGGTCAGCAGCAGAAAGCCGATTACGGCCACCGCACGGGCGGTCACCCCCCCCTCTCCAAAGTAGATGGCCACACCGACCATCATCAGACCGGCACCAAGCACTCCGGCCTTGGTCGTGGCATGCAGCCGCATGGGGAGATCCGGCATGCGCACCAGCCCGAGTGCCGCGACCACCATGAACGCAGCGCCGGAGACCAGGAAAAAGCCCGTAATCAACTCAATCATCTTCGCGGTGCCCCCCTTTCTCCAGATAGCGGGCAAAGCCGATCGCGGCGAGGAATGCGGTCAGCGCCAGGACCATGGCCACGTCGATGAACGGGGTCCGGCCACTGGATATCACGTACACGGCGATAAAGCCGATGGTCAGCGACGCGATCAGCTCCAGCGCCACCACCCGGTCGGGCAGCGTCGGCCCCAGATAGAGACGCCAGAACCCCAGCACCAGCGAGATACTGAGCAGGACATTGGCGACGATGATGGCGATTTCGAACATCTGTGCCCCCGCTAACGCAGGACCTCCAGGGCCCGGTGTTCCAGATACTTGATCGAGCGGATCACCGCGTCGCGGTCTTCCAGGTACATCACATGGATGTAGAGCACCTTCCGGTCTGTGGATACGTCAAGACTCAGCGTACCCGGCGTCAGCGAGATCAGGTTCGCGACGATGGTGATCTCGCCATCGGTCTGTGCATCCAGCGGGAAGGCGATCACGCCCGGCACCATGTGGTGCGTGGGCGTGATGACATCGTAGGCGACCTTCAGGTTCGACAGGAACAACTCCCACAGGAAGAACCCAATGAAGGCAAAGAATCGGGGCACCCGGCGGGCGTAGCTCGCAAACGCCGGCATGTCGCGCAGTGCGAATGCCAGCAGGACATAGCCGAGGAAGAAACCGATCAGTAGGTTGCCCCCGGTGAAGTTGCCGGTCAGGAACACCCAGATCAGGGCCAGCGCGATATTCCAGGTCAGCGCGATCATTGCCGTGCCTCCCCGAGGACCGCCTCGATGTACTGCGACGGATCCAGCAACTGTTCCGCCGACATCGCCGCCATCTGATAGATCGGCTCGCCGTACAGGCCGATGGCCACGGTCATCAGCGCGAGCATGATCACCGGCACCCACATCCAGATCATCGGGCCGGAGCTGACATCACGGAGCTCGTCTTCGACCCCTTCCGGCTGCGCCTTCCAGAACACCTCGGCCCAGATCTTGATCATCGAATAGAGCGTCAGCAGACCAACCACCAGTGCCACGGCCACGACCCAGTAGGCTTCGGCCTCGATGCCCGCGCGGATGATGATGAACTTGGCGAAAAACCCGGACAGCGGTGGCAGACCCGCCAGCGACAGCGCCGGAATCAGGAACAGCACCCCCAGCATCGGGTTCGTGCGGTAGATGCCCCCCATGTGCTTGAGCTCATGGGTGCCCTTCATCACGAAGGTAATCCCGCTGATCAGGAACAGATTCGCCTTCACGATGATGTGGTGCATGATGTAGAACACGCCACCCACCAGCGCCAGCGGCGTAAACAACGCCAGTCCCATGATCATGTAGCCGATCTGGCTGATGATGTGAAACGACAGGATGCGCCGGAACTCGTAGTGGGCGGCCGCCCCGAGCACGCCGGTCAGCATCGTGGCCGCAGCGACCCACAGCAGGATCTCGTGGGTGTAATCCACATCCTGGTTAAAGATCAGCGTGAACACACGGAACAGCGCATACACCCCGACCTTGGTCAGCAGGCCCGCGAACAGCGCGGAGACCGCGACCTTCGGCGTGTGATAGGACGCCGGCAGCCAGAAGAAGAACGGGAAGGCCGCCGCCTTCACCCCGAACGCGACCAGATACAGCATCGCGATCACGGTGATCAGCCCGGTATCCTCCACCGTGGAGAGCTTGTCGCCGATGTCCGCCATGTTCAGCGTACCGGTCAGACCGTAGGTCAGGCCGATCGCAGTCAGGAAAATCATCGACGACAGCAGGTTCAGGGTGACGTACTTGATCGCCCCTTCCATCTGCGCGCGCTCACCACCCAGGATCAGCAACGCGAAGGACGCGACCAGCATCACCTCGAACCAGACGTAGAGGTTGAAGATGTCGCCGGTCAGGAACGCGCCGTTCACCCCCGCCAGCAGCAGGTGCAGCAGGGGATAGTAGCCGAACTTCTCCGACATCTTGCCGATGCCGGACAGGGAGTAGACCGCCGTCGCAAACCCGATGATGCCGCTCAGCACCACCATGATCGCGGCCAGCATGTCGGACACCAGCACAATCCCGAACGGTGCCGGCCAGGAACCCATCTCCATCACGATGTGGCCGTGTTCCCAGGTCTCCAGCAGCAGCCAGACGGTGGCTGCCAGCATCGCACCTGTGCCGAGCACACCCAGCGCGCGCTGGGCGAAATGCGAGCGCCAGAACATCACCGACAGCGCGCCGGCGAGCAGCGGGATGATGACCGGAAGGGCAACGGACATATTCATCGATCCGTGTCCTTCATCTGGTCCATGTCATCGGCCTTCACGACCTCGTAGGCGCGATGGATCAACACCACGGCGAAGGCCAGCACGCCGAAGCCGATCACGATCGCGGTCAGCACCACCGCCTGTGCCAGCGGATCGGCGGACAACCCCTCGGGCATCGTGGCGCCCGGCGGGATCAGCGGCGGGGCGCCCGGCAGCATTCCGGCCATCGTGAAGATCAGCAGGTTGGCGGCGTTCGACAACAGTACGAGGCCGATCACCAGCTTGACGATCGAACGCCGCAGCATCATGTAGATCGCAGCGGCATACATGCCGCCGATCACGAAGGACATGACGACTTCCATCAGTCTTCCGCCTCCGCCAGATTGAGCATGATCGTCAGCACCGACCCGATCACGACGAGATAGACGCCGATATCGAAGACCAGCACGGTGGAGAGCTTGATCTCGCCGAAGACCGGGGCCGTGAATTCCCACCACTGGGCGGTGAAGAACGCCTGTCCGAGGAAGGCTGCGGGCAACGCGCTGACGACCGCCAGCACCATACCGGCCCCCAGCAGGTCCCGCGGGTCCACGCGCAGCACCTTGCGCGCGGAACGGATATCCATCGAAAACAGGTACAGCACGATCGCCGCGGCCGCGACCAGACCACCGATAAAGCCGCCACCCGGCTCGTCGTGCCCGCGTAGCAGCAGGAACACGGAGAACAGCAGCAGAAGCGGCAGCAGGAAGTGCCCGGCCGTACGCAGGATCAACGAATGCATATTCATCGGCGGTCCTCCGCACGGAAGCGGATCATCGCGTACACCCCGATCGCCGCCAGAGCCAGCACGAAGATCTCGCCCAGCGTATCCAGGGCCCGGAAGTCCACGAGCACCACATTCACGATGTTGCGGCCGTACCCAGAGGGTTCCGACTCCTCAATGAAGTACTGCGCGATGGAATCGAACAGGCGCGCATCGAGTGTGCTCAACATCAGCAGCGTGATCATGCCACCGGTAATCAGCGCGATCCCGGCATCGCGCAGCCGCAGCGCGCTGGACGACAGGCTCAGGAACCCCGGCAGGCGGAACAGCACCAGCACCAGCACCAACAGGATCACCGTCAGGGTCTCCACCAGCACCTGGGTAATCCCCACGTCGGCCGCGCTGTACAGGACGTAGACCAGCGCCACCGTAAAGCCCAGCGACCCCAGTGCCGCCACCGCGCCCAGACGCGAGCGCGTCGTGACCGCAAACAGCATCGAGGCTGCAAGGACCGCGATGATCGCCATTTCGTGGATCCGCAGACGCTCGAAGTGCACCGTGCCAACACTCACGTCAAACAGCTGTGCAGTCACCCCGACCAGGCCCGCGGTCATCACGACGATCACGATCACGTAGTAGCGCAGATAGCCGTTCTGCAGCACGCGGGTCTGCCATTCGGAGAACCAGACCAGGCCATCCATCATCTTGAAGTAGCCCTTCTCGGGGCCGTACTCGGCCGCTTGGTCCACCCAGGCCAGGGCCCGGCGCGCCTGCTCCCAGCGCCAGTAGAGCAGACCACCCGCGATCAGACTGAACGCGGAGATCGCCAGCGGCCAGTTGATGCCGTGCCACAGCGCCAGGTAGCCATCCACCGGCGCGCCCTGCACGCTCGCCGCCGCGGCGTTGACCAGCCCTTCGTCCGCCAGCCCCGGCCCGAGACCGAAGATCAGGCCCAGGCTCGCCAGCACGACCGGGCCGGCCAGCATCGCCGGTGGCGCCTCGTGGTGCGGGGTCTTGGGTGTTTCCACCCGAGCCCCGAACCACGGCCGAATACCGACGATCGCGGCCACCGCCACGCCGAGGATTGCAGTCAGCACCGCCAGCAGCGTCAGGATGCCCACCAGACCCGGCGCCTCGAGCACCGACTCCAGCATCAGCTCCTTGGCTACGAAGCCGAACAGCGGGATCACCCCACCCAGCGAGAGCGCGGCGAGGATCGCAAAGGCCGCGGTAACGGGTAATGCGGTGCGCAGCCCGCCCGTCTGCAGGAAGTCCTTGGCCCCGGCCTCGTGGTCGAGGATGCCGGCGACCATGAACAGGGCTCCCTTGTACAACGAATGCGCCAACAGGAAGGCCATCGCGGCCATCAGCGCGGTCTCGGTGCCGATACCGATCAGCATGGTCAGTGTGCCCAGTGCCATCACGGTGGAATAGGCCAGAACCTGCTTCACCCCAGTACTGCGGAAGGCCAGAAAGACGCCGGTGAACATCGTGATCGCACCGAACAGTGCCAGCGTGGTGAACCAGATCTCGGTGCCGCCCAGCGACGGGTTCAGGCGCGCCAGCAGGTAGACCCCGGCTTTCACCATGGTGGCCGAGTGCAGGTACGCGGAGACCGGCGTCGGCGCGGCCATCGCGCGCGGCAGCCAGAAGTGGAACGGGACCTGTGCCGACTTGGTAAAGGCCCCGATCAGTATCAGGATCAGTAATGGCAGGTACAGCGAGTGCTCGCGGACGACATCGCCATTGGCCAGGATCTCGGAGAGTTCGTACGAGCCGCCGGCCATCGCCAGCATGACAATCCCTGCAAGCAGAGCCAGGCCACCACCAACGGTCACAATCAGGCCCTGCAATGCGTACTTGCGGGCGTCCGCGTTCTCGTGGTTATAGCCGATCAGCAGATAGGACGTGATGCTGGTCAGCTCCCAGAACACGAACATCGCGATCAGGTTGTCCGCCAAGACCAGCCCCAGCATGGAGCCCATGAAGGCGAGGATGATTACGTAGAACCGCCCGAGGTCTCGGTGGCCCTCGAGATAGCGCCCGGCATAGGTGACGATGAAGAACCCGATGCCCGAGATCAGCAGCGCGAACAGCAGTGACAGGCCATCCACCAGGAACGACAGGTGGATATCCAGGCCCGGCAGCCAGGGCCAGCTGAGTACGATGGACTCCCCGCTCGAAACCGCGGGCAGGAAACTCAGGAAATAGACGAACAGCGCCGCCGGGAGGAGCCCCAGCACCCAGCCGCTGGCGCGACCGGTGACGCGATGGACCGCGGGCGCAATCGCGGCCACCAGAAATGTTGACAGAATTGCGTAGAGCATCCGGCCAGCTGAGTCCTTTTGCGTCGGGCGTTATCCGCGTGACACCGACCGATCTGCCGGGAATCACGCTACTGGAGTTGCGTCCGTCACCAAGGACCACCGGCGACGGCTTCAAAACAGCTGCGAAAGCCTAATGGCTCAACCGCCGCCACGCAAGAAACGCGAATCGGGACACGTTTCAGCGCCTGCTCGCGGCAGAGTTGGGGTGACCGCGGGATCAGTACCAGTCGCTTCGGCGGCGGCGCAGCGGGATGCGCGTCAGGATGATGCCGAGAATCAGGCTGCCGACGGTCACGGCCGCACCGGTCATGAACCAGCGCCGCTGGCTGTCGGCCTGCATCACCTCGACCTGGCGACGGTACTCGTCCGCGGAATCACGGGCCTCGACCAGTTCGCCCTCCAGTCGACGATTCTCTCGCTGGATCTCCTGCGGCCGCGCCGCCACCTCGCGCAACTCCTCCAGCTCCGATTCCATATCCGCAACCTGCACCTCGAGTCCGTCACGCTCGGACTCGAGTTCGTTGCGGATATCCAGGAGCTCGGCGATGCGTCCCTCCTGGTCGTCCGCGCCCGAGCGGATCTCGGCCAGCTCGGCCTCGACCTCTTCCAGACGCTCACGGGAATGCGGCTCGTCCTGCAGATAGCGCGTCAGGATCCACGCCTCGGTACCGCTGGGCAGGCGAATACGGGTATGGCCATCGCCGCTCTCCTCGAGCACCGTGACCTCCTGCCCCGAACGCACAGAACTGATAATTCGGCTGTTCGGTCCGGTGCCATTGCGCACCCCGACTTCCAGTTCGTCGCTGACGAAACGCGTGGTCTCGGCCATCACCGCCGTCGCGGTCAAGCCACCCAGAATCAGAATCCCGGATACCATCAGCCCGCGCATCACCCGCTGCATCTGCATGCCCATTTCCTGCCTCTCACCTGGTTGCCCGATCCGGCCATTGAGTGAGCGTCGCCATCATGGCCGGGGGGCGCATTCTACAGTGGCATTCGCGGCTCGCGGGAACGCACCGCCTGCGGGGTGATCCGGATCACATTCCGGCCTCCGTATCCCGGGCCGGCATCGACCGCCCCGTGAGCCGTTCGCGCACCGTGCGTGCCGGAAAGGTCACCAGTTCGAACAGCGCAGGCAACAGGCGCCGCAACTGCAGCGCGACCACGGCAAGCAGGTGCAGCACCCCGGTCAGCAGCGCGAGCAAGATGCCCAGCACGCCCCCGATCAGTACCCGTATCGCCTGCAAAAGGGATACCAGCCACAACGGCGTCAGCGCCACCACCAGCGGCACCACCAACCCGATGGCCGCACCGACCATCTGTTCGGTCCAGTACAACGTGGGTGGAGGCGCCACTTCCCCGGCCATCAGGGTCTCCAACAGCTCGTTGCGGTAGCGGACCCACTCCAGGTGATAACCGGCCAGGCCCGACAGCACCACCACGGCGGCGAGCACCATCAATGCCGTGACCACCAGCCCCATGCGGGCCCAGTTGTCGCGTTCCATCACCGCCTGCGGCAACAGCCGGATTGCCCCGCGACTCTCGGCCAGCAACCACCCGCTCACCAGCGCGATCCCCAGCAGCAGCGCGATAATTCGATCCGACAGCGTCCCGGGCCCACCGTCGTCCGCCCCCGGGAACTGCCCGGCGAACGGCGGCCCGAAAAGCTGGTGGTACACAGTGACCGCCAGAACTGTCAGCACCAGTCCCACCACCCCCAGGAGCCCCTGGCTCAGTGCCTGGACATACGACGGCAGTTGATGCCGAACCGAGGGTTCGGTCTGCTCGCAACGTGTCAAGGCGCGGTCCAGACGGTCGCCCTGGCGGAGCAAGTCACCCAAACGCCGTTGCAGGCCCTCCAGGCGATCGACTAGTTGATCCACCGGAGTCTCGAGCCGCCGCCGGGCGGCCAGCATGCCCTGCGACAATTGTCGGTGTTCTTCCATGCCCAGTCGCGCGATACGCAGGATCGTCTCCTGGATATCCTGGGCCAGCCGCTGGCTCTGGGGCGTATCGCTGACGGGCGTGCTCGCCAGAGCCTCGAGACGGCTCACCCAGGCGGGTTCATCGAGCAGACGGGTCTCGTCCCGCTCGTAGGCCTCGCGAAGGGCACGCAAGGTATCGGTCGCCTCCTGGCGAAGCTGCGGCATCTGCGCCAGGTCATGCCCCACCAGATGGCCATAACGACGCTCCAGGGCCTCCACTGCCCCGTGAATGCGATCAGCCTCCAGACGCGCCAGATAGCGGCGATGCCAGCCCGTTACGGCGTCCCGCAGATGAACGAGGTGTCGCCGCAGGGCACACATCACGCGCACCAGTCCGCCGGTAACCGCGAACAGTACAGCGCGTACCGGATTCCGCGCCCAGTCCAGCAGCACGATGGCGACGATGATCGCCAGAGTCACAATCAGGATCGTGATAGCCACGCCACCCCCTCATCGGTTCTGTCTGTGCCCCGGATGTACCGAGCCCCACCCCTGCACGGTTGGCAACGACCATTCACCCGTCGCCGATCCTCTCCCCGCCGGATTATGGCCGATCCCGCCGTTCGACGCGCGAGGACCGTGGGGAAACGCTGATGAATGAACACGCTCGCGCTGGTACCCAGGTTTTCCAAGCCAAGGCGCGTCGTGCAACGGGCGCGGGAAGAGCATTGCGGCTCCCTTGTGCAGAATCCCTGCATGGCGGTCACCGCGCCTTGTTCGCACACGAAAGCCGCCCAAACGCGGGTGTGCACATCAAGCAGCGCTTCCCTGCCACTCAAGTTTGCGGTGGGCACGCCGATAGCAGGGTAAATCCCCGGAGAACTTCAGATGCTGCAGACCGACCTACTTCCCGTCGCCGCTCCCGAACGCATGGGACAACCCGGCTGGCTGGACGCCGGTTTCACTGCTGGCTGGTTGCCCGCCTTTCGCCATCGCGGTACCGGCGAGGTGCATGCCAGCCATCTGGAAGACGGCCGCCTGGCCTGTACTCATATTCTCGACACCCTGCCCGCGGGCTGGATCGCCGATCGGGACGCCGAAGGCCGCCCCGGCGCGCTGGTGGCCGACATCCAGGCGGGCTACCTGCGCGGGTCGCGCTTCTACACGCTGGCCGAGCTGTTGCGCTACCCCAGCGATGCCTGACGTCCGCGGCTGAGCGGCCGCGAACGCGCCACGTCGGTGACCGGCGGAATTGCTTTTGCGCGCGGGTTTCGGTCCAATACCGGGCTTTTCCCCGAGCGGCGCCCCCATGCAGAAGAATCAGTACGATCGCGACGAACTCCTGGCCTGCGGCTACGGCAACATGTTTGGCCCGGGCAACGCCCAGTTGCCGGTCCCCAACATGCTGATGATGGATCGCATCCTGGAGATCAACAGCGACGGCGGCGAGCATGGCAAGGGCCAGATGATCGCCGAGCTGGATATCGACCCGGACCTGTGGTTCTTCGCCTGCCACTTCCCCGGCGATCCCGTGATGCCCGGCTGCCTGGGACTCGACGCGATGTGGCAGCTGGTCGGCTTTTACCTCGCCTGGCTGGGCAACCCCGGCCGCGGCCGCGCACTCGGTGTGGGCGAGGTGAAGTTCACCGGTCAGGTCCTGCCCACCGCGAAGAAAGTCACCTATCGCATCGACATGAAGCGGGTGATCTCGCGCAAGCTGGTGCTCGGTATTGGCGACGGCATCGTCGAGGTCGACGGCCGGCCGATCTACGAGGCACATGACCTGCGCGTGGGCCTGTTCACCTCCACCGAGAATTTCTGACCTGAACGGCGAGCCTGCTCCGGCAGGAAGCTAGTCCGTCGCCAGCGGAGCAGCCGTGGCGTCGGGGTGAAAGCGGTGGCCCTGGCGCAGGCAGTAGCGCAGCCACTTGAACAGAAACCGGTTGTGCCGCCAGCGGCAGCCCAACCCCGGGTGCCCCGCGATCGTGTCGATCACCAGGTCCTCGCCACTGCGCCGGCAGTGACGCCCCAGCACTTCGGCCTGCCGCGCATCGTGGAACAGGCGCACCCGGGCATCCGGTTGCAGGCGCGGTTCGTCACGCCCGGCAAACGCATAGGTCAGTCGCAGCGTGGTCGTATACCGCGTGCGTTCTAGTACCTCCATGTGCAGATCCAGCGCCCCCTCGACTCGCGAGACCGAGCGTACCGGCTGGCGGTGCAGCTCCGGGCACAGGCGCCGCACGGACAGGTAGTTCTCCTCGTACATCTCCATCAGCGCCGCGAAGGTCACAGGGCGCGGCTCGAGATGGGCAGGGGTGCGGGTATCCAGCAACATGCCGCGCAGTCTAACAGCCCCCGAACAAACACTGGCCAATGAATCCGCACGAAAGAGTGCCCGGTTTCCCACGATCCACCTTCCGCTTTGTCAGTGGCCAACGCCATCCAGCCCGAGTTGGCCGGCGGCCAGCGGCTGCCGAAAACCATACCCAAACCGCCCGTCCGGCACGGGACACCCCTGGCCCTTTTTGGTACCGTCAAGTCAGATGGGAACCACCGGCGTGCAACCAACAAGGACTCACGACTTCATGGATATCAGTGTCGTCACGACCCGGCCGTTTACCGATCAAAGGCCCGGCACCTCGGGCCTGCGCAAGCGGGTACGGCAGTTTCGACAACCGCACTACCTGGAGAATTTTGTCCAGAGCATTTTCGAGGCGCACCCCAGCCTGTGCGAAGGAGAACTGATCCTGGGCGGGGATGGCCGCTTCCATAATCGCGAGGCGATCCAGACCATCCTGCGCATGGCTGCGGCCAACGGCGTCAAGAAGGTCGCGGTCGGCCACGCCGGACTGCTGTCGACCCCGGCCGCCAGCCACCTGATCCGCTCGCGCGGTGCCACAGGCGCCATCATCCTCTCGGCCTCCCATAACGCCGGAGGGCCGGAGGGAGACTTCGGCGTCAAGCTGAACACGGCCAATGGCGGGCCCGCGCCGCCCGGCGTCACCGATGCCATCTACGAGCACAGCAAGTCGCTCACCCATTACCGCATCGCCAGCGGCACGCCACATGTCGACATCGACCACCTGCACAGCACCCATCTCGGGGAGATGTCGGTCGAGATCATCGACCCCGTGGGCGCCTATGCCGACCACATGGCGACGCTGTTCGACCTCGAGCGCATCGGCGAACTCCTGCGCTCGGACTTCTTTCGTATGCGCTTCGACGCGATGCATGCGGTCACGGGGCCCTACGCCGAGGAGATCCTGATCAACCGTCTGGGCGCCCCCGCCGAAACCCTGCTGCGCGCGGAGCCGCTGGCCGATTTTGGGGGACGCCACCCGGACCCGAACCTGGCCCACACCCGCGAGTTGTGCGAGGCCCTGTACGGGCGTAACCCGCCGGACTTTGGCGCGGCCTCCGATGGCGATGGCGACCGCAACCTGATCCTGGGCCCGCATTTCTTCGTCACGCCCTCCGACAGCCTGGCCATCATGGCGGCCAACGCCCACCTGATACCCGCGTTCTCCGACGGCCTGAAGGGTGTGGCGCGCAGCATGCCGACCAGCCAGGCCGTGGACGTGGTCGCCAAAGCGCTCGGCATCCCCTGCTTCGAGACCCCCACCGGCTGGAAATTCTTCGGCAACCTGCTGGACGACGGCCGCATCCGCCTGTGCGGGGAGGAGAGCTTTGGCACCAGCTCCGACCATGTACGCGAGAAGGATGGCCTGTGGGCCGTGCTGTTCTGGCTGAATCTGCTGGCCGCCCGCCGCCAGTCGGTGGAAGAGATCGTGCGCGACCACTGGCGCGACTACGGTCGCCACTACTACACCCGGCATGACTACGAAGCGCTGGATACGGCCCGTGCCGAACAGGTGATGGCGCGTATCGGTGAACAGCTCTCGAGCCTCCCGGGACAGTCGCTCGCCGGCATGCGTGTCGCGGAGACGGACGACTTTGCCTACCGCGACCCGGTGGATGGTGGCGTGACCGAGCATCAGGGACTGCGGGTCCTGTTCGAGGGCGGCGCCCGCATCGTGTTCCGCCTCTCCGGGACTGGCACCGAAGGGGCCACCCTGCGCATCTACATCGAGCAGTACGAGACCCACCCGGAGCACCTGGACCGCGAGCCGCAGGAGCTGCTGCGCCCGCTGATCGAGGCCGCCGTGCGCCTGGGTGATCTCCCGGGCCTGGCCGGGCGCGACAAACCCGATGTAATTACCTGACCCGCGCCCGGTCCACCGCTGATGGACATCGTCGCCACCCGGCAGCGCTGGACGCATGGCTATGCGTTCGTGCTGGCCGCCACCGCCTCGGCGGTCGGGCTCGGCAACATCTGGAAGTTTCCCTACATCCTCGGCCAGAACGGCGGCGGCGCCTTTCTGGCCGTGTACCTGCTGACGATCGCGCTGATCGGCATCCCGATCATGATGGCCGAGGTCATGATCGGGCGGCGGGGTCGCCGCTCCCCTGGATACGCGGCGCTCGCGGTCGCCCGCGAGGCGCGAGTGCGCGACGCCTGGCAGATGGTCGGCTGGGTCGGGATCATCGCCCTGTTCGTGATTATGACGTTCTACGTAGTGGTCGCCGGCTGGGTCTTCTCCTATGTCCCACGCGCCGCCGGCGGCGCCTTCACGGGCATCGATGCAACCGAGGTCATCGCGGTCTTCGAGAGCGTCCAGACATCACTTTCGGGCATGTTGCTGTGGACCACCTTCGGCATCGCGGCGACCTTCGCGATTGTGGCCCTGGGGCTGCGCAACGGGCTGGAGCGTGGTGTAGCGCTGGTCATGCCGCTGCTGTTTGTCCTGCTGCTGGCCGCCATGGTCGGCGGTCTCTGGGTCGGGGACGTCCAATTGGCCCTGGACTTCATGTTCCGTCCGGACTTCTCCGCCCTCGACCGTCACAGTCTGCTGATCGCGGTCGGGCATGCATTCTTCACCATGACGCTCGCCGCCAGCGTACTGATGATGTTCGGTGCCTACCTGCCCCGGCAAACCTCCATCGCCGGCACCGCCGTCGGGGTCGCGATTGCGGACACCGTGATTGCGCTGATCGCCGGTGTGGCGATCTTCCCGATCGTCTTCGCCTATGGCCTGGATCCGGCCACCGGGCCGGGCTTGATGTTCGAGGCACTGCCGCTGGCGCTGTCCGCGATCCCGGCGGGCGTCATGCTCACGACGCTGTTCTTCGCAACGCTAAGCCTCGCGGCCTTCAGCACCATGATCGCGAACGTCCAGGTATTCGTGCATCTATTGCACGACCACTTCGGTATCTCCAACCTGCAGGCCGCCCTGGGCAGCGCGCTGGCCATCTGGGGCTTCAGTCTGATCACCATATTCTCGTTTACGGGGGCCGGCTGGGCCCAGATCGACCTGGTCGTGCTGGGGCGCGAACTGCCAACGCTGTACCACCTGCTGGAACACACGGCCATCAACATCCTGCTGCCGGTCAGCGGCCTGCTGATCGCGGTGTTTGCCGGCTGGATCCTCCCGGTGGCGATCACTCGCGACGAAATGGGACGGCCCACAGCGGCCTTCCATATCTGGCGTCTGATCCTGCGCTATGTTGCGCCCATCGCCCTGCTGACCCTGTTCTGGCAACTGTCCACGTTCAGCAGCCACTTGCCTTTGACCTAGGGAGACGCTGATTTAATCGCACGTCCGCGTTGGTGCCCCCTGTTTTCCGAGACAAGGCGCGTCGTG
>NZ_KB906244.1:0-25642 GCF_000381245.1 Thioalkalivibrio sp. ALD1 | reverse complement strand
AGCACCTCGATGTAGCGCATCAGCTCCACCGGCTCGTGGTTGCCAATGTTGTACAACCGGTAGGGCGCTGCACTGGTGGCCGAGTCCGGTGTCTCGCCACTCCAGTCCGGATTGGGCTGTGCCGGGCGATCCAGCGTGCGGATCACGCCCTCGACGATGTCGTCGATGTAGGTGAAGTCGCGCCGGTGGTGGCCGTAGTTGAAGACGTCGATCGGCTCGCCCGCCAGGATCTTCCGGGTGAACAGGAACAGCGCCATGTCCGGGCGACCCCAGGGGCCATAGACGGTAAAGAAGCGCAGGCCCGTGACCGGCAGGTTGTAGAGATGGCTGTAGGTGTGCGCCATCAATTCGTTGGCCTTCTTGCTCGCGGCGTAGAGGCTCAGCGGGTGGTCGACGTTGTCGTGCACCGAGAACGGCATCGTGGTGTTGGCGCCGTAGACGGAGCTGGAACTGGCATAGACCAGGTGCTCCACGCCGTTGTGCCGGCAGCCCTCCAGGATGTTGCCAAAACCGACCAGGTTGGTGTCGACATAGGCCGCCGGGTTCTCCAGCGAGTAACGCACCCCGGCCTGGGCCGCCAGGTTCACCACCCGCTCCGGGCGGTGCTCGCGAAACACCCGGTCCATCGCCGCGCGGTCGGCGATGTCCTCGCGGACCTCGGTATAGCCCGGGTGGTCCTGGGTGCGCGCCAGGCGCGCCTCTTTCAGTGAGACATCGTAGTAGTCGTTGAGATTGTCGACGCCGATGACCTCGTCGCCGCGTTCCAGCAGGCGCAGAGAGAGGGCGCTGCCAATAAAACCGGCGCTGCCGGTGACCAGGATTCTCATGGACGGATCATGTGCCTTATGCCGATGTTAAGCCGATGGGGGCCGGGGCAACCCACCGTAGGAGGCCAGCCCTCTGGCCGATGGGGGCCGGGCCTGGCTCCCCATCGCTCAGGGGGCTGAGCTCCTACAGAGAGAGACGGGCTGAACATATGCTAGCCCCGATCATCGGGCAGGGTGATATTCAACTCCAGCACCTCGCAGTCGCCCTCGCGGTCGACGTTCATCTGCACGGCGTCATCGTCGACCTTCACGTATTTGCGGATGACCTGCAGCAGCTCCTGCTGCATCGCGGGCAGATAATCCGGGCCGCCCCGGGCCGCGCGTTCCCGCGCCACGATGATCTGCAGGCGTTCCTTGGCAACGCTGGCGCTTTTCTGCCGCGGCTGGCGGAAGTAATCGAAGATACCCATGATCAGCTCCCGAACAGGCGTCCGAAGAAGCCCTTCTTCGGTACATCGACAAAGCGCAGGGGACGCTCCTCGCCCAGGAAGCGGTCCACCGCGTCCTGATAGGCCTGTCCGGCATCGGATTCCTCGTCCAGCACCACCGGCAGACCGGCGTTCGAGGCATTCAGCACGGCCTGCGACTCGGGGATCACACCCAGCAGGTCGATGGCCAGGATCTCGCCGACATCCTCGATGCTGAGCATCTCGCCGCGCGCGGCGCGCTCCGCGGCATAGCGGGTCAGCAGCAAACGCCCCTGGATCGGCTCGCCGCCCTGTTCCACTTGCCGGGTCTTGCTGGCGAGGATGCCGAGGATGCGGTCGGAGTCGCGCACCGAGGAGACCTCGGGGTTGGTGACCACGATGGCCTCGTCGGCAAAATAGGCCGCCATCAGCGCGCCCCGCTCGATGCCCGCCGGGCTGTCGCAGATGATGTATTCGAAATCCTCGGACAGTTCGTTCAACACGCGTTCCACGCCGTCCTGCGTCAGGGCATCCTTGTCGCGCGTCTGCGAGGCCGGGAGGATATGCAAGTTCTCCGCGCGCTTGTCGCGGATCAGCGCCTGTTTCAGGTTGGCGTCGCCATTGATCACATTGACGAAGTCGTACACCACACGGCGCTCGCAGCCCATGATCAGATCCAGGTTGCGCAGGCCGACGTCGAAATCGATCACGGCCGTCTTGTGGCCGCGCAGGGCCAGACCGGTGGCGATCGCGGCAGAGGTGGTGGTCTTGCCGACCCCGCCCTTGCCCGAGGTAATCACTACGATGCGTGCCATGGTGGCTGCTTCTCCTTAGGGAAACGCTGATGAATGTACGCACTCGCGCTCGAGTCGCTTTTGCGTGCGAACAAGGCGCGGTGAGCGCAGTGTAGCCGAGCTACATAAGCGAGCCGCAACGCCGTTCGCGCGCCCGTTTTTGATAACAACTGGCGGCCGAGCCCCGGCATTGAATCGGTTGTGGGGTTGGTACCCCAGGTTCCCCGATCCTGCGTTGCGCCGCTTGCGGGTAGAACCACTACCCGCTGCACGACGCGCCTTGTCTCGGAAAACCTGGGGTACCAACGCGAGTGTGTACATTCATCAGCGTTTCCCTTAGTCGTCGTGCGAGGGCATGTGCAAGGCCGAACGGCCCTCTACGCCGCTCGCTCAGATTTCAGCGATCTTGAGGCTTTCGCCCGTGAGTGTCACCAGCCGATTCTCGCCGCGCTCGGACTCGGCGATATCCTCGGCCACCCGATAATGCCCGGCGATGGACAACAGCTCCGCATCCAGCCGCCGGCAGAAGATCCGCGCCGTCTCCAGACCCCGTACCCCGGCAAGTGCCCGCCCGCGTAGCGGACCCAGCACATGGATGTGACCATCCGCCAGCAGTTCGGCCCCGGCGGATACCGCGCCGGTCACCAGCAGATCGCCGCCGCGGGCATAGATCTGCTGCCCCGAACGGACTGGTCGGTCCACCACACGGGTCGCGCTGTGGACCGCGGGGGCGGCCTCGGTCGCCTTGTCCGTGGATTTCTTGCCCTTCTTGCTCGGCGGCGGCTCCGGGGCCTCGCCTTCATCCAGGGGCACCTCGCCACTGGGCGCGCCGCCGCGACCGCCCAGCTGCAGCACGGGCAGGACGTCGAACAGTTCGGAATAGCTTTGCAGGCGCTCGGCGACCTCGCCCGCGTGCAGGCCGATCAGCTTGAAGCCCTCGGCGCGCACCTGCTCGATGGTCGCCTGCAGGTCGCTCTCGGGGGCCTCGGCCACGGGCTCGAGATCCAGCACGATAGGCATGTCGCGCATCAGGTCCGGGGCCTGTTCGCGATGCGCGATCAGCTGCTCGCCGAGTTGGCGGGGGTCGGTCTGGAACACCCGCAGCACCGACACCAGCATCATGCGCCCTTTCAGTTCAATGGTCTGGACGGGACTCGGCGTAGCGCTCATGCGTGCGTAGGGCCCTGCTGTGAGATCGGCGATCGGGAAACTCGGCCTCCGACGCGCGTCAGAAGACCGGAAAGATGCGCGCTTTATAGCGCGGACGGGGAAACTACAGCAAGGGAGTGCCAGCGAAATCAGCGGCGGATCACGGTCGCGGCGGCCCCGGGATCAGCGTGTTGGTGCGCCGCGCGTACTCCGCATAGCCCGGCCGCGAGGCATGCATACGTTTTTCCAGTAACGTGACGCCCGACACACGCAGGATCAGCACGATCATCAGGATCGCCGAGGGCACCGCCCACCAGCCCCCGGCGGCCAGCGCGAGCATCCCGTAGCCCACCCAGACGACGATCTCGCCGAAGTAGTTCGGGTGGCGGCTGTAGCGCCATAAGCCCTGGTCCATGACCTCGCCCCGCCCTGCAGGGTCGGCCCGGAAGCGCGCCATCTGTGCGTCCGCGACCGATTCATACAGCGTGCCCAGCGCCCAGACCCCCGCACCCAGCGCCGCCAGCGGCCACCAGATGCTCGCGGCATTGGTCACCGCCAGCATCGGCAGGCCGATCACGGCGACCAGAGCACCCTGCAGCCAGAAGATCGTGACCAGGCTGCGCGCCACAAAGGCCCGGTTCGACAGCCCCTCGCGCATGTCGGTATAGCGCCCGTCCTCGCCGTGACCCCAGTTGCGCCAGGTGATGAACAGCGACAGCCGCAGGCCCCACACCAGCACCGGGATCACGATCCAGAGGCCCTGCGCCGGCCAGCCCGCAAGCCCCCACCAGACCAGCGTCACGACCACGAAGCCCAGGCCCCAAAAGCGGTCGACCAGACTGGCGTCGTGGCGCCAGACACTGCCGGCCCAGACCAGGGTCATC
The DNA here is from genome assembly GCF_000381245.1 of Thioalkalivibrio sp. ALD1. Lineage (NCBI taxonomy): Bacteria > Pseudomonadati > Pseudomonadota > Gammaproteobacteria > Chromatiales > Ectothiorhodospiraceae > Thioalkalivibrio > Thioalkalivibrio sp. ALD1. The sequence goes on along the minus strand of NZ_KB906244.1, from coordinate 21,581 downwards.
AGGCCCAGGCTGGCCAGAAGCCCCCAGAGAAACGCCATCAGTGCCTCCATCGCGCTCAGCCCCCCGGCCGCTCGAACAGCACATGGGAGACGAACCACTCATCGCCGCCGCTGTAGTCAAACAACTCCGCGCAGGCCATGTAGAAGATCCGCCAGCGCTGGAACCAGAGTGCCGCCTGCTGTGCACCATAGGCCGTCTCGAACAGGGGCATCAGCGTGTCGCGGGCGCGATCCTGGCGGGCCAGCCAGGCGTTGAGCGTGCGGGCGTAGTGCTGCCCACCGACGCGCCACTGACGGATCACCCGCAGGTCCTCCTGAAAATGCCGCGCGAGGTCGTCCGACGGCATCAGGCCGTCGCGGAAGAAGTACCGCCCCATCCAGTCGTGTTCGCCCTCGGACTCGAACACATACGCGTGTTCGCGATGGGCGAACACATGCATGAAGAACCGCCCGCCGGGATTGAGCCACCCGGCGATGCGCCGCAGCAGTTCCGGCCAGTTGCGCATATGCTCGAACATCTCGATCGAGACCGCCCGGTCAAAGCCCGGCTCCGGCGGAGCGAACGTGTTCATGTCCGCGGTCAGGATCTCTAGATTCGCAAGCCCCAGGGCATCGCAGCGGGCCTCGATCAAGGCCCGCTGGGTATTGGAGTTTGAGACGGCGGTGATCTGTGCGCCAGGGTACTGCTCGGCCATCCACAGCGACAGCGACCCCCAGCCGCAGCCCAGTTCCAGCACCCGCTGGCCATCGGCAATCCCCGCGCGCTCGCAGGTCAGGCGCAGCATCGCGACCTCGGCCGCATCGAGGCTGTCGACGCCCTCCGGCCACCAGGCGCTGGAGTACTTGAGTCGCGGGCCCAGGCACTGTTCGAAATAGGCGGCGGGGATCTCGTAGTGCTGTTCGTTGGCGATATCGGTGGACAGGGCGACGGGGGCCGCGCGCATGGACTCGATCAGGGCGTAGCGCCGCTCCATGGTCGCCTCGACCGTGCCGGAGACCTCTGCCAGACGCTCCGCCAGCAGCAGGCGGATCCCCGCGCGCACCAGCATGTCCGGCACGCGTCCCTGCTCCGCCCAGTCCATCATCCGCTGCATGCCGCATCTCCCCTTGAGTGCAACATGGACCCCGGGGAATGTGACCGGTTCCCGCGATACAACGCCTACGCGTCGCTCCGACGATCTCCGTACCCACCGCCGCCGGGCGTGCGTATCTCGATCGCGTCCCCTGGCTCTACATGGCGGCGATCGCAGGCGAACATCGGCTCACGCGTGCCGTCGGCGCGCAGGATCACGTCCTCCCCCGGCGCGCCCGGCCCACCACCGGCGACCCCGAACGGCGGCACCCGGCGACGGTTGGACAACAGCACGACCTCCATCGCCTGGTCGAACCCGAGCCGGCGGATCACCCCGTCGCCGCCTGCATAATGCCCCTGCCCCCCGGAGCCGCGGTGGTAGGCGAAGCGCTCCACCCGCACCGGGAAGCGGCTCTCCAGCACCTCGGGATCGGTCAGCCGCGAGTTGGTCATGTGCGTCTGCACCGCACTGGCCCCGGCGTAACCCGGCCCCGCGCCGGCCCCGCCGGCGATCGTCTCGTAGTACTGGTAGTCGGCATTGCCGAAGGTCAGGTTGTTCATCGTGCCCTGGGCCGCCGCCTGCACGCCCAGCGCCCCAAACAGGGCATCGGTGACCACCTGCGAGGTCTCGACATTGCCGGCCACCACCGCGGCGGGCGGCGCCGGGTTCAGCAGACAGTCCTGCGGAATGACCAGGTCCACCGGCGCCAGGCAGCCATCGTTCAGCGGGATCGCATCCTCCAGCAGGGTGCGCAGTACATACAGCACCGCCGCGCGCACGATGGAGCTCGGCGCGTTGAAGTTGTCCTCGCGTACCGCGCTGGTGCCGGTGAAGTCGATGCGCAGGCGCCGGTCGGCGGGATCGGGGGCGACTTGTACCTGCACCTCCGCGCCGTTGTCCATCGCGTACACGAACCGGCCGGCCTCGAGCCTCGGGATCAGCCGTTCCACGGCCTCGGCCGCGTTGTCCAGCACGTGGCCCATGTAGGCCGTTACCGTGGCCGCGCCGTATTCATCCAGCAGCCGGCCGAGCTCCTCCAGTCCCTTGCGATTGGCCGCGACCTGGGCCTCGAGATCGGCGAGGTTCTGATCGGGGTTGCGCGCCGGCCACGGGCCCTCGCCGAGCAGTGCGCACAGACGGTCGCTGTCGAACACCCCGTCGCGCACGAGCCGGGTGGGCGGGATCAGCACGCCCTCCTCCTCAAGGCAGGTGGAGAACGCGGGCATGGAGCCCGGGGTGATGCCGCCAACATCCGCGTGATGCCCGCGCGAGGCGACGAAGAACGCGGGGGCACCGGCCGCTGCAGACGCATCCTCGGTCACCTGTTCGCCGCCATCCAGGAACACCGGCGTGACCACCGTGATGTCCGGCAGGTGGGTGCCGCCGTTGTAGGGGTCGTTCAACACAAAGGCATCGCCCGGGCGCAGGTCGCCCGCGAACGCCTCCACCACCGCGCGCACGCTGGCCCCCATGGAGCCGAGGTGGACCGGCATGTGCGGGGCATTGGCGACCAGACGGCCCTCGGCGTCGAACAGTGCACAGGAGAAATCCAGGCGCTCCTTGATGTTCACCGAGTGCGCGGTGTTGCGCAGGGTGAAGCCCATCTGGTCGGCGATCGCCATGAAGCGGTTGTTGAACACCTCCAGCAGGATCGGATCGCGCGGGACGGACTCGGGGCTTGTTGCCGCCGCGCCCGGACGCCGTGGGCTGCCCCGCTCGCGATCCAGCCGCAGGGTCCCGTCCGCCTCGATGCACCCGGCCCAGCCGGGCTCCAGCACCAGCGTCGCGGTCGGCTCGATCACGATGGCCGGACCGGCCAGGGTCATGCCGGGCTGCAGCGATTCCCGCCGGTACAGCGGCACATGGCGTTGTTCCCCGTCGATGACCATCGCGACCGTATCCGCCTCCGGCGCAGGCCCACGGGCCGCCGATGCCGCCATGCGCTCCGATGCGGTCTCCCGCGGGGTAGCGATCGCCTCGGCCGTCGCGATCGCCACAACCAGGTCGCGATCCGGCGGGGCAAAGCCGTAGCGCGCGCGGTAGGCCTCGGCAAAGGCGGCCATCAACGCCGCGGGCTCGCCCGCCGGCACCTCCAGCGCGGTGTCCGATCCGGCCAGGCGCAGATGCAGCCGCCGCTCGATGCGCATGTCCTCCGCCGCCACGCCCTGCTCCGCCAGCGCGGCGCGGGCGGCCTCGGCCTGTTCCGCGAGGGCGGACTCGATCGCCCCGGCATGCGGCTCGTCCAGCGGCCATTCGAGGCTGCGTTCGCGCAGGGCGCGCAACTCGCCCAGTCCCATGCCGTAGGCGGACAGCACGCCACCGAGCGGATGGAACAGGATATGCCGCATACCCAGCTGCTCCGCCACGCGGCAGGCGTGCTGCCCCCCGGCGCCACCGAAACAGACCAGCGCATAACGCGAGACGTCATGCCCGCGCTGCACCGAGATGGTCTTGATCGCCTGGGCCATATGCTCCACTGCGATCTGCAGCGCCCCCTCGGCCAGGCCCTCCGGGGTCGCGGGCTCCCCGGTCGCGGCCGCCACCTCGGCGGCCAGCTCTGCGAACTGTCGGCGCACCGGTTCCGGATCCAGCGGCCGGTCGCGATCCGGCCCGAACACCGCCGGGAAATACTCCGGGCGCAGCCGTCCCAGCAGCAGGTTGCAATCGGTCACGGTTAGCGGCCCGCCCTGGCCGTAGCAGGCGGGTCCGGGCTGGGCGCCGGCGGACTCCGGGCCCACCCGCAGGCGGATGCCATCGAAGCGGCAGATCGACCCGCCGCCGGCCGCAACCGTATGGATATCCAGCATGGGCACGCGCAGCCGCGCACCGGCCACCTCGCTCTCCTGGCGGCGCTCCAGCGCCCCCGCGAGGTGCGCGACGTCGGTGGAGGTGCCACCCATGTCGAAGGTGATCAGGCGTTCGAAACCGAGCGGGCCGGCGGTCTTGAGTGCCCCGACGATCCCCCCGGCTGGTCCCGACAGGATCGCGTCGCGACCGCGAAACCGCGCCGCGTCCACCAGCCCGCCATGCGACTGCATGAAGCGCAGGGGCACGCGGCCCAACTCGCCCGCGACCTGTTCGACATAGCGGCGCAGCACCGGCGAGAGATAGGCGTCAACCACCGTGGTCTCGCCGCGCGGGACGAGCTTGATCAGCGGGCTGGTCGCGTGGCTGGTCGCAACCTCGGCAAAACCCAGTTCGCGCGCCAGCGAGGCGATCGCCTGCTCGTGCGCCGGGTAGCGATAGCCATGCAGGCAGACGATGGCCACGCAGCGGATGCCGTCTTCCAGCGCCGCCTGCAGCCGCGGCCGCAGCGCGTCCAGATCGACCGGGATGAGGACCTCGCCGGCCGCATTCACCCGCTCGCGCACCGGCTCCACCCGCGCGTAGACCGGTGTCGGCAGGCGGATCTCGCGGGCGAACAGCTCGGGGCGCGCCTGATGGCCGATCGCCAACGCGTCCTCCAGCCCCTCGGTGATCACCAGCAGCGTGGGCTCCCCCTTGCGCTCGAGCAGGGCGTTGGTGGCCACCGTTGTGCCCATGCGCACCTCGTGTACCACGCCCTCCGGAATGGGAGTGTCGGCGGAGAGCCCCAGCAGATCGTGAATTCCCTGCACGGCCGCATCGCGGTAGACCTCCGGGTTCTCCGACAGCAGCTTGCGGGTGTGCAGGCGCCCCGACGGATCACGTGCGACCAGGTCGGTGAACGTCCCGCCCCGATCCACCCAGAAATGCCAGTCTTTCGCCACTGTGGCTTGAGTCATGTCCACCGCTCTGGTTTGATCGCCCGAACTCGCGCCCCGCGGCCCGGTCGCAGGCTCCGTAATCGTCGAGCCGCCAAGGAAACGCTGATAGATCAACGTTTCCCTAAACGAAGGAATATCGCGCATGGACCCCATTACCCACGCCAGTCTCGGCGCCGTGATCGGCGGCCTCACCCTCGGCTCCCGCCTGGGGCGCAAGGCCGTAGTGCTGGGGGCCGGTGTCGCGCTGCTGCCCGACCTGGACGCGTTCATAGCTTACGGGGACGCGGTATCCGAGTTCATCCACCACCGGGGCTTTACCCACTCCTGGCTGGTGCAGTTGCTAGTGGCTACCGGCGTCGCGGGGCTGCTCGCAAAGATCCCGGCGACGCGGGAGATGGGTTTTGGCCGCTGGTGGCTGTTCTTCTTCCTGATCTGGGCCACGCACTCGCTGAACGACCTGCTGACCACCTACGGCACCCAGGTGCTATGGCCGCTGCCGGTCGGCCCCCTGTCCACGGGCTCGATCTTCGTGATCGACCCGTTCTACACCCTGCCGCTGCTGGTCGCGGCGATCGGAGCGCTGTTCTACCGCTTCGCCCCGCGCCTGCTGGTCGCCGGGCTGGTGCTGTCGACCGTCTATGCCGGCTCCGGCCTGGCACTGAAGGCCTGGATCGACCACCGCATCCAGCCCGCGCTGGCCGCAATGGAGCTGGACGACCAGCCGCGACTGATCCAGCCGACGCCGTTCAACCTGCTCCTGTGGCGGATCACGGTCATCAACGACGACGAGTTCCTGGATGCCTGGGTCGGCATCTTCGACGAGCCGATCCGGCCCGACTTCGAACGCTTCGAACGCGGCGACCAGGAGCTTCGCGAGGCCGCGCTGGCCCTGGACGACGGGCAGCGCCTGCAGTGGTTCTCCGGCGATTTCCTGCGCTTTCATCGCGCCACGCATGACGAGGGCCCGGACCGGCTCGTGGTCACCGACATCCGCTTGGGGGCGCCCGGCTTCTTCCCGTTCGGCTTCGAGATCGCAGAGGACCGCAACGGCGACTGGGAGCCGATTACCTCGCGTGCAATCGGCGAGCTGCCCCGGCGCGACAGCCTCGACGCCCTCGGCGGCATGCTGCAGCGGATCGTCGATCCCGAGGGCGCACCCTGCATCATGGACCTGGGCGATCCGGCCTATGCGATCACCGAGCCGCCCCCGCGCTGTCGCATGGATGGACGCACGTCGCCTCCTGCCGGGGGCGCGCACGACATGCCGTGAGCCAGGGCGAGCCAAGCGTGTCCGGCCCGCCACTGGCCTGCGAACTGTGCGGCCGAACGATGGATGACCTGACGCGGCATCACCTGATCCCGCGCAAGCAACACCGGCGCAAGCGCATCCAGCGCCTGTTCAGTCGCAGCGAGCGCGAACAACGGATCCTCTGGGTTTGTCGCCCCTGCCACGACCACATCCACAAGCACTTCGACGAGCAGACCCTGGCCGAGCGTCTGAACACCGCGGAGGCGCTGCTCGCCGAACCGGTCGTGCAGGACTTCGTCGCCTGGATCGCGCGCCACCCGCCGGGCTTCAAACCGCGCAGCTGACGCTACTGACGTCTAGAGTTCTCGCAACCCCAGCACGTCCTGCATGTCGTACAGGCCGTGATCGGCGCCGGCCAGCCAGATCGCCGCACGCACCGCACCCGCGGCGAAAATCCCGCGGCTGGAGGCCTTGTGGGTGATCTCGATGCGTTCCCCCTCGCCGGCGAACAGCGCGGTGTGCTCGCCCACGATGTCGCCGGCGCGCACGGTCGCGAATCCGATGGTGCGCCGGTCACGCGCGCCGGTCTGGCCCTCGCGGCCGTAGACGGCGTCGTGTTCCAGGTCGCGTCCCAGGACCTCGGCCACCACGCGGCCGAGCTTCAGGGCCGTACCCGAGGGGGCATCCACCTTGTGCCGGTGGTGCGCCTCGAGGATCTCGACGTCCACGCTGTCGCCCAGGGCGCGGGCGGCCAGCTCGACCAGCTTGAAGGTCAGGTTCACACCGACGCTCATGTTCGGCGCATAGACGATGCGCATCGCCCCGGCCGCGTCACGCAGCCGCTGCTCCTGCGCAGCATCCAGGCCTGTTGTACCGATCACCAGCGCCTTGCCGTGCATGCGGCACAGCTCCAGGTGCTGCATGGTCGCCGCGGGGCTGGTGAAGTCGATCAGCACGTCGAAGTCATCGGCCACGGTCGCCAGGTCCTCGACCAGCTGGACCGGGGCCGTCGATCCCACGGAGGTACCGAGACGTTCGCTGCCCGGCCGCTCGCTCGCCGCCCCCAGCGTGCCTTCGGGGTGATCCTCGACGGCCTGCACCAGGTTCTGCCCCATGCGCCCGGCGGCGCCTGCCACTGCCACTCGAATCATTGCCGTGTTCCCTTCGTTTCTGTTCATTCCCAGCCCGCGAAGACTACGGAAGATCCCGGGCATACGCGAGGAAGACCCCGTGGCCGCCGGATTCGAACTCCAGCCAGATCAGCGGCAGGTCGGGGAAGGCCTCCTCAACCGCGGGCTGGCTGTTGCCGACCTCGACGATCAGCGCACCGTCCTCGGTCAGATGGCGGCGGGCACCGGCCAGGATACGGCGCACGATGTCGAGCCCGTCCTCGCCCGCGGCCAGGCCCAGTTCGGGCTCGTGGCGGTACTCTTGCGGCAGCTCGGCCATGTCGCGGGCATCGACATAGGGCGGATTGCTCACGATCAGGTCGTAGCGATCCTCCGGCCCCAGCGCCTCGAAGACATCGGAGTGCCGAACCTGCACGCGGTCGCCAACGTCATGGCGCTCGATGTTGCGCGCCGCCACGGCCAGCGCCGGTTCGGAGACGTCACTCACATCGACCTGTGCCTGCGGCAGGGCCAGCGCCGTGGCGATGCCAATGCAGCCGCCGCCCGTGCACAGGTCCAGCACGCGCTCGACCGAATCGGCTTCGATCCATGGCTCGAACCCGACGGCGATCAACTCCGCCAGGGGCGAGCGCGGCACCAGCACGTGCTCGTCGACAAAGAATGGCAGCCCGGCAAACCAGGCCTCTCCGGTCAGATAGGCCGCCGGCTTGCGTGTCTCAATGCGCGTGCGCAGCACCGCAATCACCCGCGTGCGTTCGGCCTCGCTCAGGTTCGACGACCACCAACTCTCGGGCAGATCCAGCGGCAGATGCAGCGCATGCAGCACCAGCCAGGCGGCCTCGTCGAAGGCGTTGTCCGTCCCGTGGCCGAAGCTCAGCCCGCCCGCGCGAAACTGGCTCGCGCCAAAGCGGATGAAGTCGCGCAGCGTGCGCAGTCCTGTCGTGGATTCCATTTGGGCCTTTCCCATTGGCGTGGGGGCCGTCATCATACCGGCTCGCTTCCGTCCCGTGCGCCCGAACCGAGTATCCCGATGAGTGCCCTAGACCCCTGGCTGGCCCGAGCTTCCCACCTGCTGCCGCAGCACGCGCTGTCCCGGGTGGTGCACCGCCTGGCGCGTATCGAGAGCCCCCGTGTCCAGCCACTACTGCGCTGGTTCGTCCGCCAGTACGGGCTGAACATGGACGAGGCGGCGGAGCCCGACATCGCGGCCTACCCCAGCTTCAATGCCCTGTTCACACGGGCGCTGCGCGAGGACGCCCGCCCCCTGGCGGGTGACGACAACACGGTCGCGAACCCCGCGGACTCCCGGGTCAGCGCGGCCGGGCGCATCGAGGCCGGCCAGATCTTTCAGGCCAAGGGTCACCACTACACGGTGCGGGAGCTTCTGGGCGGTGAGGAGGACCTTGCCGAACCGTTTCGGCATGGCCATTTCGTGACGCTCTATCTGTCGCCACGGCATTACCATCGGCTGCACATGCCGCTGACCGGCACGCTGACCCACATGCTGCATGTGCCCGGTCGACTGTTCTCGGTCGCGCCACGGATCGTGCGCCATGTCCCGCGCCTGTATGCCCGCAACGAACGCGTGGTGGCCTGCTTCGACACGCATTTCGGGCCGATGGCCGTCGCCCTGATCGGGGCCCAGAACGTCGGCTCGATCGAGACGGTCTGGGCGGGCGAGGTTACGCCTCCGGCCGGGCAGCCCTACAGCTGCAGCGAATACCCGGATCGCGAGATCACGCTCGAGCGCGGGGCCGAGATGGGGCGCTTCAACCTCGGCTCGTCGGTGGTCCTGCTGCTGCCGGAGCATCCGCTGGAGCTGGGGGAGCACCTGACGCCGGAGACCGAGGTGCAGGTCCGCGGCGCCCTCGGTCGCTTCTACTAGCCTCCACCTGCCGGCCGCTCTTGGCGCCGGTCTTAGTGCAGCCGCCTGCGGTCGGTTGGCAGTTCCGTTGAAGTTGGGCCTGGTTCGGCCTCTAGAGTTTACGGTGGCTGCGGCCTGCCGCCTGCCTGCGCTCACTCGCGAGCGCACCGCGAGTTACTTCTTTGCTCGTGCAAAGAAGTAACCAAGAAACACGCCCGGGATTCGCCCGGGCGACCTTGCTCCGGACGCGCCAGGCCGGCGGCGCTGAAACTCGCTACGCCTTTGGCTTCGCTCAGACAGTCAGCGCCTTTTCTCCGGCCTGTCACGCCCTCCACAAGGGGCTCATATCGGGAGGAAAGGTCAAAACAAGTGGTATTCCAGCCTCTGCGGTAAGCCCCGAGCTGTAGGGTGCGTTGAGCGCAGCGAAACGCACCCTGCCAACGCCGGGGCAACCCTGATGCGATTCGCTGCGCTCATCAGCATCCTACGATGGGATCTGGCGCCCCCTGGCGGGCGCGGCACGCCAGGGCCGAAGACCGCGCGTGCCAAGATGTCCGAACACCCAGCCTCCATCCACTGGTGCAGACTTTAGGGCCGCCGTTGTCTTGACCTTCATCCCCCGTATGAAGCCCCTTGCGGAAGGGTCCTCGGGACGGAAAAAAGGCGCTGACTGTCTGAGCGAAGCCAAAGGCGCAGCGAGTTTCAGCGCCGCCGGCCCGAGGGCCCTGGAGCAAGGTTCCCGGGCGGAATCCGGGTGCCCTTCTTTGGGTACTTTCTTGGGCAAGCAAGAAAGTACCTCGCGGTGCGCTGGCGAAACAGCGCAGGCAGGCGGCCGGCCGAAGGCACCGTAAACTCCAGAGGACGAACCAGGCCTAGCCCTAGAGCGCAGGGCAAGACGAAGCACGGTCAGTCGTGGGCGGCGGCGGGCGGCAGCTGGATGAAGTGCTCGCGGTAGACGCGGAGTTCGTCGATGGAGTCGCGGATGTCTTGCAACGCCTGGTGCGAGGCGTTCTTCTGCAGCTTCGAGAGCACGTCCGGTGCCCAGCGCCGGGCCAGCTCCTTGAGCGTGGAGACGTCCAGATTGCGGTAGTGGAAATAGGCCTCCAGCTCCGGCATCAGGCGCGCCATGAAACGCCGATCCTGACAGATGGAGTTCCCGCACATCGGCGAGGCCCCTTTCGGCACATAGTCGGACAGGAAGGCAATAGTCTCGCGCTCGGCGGCGGCCGCATCCGTACTGCTGTGACGGATGCGCTCGATCAGGCCGGAAGCCCCATGCGTGCGCCGATTCCATTCGTCCATCGCATCCAGCACATCGGACGGCTGGTAGATGGCGAGGACCGGCCCCTCCGCCAGGATGTTCAGTTCCTTGTCGGTGATGATGGTCGCCACCTCGATGATCCGGTCGTTCTGCGGGTCCAGCCCGGTCATCTCGAGGTCGATCCAGATCAGGTTTTCGGCGCTCGCTGCCATGCCTGCTCCTTTCCTGTGCGCTCGAAGTCTATCATCATGGTTCAGGTCGACGCTGACGGTATCGCGCAGCTGCGCCATTCGCACCGGCGTCTTCCCGGGGCCTCGTGGCCCCGCCCGATCCATTCCCCACGAAGGAGGGAATCATGCGACTGATCATCTCAAGCCTTGCGGCCCTGGGCCTCGGATTTTCCCTGGGCGCGGCCCAAGCCGATGACATCCAGAAGGGCAAGAACCTGCATCAGGACAACTGCATCAGCTGCCATGCCGACATGGTCGGAGGCAACGGTACGGACCTGTACACGCGCGACAACCGGATCGTCGGCGACTATGACCATCTGGTCCGGCAGGTGAACAACTGCAACGCACAACTGGGCACCAACTGGTTCGACGACGAGATCAACGCGGTGGTGTCCTACCTGAATTCGGAGTACTACCAGTTCGATGAGTGATCTGAAGACCAAGCACTGCCAGGCCTGCGAAGGGTTCACCGAGCCGATGTCGCGCGAGGACGCCGAGCGCGGCCTCGGTCAACTGGACAGCCACTGGGGCATCGACGAGGCTGGCCGCAGCATCCAGCGAAGCTTCAAATTCAAGAACTTTCACGAGACCATGGCGTTCGTGAACGCGGTGGCCTGGATCGCCCATGTGGAAGACCACCACCCGGACCTGGCAGTGGGCTACAACCGTTGTTCGGTGCAATTCTCGACCCACGCGGTGGGCGGCCTGACGGAGAACGACTTTATCTGCGCCGCCCGCATCGATGCGCTCTTTGACTAGCTCGTTGACGAACGCGACACCGGCACTGGCCGGTCCGGCCCCTTGAGCCGGACCGGTCGGGTTTACGCCCGCCACAACCAGATGGCCGACATCGCGGCGCCGGAGGACACGGTGCCGCAGCGGGTCCGTCTGCACCGACGACTGAAGGATCTCGCCTGCGGCGACCGCGTGGAGATGGACGCGGGCGGCGAACAGATCCAGCTTCGCCTGCCCCGGGACAACACCCTGGTACGCCAGGACGGTTTTGGGCGGCGCAAGGTCATCGCCGCCAACATCGACACTGTCTGGATCGTGATCGCGCCCTCCCCGATGCCGGCACGCTATCTGATCGACCGCTTCCTGGTCGCGGTGTACAACCTCCCGGCCAGGCCGCGGATCCTGGTGAACAAGCAGGACGCAGGGCCCGCCGCGCCCGCGGACTGGCTGGCGCCGTACGCCCACCTGGACCTTGACCCCCTGCATGTCAGCGCCCGCAGTGGCTACGGGCTGGACGCCCTCGCCGAGGCGGCAAGGGGAAATACCAACATCCTGATCGGACAGTCCGGGGTGGGCAAATCGTCGCTGATCGCGGCGCTGCTCGAGCGCCATGGTCGCGGCGATCTCAAGCTTCCGGAAGCGGGGGATCTCGCGGCGTCCGGCGAGGGCCGCCACACGACGGTCACCGCGCAGTGGTATCCACTGACAGGGGGTGGGGCGTGGATCGATTCGCCGGGTGTACGCGACTTTACGCCGGAACTGGAATCCATTGATGCACTAGTGCGCGGATTTCCGGATATCGAAGTGCTTGGGGAGAACTGTCGATTCCGCAACTGCCGCCATCAGACCGAACCCGGCTGCGCGGTGCGGGAGGCCGTTGATCAAGGCACCCTGCCAGCGGCTCGGCTCGATGCCTGGAATGCGCTACTGGAGACGCTGGAGAAACGCTAGATTCAACCGGCTAGAACGTCAGCCCCATCTCCACGCCGATCACCGACGAAGACGGATCACGGGTGCTCTCGAAGTCGAGGCGGTCGGACATCCAGTCGCTCGAGGTATTCAACGAATAGTCGTCGTAGTAGAGGCTCAATGACAGTTCGGACTGGTTCTGCAGACGCAGACGGCTGTCGATGCTGAGATACCCCGCGCTACGACCCAGCTCGCGATGGCGGCTGCCATAGCCGAAGCCCAGGGCATCGTCCTCCCCCGCGAGCGGCTGACGCAGGCCAATGCGGAACTGGCTGTCAAAGCGCCCGGACGCAAAGGTGGGGCCGAAGCTGAAGTCCGTGAAATAGGCCGTGGATTCGCTTTCCGGGCCCAAGTCCGACCAGCCCGGACGGGTCTCCATACCGATCCCCAGATTCAGGCCATATCCAAAACCGGCGCCCAGTTGCTGGTGGTAACCCCCTTCTATCTCGAACAGACGGCTGGCGAGAACCCCCATGCCGGCTTCCTCACCTGGCAGGCTACCGGTGGTCTCCGTACGCAGGGTCAACTGATAGCGCCAGTCGCGACTCGCCGAGGCGGGCTCCGGATCGGTCATCGGCAGGACGTTCGGCGCGGATCGGCCCGCGCCACCGATTGGCTCCATGCCGACTGGGTCGACTACAGTTCCACCTTCGGAGTCGTACTCGACTTCATCGACACGATCCGAGCCACCGAGCGTCGACTCTGTGCCTGTGGGGGTGTACGTCAGGGAATAGCGGTCATCGGCGTGGGCCACGCTGGTCGCGGCAAGCCCGAAACATACGGCCAGTGCCAGCGCGAGCGGCACACGGGCAGACGCCAGCTGCGGACTGTTGCCTCGCGCTGCTTGCCTGGCTTCACCGTGATGATTCCGTCGCGTCACGCCCGTATCGTCCGTGTTGTGTTGTCTCGATCAGCCCGGGGGCCAGCTCAGCGCGCGACCGCCCAGTACGTGCATGTGTACATGGTAGACCGTTTGGCCACCGTCTTGGTTGCAGTTCATCACGGTTCGATAACCGTTTTCCGCAAATTCGCGATCGCGTGCAATCTGTGCCGCCACATGCGTCATATGCCCAATGACCGGCGCGGTTTCGGCACTCAGTTCGTTCAGGGTGGCGATGTGCTGTTTCGGGATCACCAGCACATGCGTCGGAGCCTGGGGATTCAGGTCTTCGAAGGCCAGGACTTGGTCGTCCTCGAACACGACCTTCGCCGGGATATCCCCCGCGACGATCTTGCAAAAAATGCAGTCAGCCATCGTCGTCTCCCGCATGAACGGAGCGGATTTATATCAGGGAATGGTAATGGATTCAACGCGCCAACGGCGCAGGCGGCTCAGTATTCGCGGCGCCCGGACAGGGCATGCGCGAGGGTACCGGCGTCGATATACTCGAGTTCACCGCCCGTAGGGACTCCCTGCGCGATACGCGTGGCACGAATGCCGTGACGGGCGGCCATTTCGGCCAGGTAGTGCGCGGTGACCTCGCCCTCGACCGAGGTATTGGTCGCCAGGATCAGCTCGCGTACGCCCTGTTCCTGCAGCCGCGCCTCCAACCGATCCAGACCCAGCTCTTCGGGACCAATGCCATCCAGCGGCGACAACCGCCCGAGCAACACGTGGAAACGGCCGGCAAAGTCGGTCGCCGACTCGATGGCCATGACATCGCCCGGACTCTCGACCACGCAGATCACGCCTGGGTCGCGCTCGGGATCGGCACAGCGAGGACAGACCTCGGCGGTAGTCAGCGTGCGGCACACCTGGCAGTGCCCTACGCGCTCGACGGCCTGGTCGACTGCGCGCGCCAGCCGGCGCGCACCGTCGCGGTCACGCTCCAGCAGGTGCAGCGCCATGCGCCGCGCGGATTTGGCACCAACACCCGGCAGGCAGCGCAGCGCCTGCACCAGTTCGTCGAGTTCAGTGTCCATCACGCGCCGCGCCTGTTCCGACCCAGGGGGGCACGATCAGAACGGCAGCTTCATCCCGGCCGGCAGACCCATGCCCTCGGTCAGACTGCCCATCCGCTCCTGGGTGGTGGACTCGACCTTCTGCACGGCGTCATTGATCGCCGCGGCCACCAGGTCCTCGATCATGTCGCGGTCGTCCTCCAGCAAGCTGGGGTCGATCTTGACCCGGCGCACCGCGTACTTGCCGGTCATGAGCACACTCACGAGACCGCCGCCCGCCTGGCCCTCAATCTCCATCTCGGCTAGCTCGGCCTGCATCTTCTGCATGTCTTCCTGCATCTTCTGGGCCTGCTTCATCAGGCCACCCATGCCACCTTTCATCATGATTTCGCTCTCCTGCCCCACGCCTCGCGCAGGGGTTATCGTTCAATCGATTACGACGCGGGTGACGAGCCGTCGGGCGCCGAGTCGCCCGCGCGGTCCTCGCGTATTCGCACCGCGCCCAGCTCGGCCCCGAAGGCCTCGCCCAGGGCCTGCACCACCGGATCCTCGCGCATCGCCGTCTCGGCGCTAGCCTGACGTTCGGCCGCGTCAGCCGCAAGCCGCGCAGCGGGCGTGGCCTCCGATGGTTGTGACTGGTCGACAATCTCCAGCCGTACCGAGTGCCCGAGCCGCTCTTCCAGTGCGGCCTTCAGGCGCACCCGAGTCCGCTCGGTATGAAGCGTACCTGGGGCCACGGCAACAACGACGCTTTCGTCAGTCAGTTGCTGCAATTCACCGTGCAGCGCAAGTTCGCGAACCGTTCCGGTTGGCAGGCCTTCAGCAAAGCGGTGCCAGTCGAAAGGTCCGGAGTCCGGATCCGGCGCCGCGGACGGCGTGGCATTCGATACCGGACGCGGGGCGGACGTGGCATCCGGAGCCGACTGCACGGACGGAGCCGCCCCGGGCCCGGCGGCCGGCTCGCGCACCTGTTCTGGTGTCCGCTCACGCGACCGTTCCGACGCGGAGGGCGCAGTCGGTTGTGACGCCATGGCATCGGGCCGGGCCGTGGCCGAATCCACCATCGGGCCGGATCGCGAAGCAGCCGCCGTGGCACCCTGACGCTCGGCGGGGGCAGCGCCTTCGCCTGGCCCTTCCGGCCGAAAGGCCAGCAGGCGCAGCAGGGTCATCTCCACCCCCATCTGCGCATCCGGCGCCCAGGGCAGGTCGCGGCCCCCGTGAATCAGGATCTGGTAGGTCAGTTGCAGGGTTTCCGGGTCCACCCGGGCTGCGGTCTCGCGCGCCCAGCGCTCGGCGGCATCGTCATCCTCGGCACCACCCTCACCGCGCACCAGCTGTTCCACGGCCACGCGATGCACCAGAGCCGCCAGTTCGTCCAGCAGGCGCGACCAGTCGGGCCCCAGGCCCTTGAGTTCCTGCAACCCCTGCATCAGACCGGGGCCATCACCGGCGAACACCGCATCCAGCAGCCCGGTCAGACGGGTTCGTGGCAGCAGGCCCAGCATGTCGCAGGCATCGGCCTCGGTCAGGCGATCACCGCCGTAGGCGATGGCCTGATCGGTCAGGCTCAGCGCGTCGCGCATGGAACCCTCGGCCGCCTCGCCCAGGCGCAGCAGCGCACCCGGCTCGGCCTGCAGACCTTCGGCCTCCAGAATGCGCGTCAGGTGCTCGGCGATCAGCGCCGGCGGCATCGGCTTGAGGTTGAACTGCAGGCAGCGTGACAGCACGGTGACCGGCAGCTTCTGCGGATCGGTCGTGGCGAGCAGGAACTTGACGTGATCCGGCGGCTCTTCCAGCGTCTTCAACAGGGCGTTGAAGCTCTTCTCGGAGAGCATGTGCACCTCGTCGATCAGGTACACCTTGAAGCGCCCCGCGGTCGGGGCATAGGAGACGTTGTCCAGCAGCTCGCGGGTGTCGTCCACGCGGGTGCGCGATGCGGCATCGACCTCGATCAGGTCCAGATGCCGTCCCTCGGCGATCTCGACGCAGGAGCGGCACTCGCCGCAGGGGGTCGGCGTGACACCCGTCTCGCAGTTCAGGCAGCGCGCGAGGATGCGGGCGATCGTGGTCTTGCCCACGCCGCGCGTCCCGGCGAACAGGTAGGCATGATGCAGGCGATCCCCGCTCAGGGCATTGGCAAGGGCCCGCACCACATGCGGTTGCCCGACCAGGTCCTCGAAACGACCGGGACGCCACTTGCGGGCCAGAACCTGGTGACTCATGCCTCCCCCGTCAGTGCAGTCTTCCGCGTGCCCGCGTGCGGGGCTATCACCGCAGGAATCCGGGCCGCAGGGATAAGGGTGGTGGCCCGCACCCGCCACACCCCGGCGCCCGACGCAGCTGCTACCGTTGCTCCCTTCCGGGCCTGGCGGGATTCACAACCTGTCGTCGCGAGGGGACTGATACGGACCACCATAACGCGGTCCTCGAATCGAGGCGAACTCGAATCGGGGCCGCAAGCTTCCGGGTTTGGCCTGGTGACGTCAAGCACAGGCGATAGCCCAAGCCTAATAACACAATAGAAACACAAAACTGGATCAATCAAGGGCCAGGCCTTACCTTGATCTCCGTAGCCGGGAACTACACCGGCCCGACAGAAATCTTCATCTGTGACAATTGAGCACAAACGGATATTCAACAAGGAGACACCCCATGGAACTCGAAAATCGCGAAGGCCAGCGCGTACCGGAAGTGACTTTCCGTTGCCGCAAGGACAACGACTGGAACGACGTGCGCTCGGAAGACCTGTTCAAGGGCCGCAACGTAATCGTCTTTGCCCTGCCGGGCGCGTTCACCCCGACCTGCTCCTCGGCCCATGTGCCGCGCTACAACGAGCTGGCGCCGGTGTTCAAGAAGCACGGCATCGACGAGATCGTGTGCATCTCGGTCAATGACGGCTTCGTGATGGAGGCCTGGCAGGCCGATCAGCAGGCCGACCGCGTGACGTTCATCGCCGACGGCAATGGCGAGTTCACCGAGCAAATGGGCATGCTGGTCGACAAGAGCGACCTCGGCTTCGGATGGCGCTCCTGGCGCTACTCCATGCTGGTGCGCGACGGCGTGATCGAAAAGCAGTTCATCGAGCCGGACGAGCCGGGCGACCCCTTCGTGGTTTCCGACGCCGACACGATGCTTGCGCACGTCGCGCCGGAGGCGGCCTGCCCCGAAGACGTGGTCGTCTTCACCAAACCGGGCTGCCCATACTGCGCCAGCGCCAAGGAGATGCTGGAGAATGCCGGTCTCGAATACGAGGAGATTGTGCTGGGCCGCGATGCCAGCCTGCGCAGCCTGCGCGCCGCCACCGGGGCAATGACTGTGCCGCAGGTGTTCGTCGGCGGCCACCGCATCGGCGGATCGGAAGACCTGCAGGAGTGGATCTCCCGCGAGAAGAAAGCGGCGTAAGCCGTCCTGCAGCGACCCCGGGCGGGGTTACAGCCGCCCCGGTGGTCACCCGAAGCATGGGTGGCCATCCGGATCGGGACACCACATTGCGCGGGCCTCCCGATCCGGATGGCAAACCTGACGACCTGAACACCGGGACTTTTCAGAACCTTTCAAGGAAGCGAAATGGAACACTACGACATCATCGTGATCGGCGGCGGCAGCGGCGGCCTGGCTGTAGCCGAACGTGCCGCGCCACACGGCGCCCGCGTCGCCGTGTTCGATCCGAAACCACTCGGCGGCACCTGCGTGAACGAAGGCTGCGTGCCGAAAAAGCTCACCTGGTACGCGGCCGAGCATGCGGCGCAGGCCCGTGACGCACACGAGTTTGGCGTGGATGTCGAACTCAAGGGCGTCCGCTATGCGGACCTGGCGAAAAAGCGCCGGGCCATGCTGAAGGACCTGAACCAGTTCTGGGCCGGGCACCTGGAGAAACTGGGCGTCACCCACATTCCCGAGCGTGCCCGCCTGACCGGCAAGGACAAGGTAATCAGCGAGAGCGGTACCGAGTACACCGCCAAGCGGATCGTACTGGCGATGGGTGGCGCCCCGCTCGTGCCGCCGCTGGACGGCGCCGAACTGGGCGCGACTTCCGATGATTTCTTCGAATGGACCGATCTGCCGAAATCCATCGCGGTGATCGGCGCCGGCTACATCGGCCTGGAGATGGCCGGCATGCTGTGCTCGATGGGTGTAAAGACCGACGTGGTCGCGATGGAGGACCGCGTACTGGAAATGTTCGACCCGATGGTTTCGCAGGTTCTGGATCAGCACATGGAGCACCAGGGTATCCGCCGCCATCTGGGCGTGAAGGTCGCCGGCCTGGGCGGCAAGCCCGGTGCGGTGACCGTCAAGATCGAGGACGGCCAGGAACTGGGTCCGTACGAGAAGGTGTTGTGGGCGGTGGGGCGCAAACCCGCCACCGGCGACATGGGCCTGGACGAAGCCGGTGTCGAGATCGCCCGCGATGGCACCGTCCCGGTGGACAAATGGCAGGCCACGAACGTCGACGGCATCTACGCCCTGGGCGACATTATTGGCAAGGCTCCACTGACGCCGGTCGCGATCGCGGCGGGTCGCCGTCTGGCGGACCACTGGTACACCCCGGAGAAGAACC
The DNA here is from genome assembly GCF_000381245.1 of Thioalkalivibrio sp. ALD1. Classification (NCBI taxonomy): domain Bacteria; kingdom Pseudomonadati; phylum Pseudomonadota; class Gammaproteobacteria; order Chromatiales; family Ectothiorhodospiraceae; genus Thioalkalivibrio; species Thioalkalivibrio sp. ALD1. Next base: position 2,865 of record NZ_KB906244.1, on the reverse strand, counting down.
CGGTCCCCGTGGATTACGAGCAGATTCCCACGGTTACCTTTACCCATCCGACCGCGGGCATGGTCGGGCTGACCGAGCCTCAGGCCGTGGAACGGTTCGGTGACTCGGTGCGCGTCTACGAGACCCAGTTCGGCGGCCTCGACCGCGCATTCGCCGAGGGCCAGACCCCGCCGGTTGCGATGAAACTGGTCTGTGCCGAAGAGGACGAAAAGGTCGTCGGCATACACATGATCGGCCCCCACGTCGACGAAATGCTGCAGGGCTTTGCCGTGGCCGTGCGCATGGGCGCCACCAAGCGTGACCTGGACCTGACCATCCCGCTGCACCCGACCAGCGCCGAGGAACTGGTCACGCTCAAGGAGGCCCGTCCAGGCCGCCAGACCGGACTCGCCAAGGCCAAGGCGGCCTGACCGGCCCCGCCGCCGGCCCGTCAACGACAAAACGCCGCCCCTGTGCAAAGCGCCGGGGCGGCGTGCCTGTGTTGCCCAAGGCCACAGCGAAACGATTCCGGCAAGCCGAATCCAGTCGTTCGCCGGTATCCTTCAGGCCTCTGCGGTGGCCCGCACTTGCCTAGGGAGACGCTGATTTAATCGCACGTCCGCGTTGGTGCCCCCTGTTTTCCGAGACAAGGCGCGTCGTGCAGCGGGTAGTGGTTCTACCCGCAAGCGGCGCAACGCAGGATCGGGGAACAGGGGGCACCAACCCCACAAGCTATTGAAAGCAGGGGCTCGGCCGCCCGTTGTTGATCAAAAACGGGCGCGGGAACGGCGTTGCGGCTCCCTTGTGCAGAATGACTGCACGGCAGTCACCGCGCCTTGTTCCCACGCAAAAGCGACTCGAGCGCGGACGCGCGATTAAATCAGCGTCTCCCTAGAAGCGCCAGCCCAGTGAAGCGGTAAACGCGTCGACCTGGTAGTCGCTGTCGAAGTCATAGCGCTCGTACTCGGCGCGAATCAGGAACGCGTTCAGGTTGACCTGCATCCCGACACCATAAACAGGATCGAAGCCGTCCTGGCTGCGCAACGTACGGCCCTCATCCCCGAGATTTCCGCGCACGTCCGCATCCCACTTCGCCGCGCCCACCTTCGCGAATGCCTCCACATAGGGGCCGATCGGCAGCTTGCCCAGCACGCTGGCACCGTAAGCCGTGGAACGAACAGTTGAATGCGCACCGTCCTCGTCCCCGCGCAGATGTACCTCGCCCAGGTCGGTATAAAAGCCTTCGACCGCGAAGTACTGATTGAAGTTATAACCGACAATCCCGCGCCAGACGTTGTCGTCGTCGTCGATGCTGTAATCCGAGGTGCCCGAACCAATAAAGTCGGCCACCTCGTCGCTGTCATTTTTCAGCGAGCTAAAGCCTGTACCGAGCCCCATGTACACGCCTGTCGTGCGGTCACGCTCTTGCTCTGTGCGTTCCCGATCCTGTTGCTGATCCTGCTGCTGCGCCACAGCGTTCTGGGATCCGAACAGAACTAGTGCCGACACTGCAACACCGGCAATCAGATATCGTTTCATCACTCATCTCCTTAGCTTTTGCCATTCCTGCTTGAAAACGGAAAGCGACCGGAGACGATTCTTGACACAGTCAATGAGATTAGGAAGGTGCAATTGTTGAACCGAATCATACTAATCGACCGACCATTACACCGCGCTGGAGAATCATTGACAAAGCGCACATCGGCCTTAACGCATGATGCCTTTTCCTTTGGAACTGCACAGGGACGCGTTCGATGAATTGGCGCCCCAATTAACGCGCAAAAGGCTGGGGCGCGGATGACCACCCGCTCGTGGCCACCCGCGCCTCAGCCTTCTGCCATCGATCATCAACAACTAATCGAAGCGAATGGGGTTCCCGTCCCGATGCTCGTCATAGTCGTCGTCTTCGTACTGGTCTTCGTTCTCTTCTTCCTCGCGCTGGACTTCGTCATCGTCTTCGCGCTGATCCTCAATCCAGCCGCGTGCTTCGTCGCCCGATTCCTCGATGGCATCCACCGCATCCTCGACCGTGTCGTCGAATGTGTCATTGCCGTCGTCGGCCGTATCCGGATCGGAGCAGGCCGCCAGGAACAGCACCCCGGCAGCCGCCAGGGCCGTGCCAGCCCACCGGAGGCCAGGGCCCCTGCCCCTATGGATTGTCTTCATTACGCACCTCGTCCATCAGTTCGTTGATCCTCGCCGCGATCTTCTCCCGACTGTCGCCATACTTCTCGCGGATTCTGGCGGCCAGCTCCTCCACATTGCCTTCGGCCTCCACGACTTCGTCATCGGTAAGGCGGCCCCACTCCTGTTTCAAACGGGCTTTCAGGCGCTCGCTACGGCCCATCATCTGATCTCTGTTCATGCTTCGCTCTCTTGCGTTCAATGCGCGTGTTCGTCGGTGTTCAGGAAAGGCTATGTGGTACAGCCAAAGATGACATTAACCTGGAGCAAAAAGCTCCTCGGGAAAGCAGAAAGTGAGAACCGAGACAAGATGCTGACGCAAAAACGCGAAAACGCGCAGACCATGCCCTACACTTCAGGCGCGACTACAACCAAAAAGGAGTGGACGATGCTGGGATGGGCATTGATGTTCTTGATCATCGGGATCGTGGCCGGCGTGCTGGGCCTGAGCGGGATTGCCGGCGCGGCGACCAATATTGCATGGATTCTTTTCGTGGTGGGCCTGATCCTGGCGGTCATCTTCTTCATCACGGGGCGGCGCCCCCCGCTGTAGGGCGTGTACCCAGGGAACCACTGATCAATGTTTCGCTGACACCGAAAACGCCCGGCCTAGGGAGACGCTGATTTAATCGCACGTCCGCGTTGGTGCCCCCTGTTTTCCGAGACAAGGCGCGTCGTGCAGCGGGTAGTGGTTCTACCCGC
>NZ_KB906243.1:0-273055 GCF_000381245.1 Thioalkalivibrio sp. ALD1 | reverse complement strand
TGTCCAAGGAAAAGTTCGAGCGTAAGAAGCCGCATGTGAATGTGGGGACGATTGGTCATGTGGACCATGGCAAGACCACGCTGACGGCGGCGATGACGGCGGTGCTGGGCAAGAAGTACGGCAGTGAGGCCCGTGCGTTTGACCAGATCGACAATGCGCCGGAAGAGAAGGCGCGCGGGATTACGATTGCGACCGCGCACGTGGAATACGAGTCTGACGTTCGTCACTACGCGCATGTGGACTGCCCCGGGCACGCGGACTACGTGAAGAACATGATCACGGGTGCGGCGCAGATGGACGGCGCGATCCTGGTGGTGTCGGCGGCCGACGGCCCGATGCCGCAGACGCGCGAGCACATTCTGCTGGCGCGTCAGGTGGGCGTGCCGTACATCGTGGTGTTCCTGAACAAGGCCGACATGGTGGACGACCCCGAGCTGCTTGAGCTGGTCGAGATGGAAGTGCGCGATCTGCTGTCCTCGTATGATTTCCCGGGTGACGACACTCCGGTGGTCACCGGTTCCGCGCTGAAGGCGCTGGAAGGGGACGACAGCGAAGTGGGCGCGCAGGCCATTTACAAGCTGGTCGAGGCGATGGACAGCTGGATTCCGGAGCCGGAGCGCGCGGTGGACGGTGACTTCCTGATGCCGGTGGAAGACGTGTTCTCGATCTCTGGTCGCGGCACGGTGGTGACGGGTCGTATCGAGCGCGGTGTGGTCAAGGTGGGCGAGGAGATCGAGATTGTCGGGATCCGCGACACCCAGAAGACCACCGTTACCGGTGTGGAGATGTTCCGCAAGCTGCTGGACCAGGGCGAAGCGGGCGACAACGTGGGCGTGCTGCTGCGTGGTACCAAGCGCGACGAGGTGCAGCGTGGCCAGGTGCTGTGCAAGCCGGGTTCGATCACCCCGCACACGCACTTCGAAGCCGAGGTGTACATCCTGGGCAAGGACGAGGGCGGCCGTCATACCCCGTTCTTCAATGGCTATCGCCCGCAGTTCTATTTCCGGACGACGGACGTGACGGGCTCGGTGGAGCTGCCGGAAGGCACCGAGATGGTGATGCCGGGTGACAACGTGAAGATGACCGTGTCGCTGATCAGCCCGATCGCGATGGAAGATGGTCTGCGCTTTGCGATCCGTGAAGGCGGCCGCACCGTCGGCGCCGGCGTCGTATCCAAGATTATTGAGTGAGCGAGATGGCAAACCAGCGTATTCGAATTCGCCTGAAGGCCTTTGACCATCGACTGATCGACCGCTCGGCGGCCGAGATTGTCGAAACCGCGAAGCGCACTGGCGCTCGCGTCAAGGGTCCGATCCCGCTTCCGACCAAGCGTGAATCGTACACCGTGCTGATTTCGCCGCATGTCAACAAGGACGCGCGCGACCAGTACGAGCTGCGTACGCACAAGCGTTTGATGGACATCCTCGATCCGACCGACAAGACCGTGGATGCCCTGATGAAGCTGGATCTCGCTGCCGGCGTGAATGTTCAGATTCGACTTAACTAACTCGTAACTTTCTGCCATACTATTGGGCTTTCCGTGGCCCGGCGGGATTGTTCGCCGGGCCACGGCTTTAGGGCGCTTGCCAGCGCCGTTCGATACGGAAGGGGTTTTGCAATGGCCATTGGACTCATCGGTCGCAAACTAGGCATGAGCCGCGTCTTCACTGACGACGGTGTCTCCGTGCCGGTGACTGTGCTGCAGGTGGACAACAATCGCGTGGTCCAGATCAAGCGCACTGAGGGCGACGGTTACAACGCGGTCCAGGTGACGGCGGGCAGCCGCAAGCCGTCTCGCGTCAGCAAGCCCGAAGCCGGGCACTACGCCGCGGCGTCGGTCGAGCCGGGTCGCGGCCTGTGGGAATTCCGGGTCGAGGAGGCCGAGCTCGACGGGCTGGCCCCGGGCGATGCCATCACGGTTGATCGCTTTGAAGAAGGTCAGGTGGTTGACGTGACCTCGCAGAGCAAGGGCAAGGGTTTTCAGGGTGCGGTCAAGCGTCACAATTTCCGCACCCAGGATGCGACCCACGGCAACTCGCTGGCGCATCGCGCCCCGGGGTCGATCGGGCAGAACCAGAGCCCGGGTCGCGTGTTCAAGGGCAAGAAGATGGCCGGCCATATGGGTGCCGAACGCAAGACCATCCAGAACCTGAAGGTGGTTCGGGTGGACGCGGATCGAAGCCTGGTGCTGATCCAGGGCGCGGTGCCGGGTGCGCCGAGCACCGACGTCATGATTCGTCCGGCCGTCAAGGCGAAGGGTTGAAGACAATGCAAGTAACGACAGCCGATACCGGCGCCAGCGTGGAGTTGTCGTCCGTGTGCTTCGAACGCGACTTTAACGAGTCGCTGGTGCATCAGAGCGTGGTCGCGTTTCTCGCCGGCCAGCGTCAGGGCACCCGTGCTCAGAAGACGCGTTCGGACGTAAGCGGCGGCGGCGCCAAGCCGTTTCGCCAGAAGGGCACTGGACGTGCCCGTGCGGGTACGATCCGCAGCCCGCTGTGGACCGGTGGCGGCAAGGTGTTCGCCGCCCGTACTCGCGACTTCTCGCAGAAGCTGAACAAGAAAATGTATCGCGCCGCGATGGCGTCGATTCTCTCCGAGCTGGTCCGTCAGGAACGGCTGAAGGTGGTGGCCGACTTCGCCGTGGCATCGGGCAAGACCCGCGATGGCGTTGCCAAGCTCAAGGAGCTCGGTCTCGCGAAGGGGCTGGTCGTTCTCGCCGAGGCGGATGACACGACGGCCCGTGCGCTGGGTAATGTGCCGCACATCGACGTCGTTGGCGTGGCCGGCATCAACCCGGCCAATCTGGTCGGCGCGGAGACGGTCGTAATGACCGAAGCGGCGATCCGGAAGGTTGAGGAGTGGCTGGCATGAATGCGCGTCTGATGCAGGTAATTCAGGGGCCGGTGGTCTCGGAAAAGTCCACCATGGCCGGCGAGATTGGTCAGTACGTTTTTCGCGTGCTGCCCGATGCGAGCAAGGACGAGATCAAGGCGGCGGTCGAACAGCTGTTCGAGGTGCGTGTGGAGAACGTGCGCACTCTGAATCAGCAAGGCAAGCAGAAGCGCTTCGGGCGTCTCTTTGGTCGCCGTAACCACTGGAAGAAGGCCTATGTGTCGCTCGCCGAAGGCGAAAGCATCGACATGGGTGAAGGAGACCAGGTCTAGTCATGGCGATTATCAAGACGAATCCGACCTCGGCCGGGCGGCGCCACGCGGTACAGATCCGTGGCGACAACCTGTACAAGGGTGCGCCGCATCCCGCGCTGGTCGAAAAGAAGACCCGTTCCGGTGGTCGTAACAATACGGGCCGGATCACCACCCGGCACGTGGGTGGTGGCCACAAGCAGCGTTACCGCGTGGTCGACTTCAAGCGCAACAAGGACAACGTCCCTGCCCGTGTGGAGCGCCTCGAATACGATCCGAACCGCAGCGCCCATCTGGCCCTGCTGCTGTACGCCGATGGTGAGCGTCGCTACATCATCGCGCCGAAGGGTCTGAACCAGGGCGATCAGGTGGCGAGCGGGAACCAGGCGCCGATTCGTCCGGGTAACGCCATGCCGCTGCGTTCGATCCCGGTCGGCACCACCGTGCATTGCGTCGAGCTCAAGCCCGGCAAAGGCGCGCAGCTGGTCCGCTCCGCCGGAACCTCCGCTCAGGTCGTGGCTCGCGAAGGCCAGCATGCGACGCTTCGGCTGGGCTCCGGCGAGATGCGCCGTGTGCAGTCCGAGTGCCGCGCGGTGGTGGGCGAAGTTGGCCATTCCGAACACAGTCTGAAGAAGTTCGGCAAGGCCGGCGCCAAGCGCTGGAAGGGCGTGCGTCCGACCGTGCGTGGTACGGCCATGAACCCGGTGGACCACCCGCATGGTGGTGGTGAAGGCCGCAACTTTGGCCGCCATCCGGTGACCCCGTGGGGTCGGCCGACCAAGGGTTACAAGACCCGCAATAACAAGCGTACCGACGGCATGATTGTGCGTCGGCGGAAGAAGTAACGGAGTCCCAGCATGCCGCGTTCACTGAAGAAAGGCCCGTTCGTCGACCACCACCTGCGCAAGAAGGTGGAAGAAGCGGCCGAGAAGAACGATCGTCGACCGATCAAGACCTGGTCCCGGCGTTCGATGATCATCCCGCAGATGGTCGGGCTGACCATCGCCGTCCACAATGGTCGGCAGCACGTGCCCGTGCTCGTCAACGAGAACATGGTCGGGCACAAGCTGGGCGAATTTGCCTTGACGCGGACCTTCAAGGGTCATATCGCGAACAAGAAGTCGCGCTGAGGACGAACGATGGAAACGATTGCAAAATTGCGTTTCGCGCGGATCTCCCCGCAAAAGGCTCGCCTGGTCGCCGACCAGGTGCGTGGCCTGCGGGTGGAGGATGCGCTCAACGAGCTCACGTTCAGCGCGAAGAAGCCGGCCGCCATTGTGAAGAAGGTGCTGGAGTCGGCGATCGCGAACGCGGAGAACAACGACGGTGCCGATATCGACGAGCTGCGCGTCTCGCGCATCCAGGTCGACGAGGGGCCGGTGCTCAAAAGGATGCATGCCCGCGCCAAAGGTCGCGGTAACCGCATCCTGAAGCGCACCAGCCATATCGTCATCGGCGTCAGCGAGAAGGGAGCCTAAGCATGGGTCAGAAAGTACATCCGACCGGCATCCGCCTGGGCATTTCTCGCCCGTGGTCGGCCACCTGGTACGCCGATGGTCGCGAGTTTGGCGAGACACTGAATAACGACATTCAGTTGCGGGAGTTTCTGCAGAAGAAGCTTGCGCACGCGTCCGTCAGCCGGATCAGCATCGAGCGCCCGGCCAAGGCCGCGCACATCACCATCCAGACCGCGCGTCCGGGGATCGTGATTGGCAAGAAGGGCGAGGATATCGAAAAGCTGCGCCAGGACGTGGCCCGCGAAACCGGGCTCGACCAGGGCAGCGTGAAGATCAACATCGAAGAGGTGCGCAAGCCCGAGATCGAGGCACAACTGGTTGCCGAAGGGATCGCGCAGCAGCTCGAGCGCCGCATTATGTTCCGTCGTGCGATGAAGCGTGCCGTTGGCAATGCGATGCGTCTCGGCGCCCAGGGCATCAAGGTGCATGTGTCCGGCCGCCTGAACGGCGCCGAGATCGCGCGCTCGGAGTGGTACCGCGAAGGCCGTGTGCCGCTGCACACGCTGCGCGCGGACATCGACTACGGGTTTGCGGAAGCGCGGACCACCTACGGGATCATTGGTGTGAAGGTGTGGATCTTCAAGGGCGAGGTCTTTGGCCTGGAGCCGACCGAAGGGACCCGCGCCGCCGCCAACGCGAGCTAGGACTGAAAGATCATGCTGCAGCCAAAAAGAACCAAGTTCCGCAAGCAGTTCAAGGGCCGTAACCGGGGTATGGCCTCGACCGGCGCCAAGGTCAGCTTCGGTGAGTACGGCCTGCAGGCCGTCGAGCGGGGTCGCATTACGGCCCGCCAGATCGAGGCCGCGCGTCGCGCGATGGTCCGTCACATCAAGCGTGGCGGGAAGATCTGGATCCGGGTGTTCCCGGACGTGCCGGTGACCAAGAAGCCGCTTGAAGTCCGTATGGGCAAGGGTAAGGGCGGTGTCGAATACTGGGTGTGCAAGGTGCAGCCCGGTCGCATGCTCTACGAAATGGAAGGTGTGCAGGAAGACGTGGCGCGCGAAGCGATGCGTCTGGCGGCCGCCAAGTTGCCGGTGAAGACGGTGTTTACCCGTCGGCAGGTGATGTGATGAAAGCGAGCGAATTGAGAAAGAAATCCGACGACGAGCTCAACACCGAGCTCGAGGCGCTCTACAAGGAGCAGTTCGGGCTGCGCATGCAGAAGGCCGTCGGCCAGCTCGCGCGCCCCGATCGAGTGGGCAAGGTGCGGCGCGAGATCGCGCAGATCAAGACGCTGATGAACGAACGAAAGGCAGGCTAAGACGATGACCGAGCAAGTCTCCAAAACCCAGCGATCCGTCGTTGGGCGCGTGATCAGCGACAAGATGGACAAGACCCGGACGGTCCTGGTCGAGCGCCGCGTGCGTCATCCGTTGTACGGCAAGTTCATTCGGCGCAGCACCAAGCTGCACGTCCATGACGAGGACAATGTGTCGCGCATGGGTGACCGCGTGCGTATCCGGGAATGCCGGCCGATGTCCAAGCAGAAGCGCTTTGCCCTGATCGAAGTGGTCGGGCAAGACGCGCTTTAATCGGCCGCTGGGAGAGAAGTCATGATTCAAATGCAGACCGTTCTCGAGGCCGCCGACAACAGCGGCGCCCGTCGCATCCAGTGCATCAAGGTGCTGGGTGGCTCGCACCGTCGCTATGCGCGCGTGGGCGATGTGATCAAGGTGAGCGTCAAGGACGCCATCCCGCGGGGGAAGGTGAAAAAGGGTGACGTGTACAACGCGGTCGTGGTGCGTACTGCGTCGGGCGTGCGCCGCCCCGACGGTTCGATCATTCGTTTCGATCGTAATGCGGCGGTGTTGCTGAATAATCAGCACCAGCCGATCGGCACTCGTATCTTCGGGCCGGTGACGCGTGAACTGCGAGGGGAGAAGTACATGAAGATCATCTCCCTCGCCCCGGAAGTGCTGTGAGGTCGTGATGAATAAGATTCGCAAAGGTGACGACGTCGTCGTGATCGCAGGAAAGGACAAAGGCCGGCGCGGCACCATCATCAAGGTGCTGGACGGCAAGGTTCTGGTACAGAACATCAACATGGTGAAGAAGCATCAGAAGCCGAATCCGCAGCGGGGGATCGGTGGCGGGATCATCGAGAAGGAAATGCCGATCGATGTCTCCAACGTGATGCTCTTCAACCCGGCAACCGACAAGGGTGATCGCGTGTCGTTCAAGACCCTGGAAGACGGCCGCAAGGTGCGTGTCTTCCGATCGAACGGCGAGGTCGTGGACGCATAACGCGGACGGACGGTTTATGGAACGCTTGAGAGAAGAATACGAATCCAACGTGAAGCAGGCGCTGCAGCAGCAGTTCAGCTATGCCAACGTGATGGAGATCCCGCGTGTCACCAAGGTGACCCTGAACATGGGGCTGGGTGACGCGGTTGCGGACAAGAAGATCATTGAGCACGCGGTCAGTGACATGACGGCCATCGCCGGGCAGAAGCCCGTGGTGACGAAGGCGCGGAAGTCGATCGCCGGCTTCAAGATCCGTGACGGGTACCCGATTGGCTGCAAGGTGACGCTGCGTAGTCGCCAGATGTACGAATTCCTGGATCGCCTGATCAACGTGGCGCTGCCGCGTGTGCGGGACTTCCGGGGTTTCAGCCCCAAGGCGTTCGATGGTCGCGGGAACTACTCGCTGGGGATCAAGGAACAGATCATCTTCCCCGAGATTGACTATGATCGCGTCGACAAACTGCGCGGCATGGACATCACGATTACAACCAGCGCGAAGACGGACGAGGAAGCCAAGGCCCTGCTGGAAGCCTTCCGGTTCCCGTTCCGCAACTAAGAGGTAGGCGCACATGGCGAAGACATCGATGATCGAGCGCGAAAAGAAACGTGCCCGTCTGGTCAAGAAATACGCAGCGAAGCGTGCGGAACTGAAGGCGATCCTGGTGGACGAAACCAAGTCCTCCGAAGAGCGCCTGGCCGCGATGCACGCCCTGCAGAAGCTGCCGCGTGACTCCGCGGCGGTACGACAGAAGAATCGCTGTGGCATCACCGGTCGCCCGAAGGGTTATTACCGTCGGTTCGGCCTTGGGCGGAACAAGCTGCGGGAGCACGCCATGAAGGGCGAAATCCCGGGCCTGCGCAAGTCGAGCTGGTAAGGAGACAAAAGCAATGATGACCGATCCGATTTCCGACATGCTTACCCGCGTGCGCAATGCGCAGCGCGCGAACAAGGAGCAGGTCGCGATCCCGTTCAGCAAGGCCAAGGAACGCATCCTCAAGGTGTTTACCGACGAGGGGTTTGTGGGCGACGTCCAGGTCGAGGGCGAGGCCGCGCAGAAGAAGCTGGTGGTGAAGCTGAAATATTTCGAGGGGCGTCCGGTCATCGAGAGCGTTGAACGGATCTCCCGCCCGGGTCTGCGGATCTATCGCGGCAAGGATGAGCTCCCGCGTATCAACCAGGGGCTCGGTGTCGCGGTGATCTCCACGCCGCAGGGTGTCATGAGTGATCGCGCAGCCCGGGCCGCCGGCCAGGGCGGCGAGGTCCTCTGCAAGATTTACTGAGGAATCAGCCATGTCGCGCATTGCAAATCTGCCGATCAAGCTGCCCAACGGCGTGGCCGTGGAGCAGGCCGACGGCGAGATCAAGGTCAAGGGCCCGAAGGGCGAGCTGCAGTTGGCTTGCCCGGAGGCTGTCACGGTCACGGTCGAGGACGGCATCGTCCGGGTGAAGGCCGACGAAAACGCCAGGAACATGGCTCTGGCCGGTACCATCCGCGCCATTCTGGGCAATCATGTGCACGGTGTGAGCGAGGGCTTCGAGCGTACGCTCGAGTTGGTCGGCGTCGGCTATCGCGCGCAGATGCAGGGCGCGAAGCTCAATCTGACGCTGGGTTATTCCCACCCGATCGAATTCGATGTCCCCGAAGGGGTCACGATCGAGACGCCCAGCGCGACCGAGGTGGTGGTGAAAGGAACGGATCGCCAGAAGGTGGGGCAGGTGGCGGCGAATATTCGCGCCTTCCGTCCGCCGGAGCCCTACAAGGGCAAGGGCGTGAAGTACAAAGACGAGCGCATTGTGCGTAAAGAAGCCAAGAAGAAGTAGGTAGGCACCAGTGGACAAGAAAGAGGCCAGACTCAAGAGGGCGCGTCGCGCGCGGTTCAAGATCCGCGAGCTGGGGGTGCATCGTCTCTGTATTCACCGGACGCCGCGCCACATGTATGCGCAGATCATTGCCCCTTCGGGCGACGCGGTGGTGGCTGCGGCCTCCACCGTCGAGAAGGAGCTGAAGAGCGCCGGCAACACCGGGAACGCCGAAGCGGCGGCTCGTGTGGGGCAGGTGATCGCCGAGCGCGCGAAGAAAGCCGGAATCGAACAGGTCGCGTTCGACCGTGCGGGCTTTCGTTATCACGGGCGGGTGAAGGCCCTGGCCGACGCCGCCCGTGAAAACGGCCTGCAGTTCTAGACCAACGCGACCCACCGGAGAAGATGAATGGCACGTAATGATGTAAGCGAAGCCACCGACGGCCTGCAGGAAAAGCTGATCGGCGTGAACCGCGTGGCCAAGGTGGTCAAGGGCGGGCGTCAGTTCCGCTTTGCCGCACTGACCGTCGTGGGCGATGGCGAAGGCCGTGTTGGATTCGGCTATGGCAAGGCCCGCGAAGTCCCGCAGGCCATCCAGAAGGCGATGCAGCAGGCGCGTCAGGAGATGCGCGACGTCTCGCTGAACGATGGCACCCTGCACTATGCGGTTAACGGCCGTCACGGTGCGGCCAAGGTGTACATGCAGCCAGCCTCGGAAGGTACGGGCGTGATCGCAGGTGGTGCGATGCGCGCGGTGCTTGAGGTCGCGGGCGTGCACAACGTGTTGGCCAAGTGCGTCGGTTCGCGCAATCCGATCAACGTCGTGCAGGCGACGATCGACGGGCTCACCAAGGTGAACTCGCCGGAACGTGTCGCTGCCAAGCGCGGCAAGACTGTCGACGAAGTGACGAGCTAGTCATGAGCAAGCTGAAACTGACCCTGGTGCGCAGCACCGCCGGAAGGCTGAAGAACCACAAGGCCTGTGTCCGCGGCCTCGGCCTGCGCAAGACCCACAGCACCTCCGTGATCGAGGCCACCCCCGAGAATCTCGGCATGGTCCACAAGGTGTCGTACCTGCTGAAGGTAGAGGAAGTCTGACCTATGCGACTCAACGACATTTCCAGCCCCGCCGGTGCCCGCAAGCCGGGCAAGCGCGTGGGTCGTGGTATCGGCTCCGGCCTGGGCAAGACCGGCGGGCGTGGCCACAAGGGGCAGAAGTCCCGCTCGGGCGGCTTCACCAAGACCGGCTTCGAAGGCGGCCAGATGCCGCTGCAGCGTCGTCTGCCCAAGGTGGGCTTTCGTTCGCGCAAGCAGCGCTACGCAGCCGAGGTTCGCCTCAGCGAGCTGGCCAAGGTAGAAGGTGAGGTTACGCTGGACAGTCTGAAAAAGGCCGGTGTGATTCCCGAGATCGCCCAGAGCGCGAAGATCTTCGCGTCCGGTGAAGTCACCCAAGCCTGCGTCGTCAAGGGCGTGGGCGTGACCAAGGGGGCCAAGGCAGCCATTGAGGCGGCCGGCGGGAGCGTCGAGGCCGAATAATGGCGCGTGGAGCGACAGCACGATCCGGTGGCGGGCTCACCGGCTTTACCGAGTTGCGTCAACGCCTGCTGTTCGTGCTGGGCGCTCTGGTCGTCTACCGCATCGGGACGTTTATCCCGGTGCCGGGGATCAATCCGGTGGCCGTTTCGCAGTTCTTCGAACAGCAAAGCGGCACGATCCTGGACATGTTCAACATGTTTTCCGGGGGTGCGCTGGAGCGGCTGTCGATCTTCGCCCTCGGGGTGATGCCGTATATCTCCGCGGCGATCATCATGCAGCTGCTTGCGGCCACCGTGCCGGCGCTGCAGCAGCTGAAAAAGGAAGGCGAGCAGGGCCGCCGGAAGATTACGCAGTACACGCGCTACGGGACTGTGGCGTTGGCGCTGTTTCAGAGTATCGGAATTGGGATCGCGCTGAACGGGCAGACCATTCAGGGCATGCCGATGGCGCTGAATCCGGGGCCGATCTTTATCTTTACGGTGGTCGTGTCGCTGGTGACCGGGACGCTGTTCCTGATGTGGCTGGGCGAACAGATTACCGAGCGCGGCATCGGTAACGGCATCTCGATCATCATCTTTGCCGGGATCGTCGCGGGCCTGCCCGGTGCGATCGGCGGCACTCTGGAGCTGGCGCGTACCGGTGAGCTGGCGGCCGCGTTCGTGGTGATTCTGATCGTGCTGGCGCTCGCGGTAACCGCCTTCGTGGTGTTCGTCGAGCGGGGACAGAGGCGGGTCACGATCAATTACGCGAAGCGCCAGGTCGGGCGAAAGGTCGTAGGCGGCCAGTCTTCCCACCTGCCGCTGAAGTTGAATATGGCGGGGGTGATCCCGCCGATCTTCGCATCGAGTATCATCCTGTTCCCCTCGACTCTGGGGCAATGGTTTGGACAGGCGGAGGGCATGGACTGGCTGCGCGAGCTGTCGACGACGCTTGCGCCCGGGCAGCCGTTGTACGTGGGCTTCTACGCGGCGGCAATCATTTTCTTCTGTTTCTTCTATACCGCGCTGGTGTTCAACTCGCGCGATACGGCGGAAAACCTGAAGAAGCAGGGCGCCTTTATCCCGGGGATCCGGCCGGGCGTCCAGACGGAACGGTTTATCGACGGGGTCATGACCCGGTTGACCGCGGTGGGTGCGGTGTACATTACCGCCGTGTGTCTGCTGCCGGAATTCCTGATCCTGTACTGGAACGTGCCCTTCTACTTTGGTGGGACGTCGTTGTTGATCATCGTGATCGTGGTGATGGACTTCATGGCCCAGTTGCAATCGCATCTGGTGTCGCACCAGTACGAAGGACTGATGAAAAAGGCGAATCTGAAGGGTTTCGGCGGGACCGGGATCCGCTAGACCAGGAGAAAGACCATGAAGGTACGGGCATCCGTAAAGCCGATCTGCCGCAACTGCAAGGTGATCCGGCGTAATGGCGTGGTCCGCGTGATTTGCTCGGACAAGCGCCACAAGCAACGCCAGGGCTAAGGCTTGGCGTCACTGGTATTCATTGCTACTATAGCCGGCTTTGCCGGATTCTGATGGAGATGTTGGATGGCTCGCGTCGCTGGAATCAATATTCCTGACCAGAAGCACACCGTGGTTGCGCTGACCGCGATCTATGGCATTGGCCCGACTCGGGCCCGCCAGATCTGCGAGGCCGCCGGTGTGCGTCCGGAAATCAAGGTGCGGGATCTGACCGATGCCGAAGTCGACGCTCTGCGTGCGCAGATCGATCGGATTCCGGTGGAAGGGGATCTGCGCCGCGAGATCAGCATGAACATCAAGCGGTTGATGGATCTGGGCTGCTATCGCGGGGTGCGTCATCGCCGTGGCCTGCCGTTGCGCGGCCAGCAGACGCAGACGAACGCCCGGACCCGCAAGGGCCCGCGTCGCCCGATTCGTAAGTAATCAGACTGGGATCACAGGTACATGGCACAAGCGCAGACCCGGACCAAGAAAAAGGTCCGCAAGAATATCGCTGAGGGCGTGGCTCACGTATACGCCACGTTCAACAACACGATCATCACCATCACCGATCGTCAGGGCAACACGATCAGCTGGGCCACTTCGGGTGGCTCCGGCTTCCGTGGCTCGCGCAAGTCGACCCCGTTCGCGGCCCAGGTGGCCGCGGAACGCGCCGGTTCGGCGGCCGCCGAGCACGGCGTGAAGAACCTCGACGTGATGGTGCGCGGTCCGGGTCCGGGTCGCGAGTCGGCGGTGCGTGCGCTGAACAACGTGGGGTTCAAGATCACCAACATCAGTGATGTCACCCCGATCCCCCACAACGGCTGCCGGCCGCCCAAGAAACGCCGCGTTTAAGGCTGGAGTTCAAGAATGGCTCGTTACATTGGACCGAAGTGCAAACTGAGTCGCCGCGAAGGCGTGGACCTGGGGCTGAAGAGCCGGGCACGCGCGCTGGAGACCAAGTGCAAGCTGGACAAGGCCCCGGGGCAGCACGGCGAACGCCGTACCCGCCTGTCCGACTACGCCGTGCAGCTGCGCGAAAAGCAGAAGCTGCGCCGCATCTACGGGGTACTGGAAAAGCAGTTCCGTAACTATTACAAGAAGGCCGCTCAGCGCAAGGGCTCCACGGGTGAGAACCTGCTGAAGCTGCTGGAAGGCCGTCTGGACAATGTCGTGTATCGCATGGGCTTCGGCAGTACCCGCTCCGAGGCACGTCAGCTGGTGTCGCACCGCGCGGTGCTGGTCAATGGTCAGGTGGTCAACATCGCCGCCTACCAGGTGCAGCCGTCCGACGTGGTCAGCATTCGCGAGAAGGCACGCAAGCAGGTGCGTATCCAGGATTCCATGACCCTGGCCGAGCAGAGCGGTTTTCCGTCTTGGGTGGAAGTGGACACGAGCAAGTTCGAGGGCACCTTCAAGGCGATCCCGGACCGCTCCGACCTGCCCGCCGACATCAACGAGTCGCTCGTCGTCGAGCTCTACTCGAAGTAACCGTATAGCGGCCTTCCGCCAGGAGACACCATGCAGTCCAACGAACTGGTCAAGAAACAACAGATCGAGGTCGAGGCCGAGAACCGGAACCAGGCCAAGGTAGCGCTGGAGCCGCTCGAGCGGGGTTTCGGTCATACGCTGGGCAACGCCCTGCGCCGCGTGCTGCTGTCGTCGATCCCGGGTGCGGCGATCGTCGAGGCCCGTATCGAGGGCGTGCTGCACGAATACACCGCGATCGAAGGTGTGCAGGAAGACGTGGTCGATATCCTGCTGAACCTCAAGGGTGTAGCGCTGCGCATGCACAGCCGCGAAGAATCGACGCTAAGTCTGAAGAAAAAGGGTCCGTGCGTGGTCACCGCCGGTGACATCACCGTGGATCACGATGTCGAAGTCGTGAACCCCGAGCACGTGATTGCGACGATCACCAAGAATGTCGAACTCGACATGACCCTGACCGCCCGCGCCGGGCGCGGTTACGAACCGGTGAGCACTCGCCGTCAGGCCGAAGGGGACGAGACCGGTATTGGTCGGCTCCTGCTGGATGCCAGCTTCAGCCCGATCCGCCGCGTGGCCTACCGAGTCGAGAGCGCGCGTCTGGCGCAGCGCACCGACATGGATCGCCTGGTGCTCGAGCTGGAGACCAATGGTGCGATCGCGCCGGATGACGCGGTGCGTCAGGCGGCGACGATCCTGCAGGGTCAGTTGGCCCCGTTCGTCGATCTCCAGGAAGAGACGGGCGAGGTGCCGGGCACGACCGCGGGCGCGATCGATCCGATCCTGCTGCGTCCGGTGGACGAGCTGGAACTGACCGTGCGGTCGGCGAACTGCCTGAAGGCCGAAAACCTGTACTACATCGGTGATCTGGTGCAGCGCACCGAGGTTGAGCTGCTGCGTGCGCCCAACCTGGGCAAGAAGTCGCTGACCGAGATCAAGGACACGCTGGCCACTCACGGTCTGTCGCTCGGGATGCGTCTCGAGAACTGGCCGCCGCCGGGTCTGCGCGACGACAACGAGTAATCACGGCGCTTCGCGCCAACCGTATTTCAGAGGAAATCTCTCATGCGTCATCGTCATTCCGGCCGTCAGCTGGGCCGTAACAGCTCGCACCGCAAGGCCACTTTTCAGGCCCTGTCCGTGGCCCTGTTCCGGCACGAACTGATCAAGACCACGCTGCCGAAGGCCAAGGAACTGCGCCGCGTGGCCGAGCCGCTGATCACCCTCGCGAAGGAAGACAGCGTGCACGGCCGCCGGACCGCGTTCGCCCGTCTGCGTGACAAGGAGATCGTGGGCAAACTGTTCAACGAGCTGGGTCCGCGCTACGACGGTCGTCCGGGTGGCTATCTGCGCATCCTGAAGTGTGGCTACCGGGCGGGTGACAATGCCCCGATGGCCTATGTCGAACTGGTCGATCGTCCGGAGCCGAGTGAAGATCAGGGGAACGGCGAAGCCGCCTGATCGAACACTGCTCGTGGATTAGAAAGAGCCGGCCTGTTGGCCGGCTTTTTTACGTCTGGGGAAGCCAGACTCCGCCGCGGTCGTCCGTCAGGCGGATGCGACTTGATTCTGGCGTGTCTCGAGCAAGGGCGCGAGGAAGCGCCCCGTGTGGCTGCGCGGGGTGCCAGCCACTGTCTCGGGCGTGCCGGCGACGAGCAGCTCGCCGCCGCCACTGCCACCCTCCGGGCCGATGTCGATCAGCCAGTCGGCGGTCTTGATCACGTCGAGGTTGTGCTCGATCACGACGATCGTGTTGCCGTGGTCGCGGAGGCGGTGGAGCACTCGCAAGAGCTGGGCGATGTCCTCGAAATGCAGGCCGGTGGTCGGCTCATCGAGGATGTACAGGGTGCGGCCGGTATCCCGTTTGGACAGCTCCCGCGCCAGCTTGATGCGCTGGGCCTCGCCGCCAGACAGGGTGGTGGCGTTCTGGCCGAGCTGGATATAGGAGAGCCCGACCTCCATCAGCATCTCGAGCTTGCGATGGATCACGGGGACCGGCTGGAAGAACTCCAGGGCCTCCTCGACGGTCATCTCCAGCACCTCGTGGATGCTCTTGCCCTTGTAGCGGACTTCCAGGGTCTCGCGGTTGTAGCGCCTGCCCTTGCAGACGTCGCAGGGGACGAAGACATCCGGCAGGAAGTGCATCTCCACCTTGATCACGCCATCGCCCTGGCAGGCCTCGCAGCGGCCGCCGCGGACGTTGAACGAAAACCGGCCTGGCTTGTAGCCGCGCGAGCGGGCCTCGGCCGTGGCGGCGAACAGCTCGCGGATCGGGGTGAACAGCCCGGTGTAGGTCGCCGGGTTCGAGCGCGGCGTGCGGCCGATCGGGCTCTGGTCGATGTCGACGACCTTGTCGATCAACTCGAGCCCGTCGATGCGCTCGTGCGGTGCGATCGTGTGGCGACCGCCATGCAGGGCCACGGCGACGGCGGGGTAAAGCGTGTTGTTGACCAGCGTCGACTTGCCGGAGCCGGAGACGCCAGTTACGCAGGTCAGCAGGCCCGTGGGAAATGCGAAGTCGCCACCCTTCAGGTTGTTGCCGCGCGCCCCGATCACGCGGATCTCGCGTTCGGGGTCCGGCTCGATACGCTGATCCGGCACCGCAATCGCCCGCGTCCCGTTGAGATAGGCGCCGGTCAGGGAATCGGGGTTTCGGGCCACCTCGTCCGGTGTGCCGGCCGCCACGATCTGGCCGCCGTGGCGGCCGGCTCCCGGGCCGATGTCGATGACATGATCCGCCGCGCGAATCGCGTCCTCATCGTGCTCCACCACCATGACGGTGTTGCCGAGGTCGCGCAGGTGACACAGGGTGTTCAGGAGCCGCTCGTTGTCGCGCTGATGCAGGCCGATCGACGGTTCGTCGAGGATGTACATCACCCCCACCAGGGCCGACCCGATCTGGGAGGCTAGCCGAATCCGCTGTGCCTCGCCGCCCGAGAGGGTGTCGGCGGAGCGGTCCAGCGTCAGGTAGTCCAGCCCGACGTCGTTCAGGAATCCCAGGCGCGCGCCGATCTCGCGCACGATCTTCTCCGCGATCTGGGCGAAGCGTCCCGGCAGGCGCAGCTCGGCGAAGAAGGCCCGCGCGTCGGCCACGCTCATGTGCGTGACCTCGGGGAGCGTCAGGTCGCTGACGAACACATGACGCGCCGCGGAGTTCAGGCGCGTGCCGTGGCACTCGGGGCAGGCCTGTTCGGCCAGATAACGCCCCAGCTCCTCGCGAACGGCGGCGGAGTCGGTCTCGCGGTAGCGTCGTTCCAGGTTTGGGATCACCCCTTCGAACACGCGCTCGTCGGTACGCAGGCGGCCATTGGCGGCTGGGGTCGACAGCTTGACCTTCTCCTTGCCGGAGCCGTGCAGTACGACGGCCCGGACCTCGGCCGGCAGCTCCTGCCAGGGCGCCTCGACGTCAAAGCCGTAATGTCGGGCGAGGCTGTTCAGCAGGCTGAAATACCAGGCGTTGCGCCGGTCCCAGCCACGCACCGCGCCGCCGGCCAGGCTCAATTCGGGTTGCGAGACGACCCGCTCCGGGTCGAAGTACTGGCGCACGCCGAGCCCATCACAGGTGGGGCAGGCGCCAGCCGGGTTGTTGAACGAGAACAGCCGGGGCTCCAGCTCGCGCAGCGCATAGCCACAGACGGGGCAGGCATAGCGCGCGGAAAAAATCATTGGCTCGCGTTCGGGCTCGTCCATCCAGGTGACCAGTGCCAGCCCGTCGGCCAGTTCGGTCGCTGTCTCGAAGGACTCGGCCAGGCGCTGGCGCAGGTCCTCGCGGACTTTGAAACGGTCGATCACGATCTCGATGTTGTGCTTGCGCTTGGGATCGAGCGCGGGTACGGCGTCGAGCTCGTGGATCTCGCCGTTGATGCGGGCGCGCAGGTAGCCCTGGGCGCGCATGGACTCCAGCAGCTTGTGGTGCTCGCCCTTGCGTCCGCGCACGATCGGGGCCAGCAGCATCACCTTCTCGCCCTCGGGCAGATCGAGCACCTGATCCACCATCTGGGAGATGGTCTGGGCAGCCAGGGTCTCGCCGTGTTCGGGGCAGCGTGGCTCGCCGGCGCGCGCGAACAGCAGGCGCAGGTAGTCGTAGATCTCGGTGATGGTGCCGACCGTGGAACGCGGGTTGTGCGAGGTGCTCTTCTGCTCGATGGAGATCGCCGGCGACAGCCCCTCGATCTGGTCCACGTCCGGCTTTTCCATCATCGACAGGAACTGCCGGGCATAAGTGGAGAGGCTCTCCACGTAGCGCCGCTGCCCCTCGGCAAACAGGGTGTCGAAGGCCAGCGACGACTTGCCGGAGCCCGACACGCCCGTGATTACGATCAGCCGGTCGCGCGGCAGGTCGAGGTCGATGTTCTTCAGGTTGTGGGTGCGGGCCCCGCGGATGCTGATGCTGTCCATGGATCGGTATCGACTCCACCTGGTTATGCGAGCGGCGCCCGACAGACTGCCCTGGGGCGCAAACCGTTCATGGTAACACCGTGGCGAACGCCGCCATGGTTTCCGTGGCGTTGTTGCCGGTAAACTCGGCACGCATGACAGCCCGTCCTTCCCTGCGGATTTCACCGGCATGACGCCCCGCGAGCTGCGCGCAACCTCCGGGCTCGCGGCCATCTATGGTGTGCGCATGGCCGGTCTATTTATGGTCCTGCCGGTGTTCATGCTGCACCTGGACACGCTGGCGGGTGCCACGCCGTTCCTGATGGGGCTGGCACTGGGGATCTACGGGCTGACCCAGGCGCTGCTGCAGATCCCGTTCGGGCTGTTGTCCGACCGGCTGGGCCGCAAGCCGCTGATCCTCGGCGGGCTCGCGCTGTTCGTGCTCGGAAGCCTGGTCGCGGCCCTGGCGGAGACCGTGCACGGGGTGATCCTGGGCCGGGCGCTGCAGGGTGCCGGGGCGGTGGCCGCGGTGATCCTGGCGCTGACCGCGGATCTAGTGAGCGAGGAGCGGCGCATGCGTGCACTCGCGGTGATCGGACTGACCATCGGGCTGACCTTTACCGCCTCGATGGCGCTGGGGCCGGTGGTGGATCGCGCGGCCGGGTTGAGCGGGGTCTTCGGCCTGTCCGCGCTGCTTGGGGTGCTGGCGATCGTGATCCTGCTGTTCTGGGTGCCGAACCCGGAGCGCTCGCGGCAGCACCCGGACATGGTCCCCATCTGGTCCGCGTTGCCGCAGGTGCTGCGTGAACCGGAACTGCAGCGGCTGAACCTCGGCATCTTCGTGCTGCATCTGGTGCTGGCGGCCAATTTCCTCGTGATCCCGCTATTGCTGGTCGAATATCTGGGACTGGCCGGCGCCGAGCACTGGCGTTTTTACGTCCCCGTCCTGTTGGCGGGCTTTGCCCTGATGCTGCCGGGGATCATTCTGGGCGAGCGCCGCCAACGGGTGCATACGGTGATGCGCGGGGCGATCGCCCTGCTCGTGCTGGTCCAGCTCCTGCTGGCGTTGGTCCTCTTCAATGGCATGGGCATGTGGCTGTTTGTGGCCCTGATGGTGGCGTTTTTCGCCGCCTTCAATCTGCTGGAGGCGGGACTGCCGTCGCTGGTCGCGCGGGCGGCGCCGGTCGCGCACAAGGGGACGGCCATGGGCGGCTTCGCGACCGCGCAGTTCCTGGGGATCTTCGCCGGGGGGCTGGTTGGGGGTGGCGTGCTGACGCTGGCGGGGCCCGCCGGTGTCTTTCTGGCCTCCGTCCCCCTGCTGCTGATCTGGTTTGTGATCGCCTGGCGCATGCAGCCGCGCTACCGTTCCAACCGTGTGCTGGGGGTTCCTGCCCACTGGGCCGGTCGCGAGGCCGAGCTACGCTACGCGCTGGTGGGCTGGCCCGGCATCGTGGAGGTGGCGCTGTCCCCCGATGCACGCTCGCTGTACCTCAAGGTCGACTCCGGCGGGCCGGATACGGAGGCCCTGGTGGCCTGGCTGGCGCAGCCCCCTGACGGGGTGGCAGCGCGCGGGGGTTGAACAGTGCCATCAGTGTTTGAGGCAATACCGCAAACGGGCGCTGCCGGCCGGCGGGCGCCCTGCTACAATTAAGGAAACACTGACCAATGTACGCGCTCGCGCTCGAGTCGCTTTTGCGTGCGAACAAGGCGCGGCGACTGCCGTGCAGTCATTCTGCACAAGGGAGCCGCAACGCCGTGCGCGCGCCCGTTTGCGATAACAACGGGCGGCCGAGCCCCTTCGGGGTTGGCACCCCAGGTTCCCCGATCCTGCGTTGCGCCGCTTGCGGGTAGAACCACTACCCGCTGCCCGACGCGCCTTGTCTCGGAAAACCTGGGGTGCCAACGCGAGCGTGTACATTGATCAGTGTTTCCTTAACGGTTCGTTTCCCGCGCCCTGCAAAGGCGTCAGACACTAAGGAGTTCCCATGGCCCGTGGCGTCAACAAAGTCATCCTGCTCGGAAACCTCGGGGCCGACCCGGAAAAGCGCGAGACCCCCAATGGGGTTACCGTGACCAATCTGCGGCTGGCGACCTCGGAGCAGTGGACCGACAAGAACTCCGGCGAGAAGCGCGAAAACACCGAATGGCACCGCGTGGTGATGTTCGGGCGCCTGGCCGATATCGCCGCGCAGTACCTGTCCAAGGGCTCGCAGGTCTATATCGAAGGCAAGATTCAGACTCGCAAGTGGCAGGATCAGCAGGGCAACGACCGCTACTCCACCGAGATCGTGGCCAACGAGATGCAACTGCTGGGCGGCCGCGGAGGGGGCGGTGGCTTCGACCAGGATTCCGGCTACGGTGGTGGCAGCAGCTACGGTGGGGCCCAGGGCGGCCGCGCCAATGCGCCCGCCTCCAGCGGGGCATTCGATGACGACGACGTCCCGTTTTAATCTGATATTCGTAACTCGACACGCAGGCAGCCGCGAAGCAACGTCCGATGATCCGCAAGGTATACATCCAGACACATGGGTGTCAGATGAACGAGTACGACTCCGACCGCATGCTCGACGCCCTGCGCGAGTTGCATGGGACGGAGCGTACCGATGACCCCGAGCAGGCCGATGTCCTGCTCATGAATACCTGCTCCATCCGCGAAAAGGCGCAGGAGAAGGTCTTCTCGCTGCTGGGGCGCTGGCGCCAGATCAAGGAGCGCCGGCCGGAGGTGATCATCGGGGTCGGCGGCTGTGTCGCCAGCCAGGAGGGAGACGCTCTGCGCGAGCGGGCCCCGTACGTGGACCTGGTGTTCGGGCCGCAGACCCTGCACCGCCTGCCGGCGATGATCCAGTCGGTGCGCCGCGAGCGGGCGCCGGTGGTGGATATCTCCTTCCCCGAGATCGAAAAGTTCGACCGCCTGCCCGAGCCGAAGGCCGATGGCCCGACCGCGTTCGTGTCGGTGATGGAGGGCTGTTCCAAGTACTGCAGCTTCTGCGTGGTGCCCTATACCCGGGGTGACGAGATCAGCCGGCCGTTCGACGACGTGATCGCCGAGGTGGTGGCGCTGGCCGGGCAGGGCGTCAAGGAGATCAACCTGCTGGGGCAGAACGTGAATGCCTACCGCGGGCCGATGGAGGACGGTGATACCGCCGACCTCGCGCTGCTGATTCACTACGTCGCCGCGGTGGACGGTATCGAACGAATCCGCTTCACCACTTCGCATCCGGTGGAGTTCTCCGATTCGCTGATCCAGGCCTATGCCGACGAGCCCAAGCTGGTCAGCCACCTGCACCTGCCGGTACAGAGCGGTTCCGACCGCATCCTGGCGCAGATGAAGCGTGGCCACACGATTCTGGAATACAAGTCCAAGATCCGCCGGCTGCGCGAAGCGCGCCCGGACCTGGACCTGTCCTCCGACTTCATTGTCGGCTTCCCCGGCGAGACGGATGCCGACCACGCGGCGACCATGAAGCTGATCGAGGAGTTGCACTTCGACTTTTCCTTCAGCTTCATCTACAGCGCCCGCCCGGGTACGCCGGCGGCCTCGCTGCCGGACGACGTGCCGCTGGCCACCAAGAAGGCCCGCCTGGCCGAGCTGCAGGCCCTGATCGAACAGCATGGGCGCGAACGCAATCAGGCCATGGTCGGCAACATCGAGTCGGTCCTGATCGAGGGCCCGGCCAAGCGCAATCCGGGCGAGCTGGCCGGGCGCACGGCAAACAACCGCATCGTGAACTTTGCGGGCGATCCCAGCCTGATCGGACAGATGATCCCGGTCGAGATCACCGAGGCCCTGGCGCACTCCCTGCGCGGCCGCGCGGTGGAGCGGGCAATGCCCGCCGCCGTCGGCGCCTGATTGATGAGCAATCGTCTGGATTTCACCCTGGAGCCGGGGGACCAGGAAACGCTGACGCGTCTTTCCGGTCCGCTGGATTCCCATCTGCGACTGATCGAGTCGCGCCTGGGCGTGGCCGTGCACAACCGCGGGCCGCGTTTCAACCTGACCGGACCCAAGAATGCGGTGCGGGCCGCCGGCGCCCTGATCCACGATCTGCACCGCATGGCGCAGGAGGAGCCGGTCAGCCTGGAGCAGGTGCATACTGCGCTGCAGACTGCGCACATGGAGGGGTTGGCGGATGCCGAGCCAGCCGCCGCCGATCCCGCCCTGCGGCTTAAGCGTGCGGTGATCCGGGGCCGTGGTCCGCGCCAGAGCGGCTACCTGGCCTCGATCCAGGAGCACGACCTGAGCTTCGGGATCGGTCCCGCCGGGACCGGCAAGACTTTTCTCGCGGTAGCCGCTGCTGTCGCGGCGCTGGAACAGGATCGGGTGCAGCGCCTGGTGCTGGTGCGTCCGGCGGTGGAGGCGGGCGAGCGCCTGGGCTTCCTGCCCGGCGATCTCGCGCAGAAGATCGACCCCTACCTGCGCCCGATGTACGACGCGCTGTATGAACTGATGGGCTTCGACCAGACCGCGCGCCTGATGGAGCGCCAGGTGATCGAGGTCGCCCCGCTGGCCTACATGCGCGGGCGCACGCTGAACGAGGCATTCATCATCCTCGACGAGGCACAGAACACCACCGTCGAGCAGATGAAGATGTTCCTCACCCGCATCGGCTTTGGTTCCACGGCGGTCGTCAACGGCGATATCACCCAGGTGGATCTGCCGCGCGGCCAGCGCTCGGGCCTGAAACACGCGATGCAGATCCTGCAAGGCGTGGAGGGTGTGAGCATTACGCGGTTCCAGGCTGGTGATGTCGTGCGCCACCCGCTGGTGCAGCGCATCGTCGAGGCCTATGACGCCCGCGAGGGTGACGCAGCACAGGAGGGCGGATCCCGGGGCGATGACGACGCTTGAGGTCGTGGTCCAGTACGCCCTGCCGCGCCGGGGGCTCCCGTCCGCGGGCAGCCTGCACCGGGCCGCCCGCGCCGCATGGCGGGGGGGTGGCCGTGCCGGCGTGACCCTGCGCGTGGTGGATGCCGACGAGGGCCTGGAGCTGAACCGGGGCTTTCGCGAACGCGACTACGCCACCAACGTACTGTCCTTCCCCGCCCCCGATCTGCCCGCGATGGCGACGGGCGAGCCGCGTTATCTCGGCGATATCGTGCTCTGTGCACCGGTACTGGCGCGCGAGGCGGCCGAGCAGGGCAAGTCCCTGCGGGCCCATTACAGTCACATGGTGGTGCATGGCCTGCTGCATCTGCAGGGTATGGACCATCAGGATCCCGGCGAGGCCGAGGCGATGGAAACCGTTGAGCGCTCGATCCTGGCCGGGTTAGGCTATCCCGACCCCTATCAGACCGGCTCTCCGGCCCGTGACCCGAACGCGCCCGCCACCGGAACCGTCCCCGATGCCTGAACCCGTACCCGACGAGCAACCTGCCTGGCGGCGCTGGCTGGAGCGTGCGAAGACGCGCCTTTGGCCGCGCCGCGATCCTGTCACCCGCCGCGAACTGATCGAGACCCTGCGCGATGCGCATGGTCGCGAACTGGTCGACCCGGAGGCCCTGACCATGCTCGAGGGCGTGCTCAACGTGGCCGACATGCAGGTGCGCGACATCATGATCCCGCGGGCGCAGATGGAGGTGGTGCGCCGCGATGCCCGGCTGTCCGAGTTCCTGCCCGACGTGGTCGCCTCTGCCCACTCGCGCCTGCCGGTGGTCGGGGACCATCGCGACGAGGTGGTCGGCGTCCTGCTGGCCAAGGACCTGCTGCGCTTCTTCGGTGATCCGGAGGATGCGGCCTTCGACATGCAGGAGATTCTGCGCCCCGCGGTGTTCGTGCCGGAGAGCAAGCGCCTGAACGTGCTGCTGAAGGAATTCCGCCTGAGCCGCAACCATATGGCCATTGTTGTAGACGAATACGGTGGCGTGGCCGGGCTGGTGACCATCGAGGACGTGCTGGAGCAGATCGTCGGCGAGATCGAGGACGAGCACGATGTCGAGGACTACCTGACCCAGATCATGCAGCACCCCGGCGGGCGCTACACCATCAAGGCGTTGACGCCGATGGAGGAGTTCAACGCCTACTTCCAGACCGCCTATAGCGAGGACGACTTCGACACCATCGGCGGACTGGTACTGTCGCACTTTGGTCATGTGCCGCGCCGCGGCGAGCAGATCGTGATCGACGGCATGCGTTTTCGTGTGCTGCGTGCGGACAATCGCCGCCTGCATCTGCTGGAGATGCGTCTGCCGGAACCCGACCTGTCCCCGGCCACGGATGAACCCGGCCAGACCTTCGAAGGCCAGCCGGCCGACGGCGGCGAGCGCAAGGGAACCTGATGCAGCCACTGGCCGAGCGTCTGCCCGCCTGGGCCATCGTCGTGCTGGCCCTGGTCGCGGGCGCGGGGGCGACCCTCGCCTTTGCCCCGGTGGGCTGGTTTCTGGCCGCACCTCTGGCCCTGGCCGTCTGGTTCGGCCTGCTGATTGGCGCGCCGACGCGGCAGGCCGCGTTGACCGGCTATGCCTTCGGGCTCGGATTTTTCGGGACTGGTGTTACCTGGATCTTCAACAGCCTGCTGGTGTTCGGGCAGGCGCCCCTAGTGGTGGCCTCGTTCATCACCGTACTCTTCGTGCTGATCATGGCCCTTTATCCGGCCCTGCTCGCGGGGCTGGCTGCTCGTTTTCTGCCGTTGACGCGCCCGGCCGGGCTGCTGGCCCTGGCCGGGGGCGTTGTGCTGATGGAGCTCGCCCGGTCCTGGCTGTTCTCGGGCTTCCCGTGGCTGTTGTTCGGGCATACGGTGCTGGATACCCCGCTGCAGGGCTGGCTGCCACTGGCCGGGGAGCTGGGTGCCGGCCTGATGGTGGCGCTGCTCGCGGTGGCGGTGGTCAGCGTGTTCCTTGCGGGGCAGCGCTGGGTGGGGGCCGGGTTGGCCGTAGCGGTGGTGATCGCGTCGCTGGCACTGGGGCTCGTGCGCTGGGTGGAGCCCACCGGCGAGGAGATCCCGGTGGCGATGGTGCAGGGCAACGTCGACCAGGCCCGCAAGTGGGCCCCGGACGGCATCGAGTATTCGCTGGGTATCTACCGGGAGCTGACCCGCGAGGCCGTCGGGGACACCCTGATCGTCTGGCCGGAGACCGCGATCCCGGCGTTCTACACCGAGGTGCATGATCCCCTGGAAGGCATTGCGAGCGAGCTGGCCGAGGCCGGTGGCGAGCTGGTGGTCGGCATCTTCGACTACGAGGCCGAGGGGCGGGATGTCTTCAACTCGGTGGTGCACGTCGGCAGTGGCGCGGGCTACAATAAGCGCCAGCTGGTGCCTTTTGGCGAGTACATCCCGCTGCGCGACCGCCTGGCCTGGCTGGACCGGCTGCTGCAGATCCCGATGTCGGACCTCTCCCCGGGTACGGGCGATGGCCGCATGGAGATGGCCGGGACGACTGCCGGGGTCAGTATCTGCTACGAGTCCGCCTATGCCCGTCACATCCGCGCGGCACTGCCGGAGGCCGGATTCCTGGTCAACGTCTCCAACGACGCCTGGTTCGGCGACAGCCTGGCCCCGGCCCAGCACCTGCAGATCGCCCGGGTGCGGGCGGTGGAGACCGGGCGCCCGATGGTGCGCTCGACCAACACCGGCATCTCGGCGCTGATCGACGCCGATGGTCGCATCCTGGAACGCTCGGGTCTGTTTACCCGCGAGGTGGTCCGCGGAACGCTGGAGCCGCGCACCGGGCTGACCCCCGCCGCCGCGCTGGGCGAGGGCCCGGCTGTGCTGGCCGCGCTGGTCCTGTTGGTGCTGGGTGCGGCGGTGGGTCGCCGCCACACCCGGTCACAGTCGGTCTGACGACCCGTCCGTCTCCCTAGGCCTCTGTGGCCTCGGGGCCGCCCGGGCCACGGCGGAAGGTCGTGTTGTGGCAGTTGGAGCAGGGCGGGATGCGCGCGACCTTGGTCATGTGCAGTGCGTGGCCGCATTTCTTGCACAGCAATTCACCCGGGCCGGTGATCTCGCCTGTGTGCCATTCGCCCATGACCTGAGCGCGAGCGGTCAACTCGGTGATCTCGATCCGGGTCCTGTCGGCAATACGTTCCAGTGCATTGAGGATGCTGGCCTCGATTAACCCCAGGTCGATCCGCAGCCAGCCGCGCCAGTCCTCGCTGCGGCTGTCCAGATAGGCCCCCAGATCCTGCAGGTCGCGGCGCAGATAGTCCATGACCTCGTGGGCCTCCTCGCGCGTGAGGTCGCTGGCTTTCTGCACGCGGTCGCGTGCGTTCTCCAGTGTCTCGGTGATGGCCTTGCTGGTCTTGTCTTCCAGCTTGTCGAGATCCTCTGTGACCTCGTGCAGCATCCGATGATAGGCGCTGCTCAGTCGGTTCTCCCGTTCCTCGTCCCTGCGTTCTTCGCTCATCGATTCCTCCGTCGATTACAAGGGGAGGGACAGGCGTCCCTCCCCGTAGATTAGAGCCTTTTTACGGAGTTTCGACCAGATCCCGATAGCCATGCCACATCGCGAAGCCGAGCCACGGGAAGATCACGATCAGGGCCAGCAGCGCGGTGGCCACCGATACCGTAAACAGCGCGGTAATGATCAGGCCCCACAGGATCAGTGTGCCGCGGTTGTGGTTGAAGGCCTTCAGGCTCATGCCGATCGCGTCGATCAGCGTGGTCTGCGGGGCCTCCTCGCGGGCGCGGTGATCGATCATGGCCGGCAGCGTGACAAGACTCAGCGCGAACACGATGAGTCCGAAAACCACTGCGGCCACGATCACCCCGATCAGCGAGATGATCCCGGAGCCGGTGGTCAGCATCGTGCCTACCAGGTGGTGCAATTGCCCGGTCACACCGAGTTCGCCGATATTCAGCACGGCGATCCACATCCAGACAAAGCTCGCCCAGATGGTGAAGATCAGGGCCAGGAGCAGGGCGAACACCCATACTGACCCCCCCAGATGGGTGAGCCAGCCCAGGCCCGCGCCTGTGGAGTGCCCCTGCTCACGCTCCATTGCCAGATAGTTCACGCCAACCGCGAGCACCGGCCCCAGGAACAGCAAACCGGCCAGGAAGGAAAAGGCCATCCACGGCTGGTTCCACGACAGACCCATGACCACCAGGCCGACAAAGGCAATCACCAACCCGTGGATCAGCGCAACTGGCGTCTTCCAGAGGTCTCGCCAGCCCTTGCCCAGCCATGTCCCGAGGTGGTCAGGCTCGATGGTGCGGATCGAGGGGCCCTCGGTCTCGGGGGTGTGTTCGTCTGCGACTTCGCCCAGGTCTTCGGGGTAGGCGCGCTTTACAACGGGGATTTCGTCCTTTTCCTCACTCATGTCCTCGGCTCCTTCGGACTTTTCGTGGACTCACTTATTCCGTCCATGGAAATGCGGAGTGGTTCCTGTGGATTTTGGAAGGCGATTCCGAAAACCGGGGTGGTGGGGCGGGCGTCGCGCGCGCCCTCCTTGCTTGGAGGGGGTCGGGGTGGCTGGTATTCTGCGCAGTTCTTTGTTTCCCGCGATAAAGGCACAGGTGAGGCGCATGCAGGAGCAGTATTCCCCGGAGGTGATCGAGGCGCAGGTACAGCGCCAGTGGGAGGAGGCCGACTGCTTCCGCGCGCGCGAGGACGCCCCCGGCGAGCCGTTCTACTGCCTGTCCATGTTCCCTTACCCCTCGGGCAAGCTGCACATGGGGCATGTGCGCAACTACACGATCGGCGACGTGATCGCCCGCTTCCAGCGCATGCAGGGCCGGAGCGTACTGCAGCCGATGGGCTGGGATGCCTTCGGCCTGCCGGCGGAGAACGCGGCGATGCAGAACCACGTCCCGCCGGCCGCATGGACGCGCCAGAACATCGAGCAGATGCGCACCCAGCTCAAGCGTCTGGGATTCGCCTACGACTGGTCACGCGAGTTCGCGACCTGCGATGCCGACTACTACCGCTGGGAACAGTGGCTGTTCGTGCGCCTGCTGAAGAAGGGCCTGGTCTACCGTAAAAAGGCGACCGTGAACTGGGACCCGGTGGACCAGACCGTGCTCGCCAACGAGCAGGTGATCGAGGGCCGCGGCTGGCGCTCCGGCGCGCTGGTCGAGCGCCGCGAGATGCCGCAGTGGTTCCTGCGCATCACTGACTACGCCGACGAGCTGCTGGAGGCCCTGGACGGGCTGGACGGCTGGCCGGACCAGGTGCGCACCATGCAGCGCAACTGGATTGGCCGTTCCGAGGGCGTGGAGCTCGAATTCGCGGTGGACGGCGGCGAGCCGCTGACCGTCTACACCACGCGCCCGGACACCCTGTTCGGCGTCTCTTACATGGCGCTCGCGCCGGAGCACCCGCGGGTGCAGGCGCTGGCGGAGAACGATGCCGAACTGGCCGCGTTCGTAGCCGACTGCGCGCAGGGCGGAGTGGCCGAGGCCGATCTGGCGACCATGGAGAAGAAGGGCCGGTCGCTGGGCTTTACCGCCCGCCACCCGTTAACCGGAGCGGAGGTCCCGGTCTGGGTCGCCAACTTCGTGCTGATGGAATACGGCACCGGCGCGGTGATGGCGGTGCCGGCACACGACGAACGCGACCACGAGTTCGCGACGCAATACGGTCTGCCGATCCGGCAGGTGATCGCCCCGGCCGACGGCGCCGAGTGCGATGTGCAGGCCGCGGCCTTCACCGATCCCGGCGTGCTGGTGAACTCCGGCGACTTCGACGGGCAGGCATCCGAGGCGGCCAAGGCCGCGATCGCCGAGCACCTGGAACGGGCCGGGCTTGGCCGGCGCCGTCGCAACTACCGCCTGCGCGACTGGGGCATCTCGCGCCAGCGCTACTGGGGCTGCCCGATCCCGGTGATCCACTGCGAGGCCTGCGGGGCAGTGCCGGTGCCGGAAGCCGATCTGCCGGTGCGCCTGCCGGAGGACGTGATCCCGGACGGCGCTGGCTCGCCCCTGGCGCGCATGCCGGAGTTCTTCGAGGCGACCTGCCCGGAATGCGGCAAGTCGGCGCGGCGCGAGACCGACACCTTCGACACCTTCTTCGAATCCAGCTGGTACTTCGCCCGCTATGCCTGCGCGGACAATGACAGTGCGATGCTGGACCCGCGCGCCGATCACTGGTTGCCGGTGGACCAGTACGTCGGCGGTATCGAGCATGCGGTGCTGCATCTGCTGTATGCGCGCTTCTTCCACAAGCTGCTGCGTGACGAGGGCCTGGTGGCCTCCGACGAGCCGTTCACCCGGCTGCTGACCCAGGGCATGGTGATCGCGCCGACCTTCTACCGCGAACGCGGTGACGGCGGGAAGGACTGGATCAACCCGGCCGATGTCGAGCTGGAACGCGCGGAGGACGGCTCGGTGAAGGCCGCGCGCCATCGCGAGGACGGCCAGCCGGTCGTCGTGGGCGGTATGGAGAAGATGTCCAAGTCGAAGAACAACGGCGTGGACCCGCAGGCCCTGATCGAGCGCTTCGGCGCCGACACCGCGCGGCTCTTCACCATGTTCGCCGCGCCGCCGGACCTGTCGCTGGAGTGGTCCGACTCCGGCGTCGAGGGCGCGCAGCGCTTCATCAAGCGCCTGTGGCGGGCGGTGCACGAGCACGTGAACGGCGATGCCCCGGGGACGCTTAACGTGGACGCGCTGGACGACGCCGGGCGCGAACTGCGGCGCAAGCTGCACGACACCATCGCCAAGGTCACCGACGACATCGGCCGGCGCCAGACCTTCAACACGGCCGTGGCCGCGAACATGGAGCTGCTGAACGACCTCGGCAAATTCCCGAAGGATGCGCCCCTGGCTGCAGTCGTGCGCCAGGAGGCCCTGGAGGGCATCGTGCGCATGCTGGCCCCGATCATCCCGCACGTGACCGAGACCCTGTGGCGCGCGCTGGGCCATGACGGGCTGGTCGCGACCACCGCTTGGCCGACGGTCGACGAGGCCGCGCGCCAGGCCGCGCAGGAGACCCTGGGGGTGCAGGTGAATGGCAAGCGCCGCGCCGAGATCGCGGTCCCCGCCGGTGCCGACCGCGACGCGATCGAGGCCACCGCGCGGGGTGACGAGAACGTGCAGCGGCACATCGAGGGGCAGAATGTGGTGAAGGTGATCGTGGTGCCCGGCCGCTTGGTGAACTTCGTGGTGAAGCCGCAATGAGCGCGGTGCTGCGCGCGGTGCTGGTCGTATGGCTGGCGGTTGCCGTGGCCGCCTGCGGCTTCCAGCTGCGCGGCAGCATGGACTGGCCGGAGGCCCTGGCCCCGGTGCAGATCACCGGTGTAAATCCGCGGGACTCCCTGTACCGCGAGCTGGCGGTGGCCTTCGGCTCGGCCGGGGTCGAGGTTGTCGATCAGCGCCCCGAGGGGCAGGGGGCCACCCTGGACGTGCGCTCCGTGCGCGACCGCCGGCGCACGCTGTCGGTGACCGACGCGGCACGGGTCGCGGAGTACGAGCTGATCCGGTCGGTGGAGGTGCGCCTGCGCCCGGTGGGCGGTGAGGCTGTGGATCTGGGCACGTTGCACGCAAGCCGGATCTACCTGTTCGACGGCTCGGCGGTGCTCAGCCGTTCTGAGCGTGAGGAGACCCTGCGCGAGGCGATGAACCGCGACATCGTCAGCCAGTTGCAACGCCGCATCGAGGCGGTGATCGGCCCCGACGGCCAGTTGCGCAAGGACGTAGAGTTCGAAGACGACGAGCCGATAACCGGAGAGGCCACCGACTGATGGCCCAGGATCTCGCCCGCCTGGAACAGGATCTGGCGCGCGGCGTGGCGCCGATCTACCTGCTGCTGGCCGAGGAGCCACTGCAGGCGATCGAGGCGGCCGATGCGATCCGCGCGGCGGCCCGCGATCAGGGCTATCTGGAACGGACCGTGCTGGACATGACCGCGCAGTCCGACTGGGGGCCGTTCGAGTCCGCGATCCGTGACCGGTCCCTGTTCGCCGAGCGCAGCGTGCTGGACCTGCGCCTGGCCACCGGGAAGCCGGGCAAGGTAGGTGGTGATCACCTGAAGGCCTATGCGGCCGATCCCCAGGACGACCTCGTACTGCTGTTGCAGCTCCCGCGGCCGGATCGGGACATGCGCCGGGCGGCCTGGTTCAAGGCGCTGGAGAACCGTGCGGTGGTGCTCCACGCGCGCCCGATCCCGCCATCCCAGCTGGGTCCGTGGGTCCGCGCCCGTCTCCAGCGCCACGGCCTGACGATCACGGAGCCGGCGCTGGCGCTGCTGGTCTCGCGTATCGAGGGCAATCTGCTGGCCGCGCGCCAGGAGATCGAGAAGCTGGCGCTGGCGGGCGTGACCGAGATCGACGAGGCCGTGCTGGCGGAGGCCACCACCGACGCCGCGCGCTTCGAGCTGTTTGCACTGGCCCCGACGGCACTGCGCGGCGATGCCCGCCATGCCCTACGCATGCTGGAGGGGCTGCTGGACGAGGGGCAGCCGGAGCCCCTGATCCTCTGGGCGCTGGCGCGCGAATGCCGCCTGCTGGTGCAGGCGATGGAGCGCAAGGCGGCCGGGGCGCCGGATCGCGAGGCCTTCCAGGGCAGCTTCGGGGACGGTCAGAAGGCCCTGCGCCAGGCGATGTCGCGGCTGAGCCTGCCGGCGGCGCGCGGGTTGCTGGGCGAGGCCGCGCGTGCGGATCGGGTCATCAAGGGTCAGGAAAACGGCAACGCACGACAGGGGTTGCTAGACTTGGTAGCCCGAATGGCGGGACGCCGGTTGTCCCGGCCATTGCCCGCATTGAACACCGAACGAGTCTGACTGCATGAACGCTGCCGTACACCCGACCGAATCCGCTGCCGCTGACGTGATCGCGCAGGTCGAAGCCCTAGGGCGTGCCGCCCGCGTGGCCTCGCGGCGCATGGCCGAGGCCGAGCCTGGTGCGAAGAACGCGGCACTGCACGCGATCGCCGAGGGTATCGCCGCGCGGCGTGCGGAGCTGGTGGAGGCCAACGGCCGCGATCTGGAGGCCGGGCGCGCGCGCGGCCTGGACACCGCGATGCTGGACCGCCTGGCGCTGACCGACGCACGCATCGACACCATGATCGAGGGCTGCCGCCAGGTGGCCGGGCTGCCCGATCCGGTGGGCACGATATCCGATATGGCCTACCAGCCGAGCGGCATCCAGGTGGGCCAGATGCGCGTGCCGCTGGGCGTGATCGGCATTATCTACGAGTCGCGTCCGAACGTGACCATCGACGCCGCCGCCCTGTGCCTGAAGTCCGGAAACGCCGCGATCCTGCGTGGCGGCTCCGAGGCCCTGCACTCCAACCAGGCCCTGGCCGCGATCATTCAGGCCGGGCTGGAGCAGGCCGGGCTGCCGCGCGAAGCGGTGCAGGTGGTGCCGACCACCGACCGCGCGGCGGTGGGCGCGCTGCTGCGCATGCCGCAGTACGTGGACGTAATCGTCCCGCGCGGCGGCAAGGGCCTGATCGAGCGTGTCAGCAACGAGTCGCAGATCCCGGTGATCAAGCACCTGGACGGCGTCTGCCACGTGTACGTGGATGGCGGGGCCGATCTCGACAAGGCGCTGGCCGTGGCGGTGAACGCCAAGACCCAGCGCTACGGCACCTGCAACACCATGGAGACGCTGCTGGTGCACGCCGACCAGGCCGAGGCTTTCCTGCCGCGCCTGGCGGCGGCCCTGGGGGAACACCAGGTGAGCCTGCGTGGCTGTGCGCGCACCCGCGCCATCCTCGCCGGCAGCGGGACGGACATCGCCGAGGCCACCGAGGACGACTGGGTGGCCGAGTACCTGGGACCGATCCTCGCGATCCGCGTGGTCGACGACCTGGACGCGGCGATCGACCATATCAATACCTATGGCTCGCACCACACCGACAGCATTGTGACCGAGGACTACACCCGGGCCCGGCGTTTCCTGCGCGCTGTGGACTCCAGCTCGGTGATGGTGAATGCCTCCACCCGCTTCGCCGACGGCTTCGAGTACGGCCTGGGTGCGGAGATCGGCATCTCCACCGACAAGCTGCACGCGCGCGGTCCGGTGGGCCTGCACGGCCTGACTACCCTCAAGTACGTGGTGTTCGGCGACGGTCATGTGCGTAGCTAGGAGCCTGTCGGGTTTGGGGCTGGTCCGCTACGCGCGATTGAACCAGCATCTCCCTGAGGCAGCCCCGGCGTGATCGGGATTCTCGGCGGCACCTTCGACCCGATCCACTTCGGCCACCTGCGGCCCGCGCTGGAGATCCAGCAGCACCTGGGGCTGGAGCAGGTACATTTCATCCCCTGCCATGTCCCGCCGCATCGCGCGAGCCCGGGCACCGGCAGCGACGACCGCCTGGCAATGGTGGAGCGGGCGATCCGCGATGTGCCGGGCTTCGTGGCCGACCGCCGCGAGCTGGACCGCGAAGGGCCCTCCTACACGGTCGATACCCTGCTGAGCTTCCGCGAAGAGCTGGGGCCGCAGGCCCCGCTGGTGCTGATCATGGGCATGGACGCCTTCGCCGGGCTGCCGTCGTGGAACCGCTGGGAACAGCTGTTCGAATTGACCCATATCGTGGTCTCGCACCGGCCGGGCAGTCCCGCCTCGCAGGAACTGGGCGGCTGGCTGGGCAATGCGGTCACGCATGATCCGGCCGCGCTGCGCTCCGGCCCGGCGGGTCAAGTGTATTTCCAGGCAGTGACTCAGCTCGATATCTCCGCGACGGCGATCCGCGACGAACTGCTTGCCGGGCGCAGCCCGCGCTTTCTGCTCCCCGGAGCTGTCAACCGCTACATTCAGGACCACGGCCTGTACCGGGCCGGGGCCCAACGACATCACGGAACTTGATCGACACATGAACAGTGAACAACTGCTTGAACTCGTGACCACCGCGCTGGAAGACATCAAGGCGCAGAACATCCGCACCCTTGATGTGCGTGGCAAGACCACACTGGCCGACTTCATGGTGATCGCCTCCGGGACCTCCGGGCGGCATGTGCAGTCGGCGGCCGAATCGGTCGCGCTCGAGGCGAAGAAGGCCGGCATCCAGCCGCTGGGGGTCGAGGGCCAGGAGAGCCAGGAGTGGGTGCTGGTGGACCTGAATGACGTGATCGTCCACGTGATGCTCCCGGAGACCCGCGACTTCTACAACCTGGAAAAGCTCTGGCTGGCCGAGGAGGCCGCGGATGCCGAAAAGGCCGCCCCGGAAGACCCCAGCCTGGAGCGCGTCCGCCGCCTGCGCGGCTGACCGCCGCACGCCGCCATGCGCCTGGACCTGATCGCGATCGGCAAGCGCATGCCCGACTGGGTGGCCGCCGGGTTCGACGAGTACGCCGGACGCCTGCCGCGCGAGCTGAACCTGAACCTGCAGGCCCTGGCCGGCCCG
Source organism: Thioalkalivibrio sp. ALD1 (assembly GCF_000381245.1). NCBI lineage: Bacteria > Pseudomonadati > Pseudomonadota > Gammaproteobacteria > Chromatiales > Ectothiorhodospiraceae > Thioalkalivibrio > Thioalkalivibrio sp. ALD1. The sequence continues at coordinate 239,275 of NZ_KB906243.1, read as the reverse complement.
TCCGGGGCCAAGTCCATGGATACGGCTACGCTGCTACGGCGCGAGGGCGAGATCCTGCTGAAGGCGATTCCCGATGGCGCCCGCGTGATCCTGCTGGACGAGCGCGGCAAGGGCGTGGACACGAAGGGCGTCGCGCGGCGCCTGGCGGATTGGCAGCAGGACGGGCGCGATGTCGCACTGGTGATCGGCGGGGCCGCCGGCCTCGATGACACCGTGCGTGCCCGCGCGGAATGGGCCTGGTCGTTGTCGCCGCTGACCTTCCCGCACATGCTGGTGCGGGTGCTGGTCGCCGAGCAGCTCTACCGTGCCTGGTCGCTGCTGAACAACCACCCCTACCATCGCGCGTGATGCCCGTGGCGCATCCGCTGTTGCTGGCCTCCGCCTCCCCGCGCCGCCGCGAACTGCTGGAGCAGATCCAGCTCGTCTTCGAGGTGGCCCCGATGGACGTGGACGAGGCCGCACTACCGGGCGAGCCACCGGAGGTGTTGGTCGAGCGCCTCGCGATCGCCAAGGCGGAGGCAGCCCTCGAACGCGGCATCCCGGGGCAGTGGGTGCTGGCCGCGGATACGGTGGTCGCTGTGGGCGGCGAGGCCATGGGAAAGCCCGTAGATTTCGCCGACGCCGAGGCTATGCTGCAACGCCTCTCCGGCGGGGAGCACCGGGTGGTGTCCGGCATGGCCCTTTGTCGGCCCGGTGAATCCATGCGGGCATGCACTGTTACGACCCGCGTGCGCATGCGGCCGCTGATGCCATCCGACATCGAGTACTACTGGGCGACGGGCGAGCCGCGCGGCAAGGCCGGGGCCTATGCGATCCAGGGGCGCGGTGCTGCCTTTGTCGAGTGGATCGCCGGTTCCTATACCAACGTGGTGGGGCTTCCGCTGTTCGAGCTGGAGCAATGGCTGGCGGAGATCCCCGACCCGCCGCCACGCAGCGCCTGATACGTCCCTCTCACTCGATCCCGAGCTTCTTGAGCCGGTAGCGCAGCTGGCGAAAACTGAGCCCGAGCAGGCGTGCCGCGGCCGTACGGTTGCCGCCGGTCTGCTGCAACGCCGTCGCGATGGCCTGGCGTTCCTGCTCGGCCAGGCGCTGGTCCAGGGCGACGTCGTCCGCTGAGGCGGTTGGTATCTCGCGCTGTGGCGCGGGTGGCACAAAGCCCGGGGCCTCGGCCGATGGCATGGGTTCGCCATGCGTAGAACGGGGCAGGTCGATGCTGTCGGCGTGGATCGTGGGGCCCTCGCTGAGGGTGGCGGCGCGTTCGAGGATGTTCTCCAGTTCGCGGACGTTCCCCGGGAATGGATGCCGGGCGAGGGTCTCGATGGCGTCTGGCGCCAGTTCCAGCGGTTCGGTACCCCACTGCTCGCTGATCCGGGTCAGTACGCACTGGGCGAGCACGGGGATGTCCTCGCGTCGTTCGCGTAGCGCAGGGACCTTCAGCTCGATCACGTTCAGGCGGTAATAGAGGTCCTGGCGGAAGCGCGCCTCGGCCACCGCGCGTTCCAGGTCGTGGTGCGTGGCCGACAGCAGGCGCACGTCCACCGGGATCTCGCGCGTGCCCCCCACGGGCTTGATCGCGCGTTCCTGGATCGCGCGCAGCAGCTTGACCTGCATGGGCAGCGGCAGGTCGGCGACCTCGTCGAGAAACAGCGTGCCACCGCTGGCCGCCTGGAACAGCCCGGTGTGATCCTGCGTGGCACCGGTGAAGGCCCCCTTGCGGTGGCCGAAGAACTCGCTCTCCATCAGCTCGCTCGGGATCGCCCCGCAATTGACCGGCACGAACGGGCGGTCACTACGCGGCCCCAGGCGATGGATCTCGCGCGCCACCAGCTCCTTGCCGGAGCCGGATTCGCCGCGGATGAACACCGGTGCCTGGCTGCGTGCCAGTTTGTGGATCGTCGCGCGCAGGGTCTGCATCGGCGGTGCCTGTCCGAGCAGCGGGCTGTCGATGTGGGTGGTTTCGGCGTCCGGGACCGTGTCGGCATTCAGCGCGCCGGGCAGGTCGGGGGCGGGTTCCAGCCGCAGCGCGGTGTCGATCAGTTCGCGCAGTTGCTGCAGGTCCACGGGCTTGCTGACAAAGTCGAATGCGCCCAGCTTCAGGGCCTGGACCGCGGTGTCCACGCTCCCGTGGGCGGTGATCACGGCTACCGGAAGATCCGGACGTTGCCCCTGGATGTGGCGCACCAGATCCAGCCCGTCGCCATCGGGCAGACGCATGTCGGTCAGGCAGAGGTCAAAGTCCTGCCGCGCGATCAGTTCGCGCGCCCCGGTCAGGCGTTCCGTCGTGGTGGCCTCGATCCCCATGCGGGACAGTGTGATCTCGAGGAGTTCGCAGATGTCCGGCTCGTCGTCCACGACCAGGACGTGGCGAATGCTCATGCGCGTTCCCTCGCGGGCTCCGTCGACGACGCTTTCGTGTCCGCCTCGCCCGTGTCGACATCCGTCGGGGCGAACAGGATGCGGAAGCATCCGCCGGTGGGTGTGCTGACATACTCCAGGGTTGCCCCGTTGTTCTCGCACAACATGCGCGAGATGTACAGGCCCAGTCCGGTCCCTCCGCGGTTGCCCGAGACAAACGGCTCGAAAAGGTCGGAGCGTTGTTCGGGGGCAATGCCGGGGCCGGCGTCGAGGACATCGAGGCTGACCACGCGGGCGACCTGACCCGCCCCGCCACGCAGCACGATCGGTGGTGCGCCCGGTTGGTCGTGTCCCCCGTGCACGCGTGCATTGGTGCACAGATTCCACAGGACCTGGTTCAGCTGCGACGGATCGAACAGCACTTCGGAATCATATGGCTCGACCTTGGCGTGCAGCGCGACGCGAGGGATCTGCATCGCGCCGCAGAACTCGTCGACAAAGCGGTCGAGGAATTCCTGCAGGTTCAGGCGTTCACGTTGTCCGGTATCGCGTCGCGACAGGCTCAGCACATTGGAGATCAGTTCGTTCACGCGCTTGCTCTGCTTGTTGATGATGGTCAGCAGACGCTGGTCGGCCCTGGTCAGTTGTGGAGACTCGGCGAGCAGTTGGGCGCTGTGGCTGATTGCGCCCAGCGGGTTGCGGATCTCGTGGGCGATGCTCGCGGTCAGGCGACCCAGCGCCTGCAGCTTGCTAGCCTGCGCCTGGCGCTGGATCTCGGCCAGATCCTCGAGGATCAGTAGTGTCCCGCGGTCGCCCAACGGGGTCAGACGGACCTGCAGGGCGGGCTGGTCGCGATCGCCCGGCAACTGGTGTGTGTCGGTGCGCATGCCCGCGTTCTGCCATTGATCGACCAGCTGGGCCAGCGAGGGCGAGATTGCGGACAGCTGGCGCCCGGGGCGGGGCGGGAGCAGGCGGCGTGCGGCTTCGTTGATCGAACGGATGTTGCCATCCGGGGCGACGGCAATGACCCCGGCGCTCATGCGCGCGATGATCTGGGCGTTAAGCTCGGCGAGACTGGCAAGATCTTCTTCCTGGCGTTCGACCTGGGCGCGTGTTGCACCCGCGCGGCGTGCTACATGGCGTGCCAGGAGCCCGGCAGCAAACAACGTGGCACCGAGCAGTCCGGCCTGGGTCAGGCCGGAGCCGTCCTGGACCAGCAGGACAATTGCGGCTGCTTCGGCCGTCAGCAGGCCCAGCGTGGCCACGGCCGCCAGCGACAAGCTCAGCCGTCCGCCGGAAAGCAGCGTGGCGGCGACCACTGCAGGGATCAGAAGCAGGCCAATGCCGGTGCCCACGCCACCGGCGACCAGCACCAGCGCGACCAGGCCGATGGTGTCGCCAATCCCGCCCAGCAGTGCCAGGGCCGCCAGACTGGTGGTATCGGGATCGCGGCTGGGGCGCCAGGTCATGGCCGCGACGAACAGCGCAAAGACCAGATAGCCGCCGGCGAGCGCTGGATACATTTCCGGGGCCGCGGCCTGCAGCCCCACCGGACCCTCCGGGACCAGTCCCAGGATCAGCAGGACGCTGGCAACAAAGACCCGGTAGAGCGCGAACAGCCAAGCCGAACGGCGTGTGTCGGCATCAAGCGTGATGGGGGCCCCCATGGATGCCGGCCTCCCGGCGGATCAGTCGGCGCCCGAATCGGAGCCGGGCCCGGCGTTTTGCCGTTTGCGGTCGATCTCGGCGTGTTGCGGGGAGCAGTAGAGGCGATCGCCATCGCGGTAGGCCTCGGCCTCCGGGACGTGTACGCCACAGAAGGCGCAACGAATCACTGCGCCTCCTTCCTTGAGGCGCTCGGGGCGGGCGTCGCGGGACACGGGCTCCTTGCGCGCGCCGGAGGAACGCACCAGGGTTCGGACCGCGAGAAAGATCGCGACGATGGCAACGATGAGCAGGAGCAGGCGCATGCCGCGATTCTAACGCAAGGAGATGGGTACCGCCCCCGGGCCCGCGTGGGGACGGATGATTGCGCTCAGCCGGTGTTGCGCATGCCTGCCGCAATTGCGTTGATCGAACGCAGCAGTGGCGACAGCCAGGGATTGTCCGCGTCGTCGTCGGCCTCGGCATCAAATTGGCGCGACTCGCGCAGCAGGTGGATCTGGATACTGTTGAGGGGGTCCAGATACGGGTTGCGCCGTTGCAACGAGCGCGCCAGCAGCGGCGTCTCGTCCATCAGGTTGTCCAGCCGCGCAACGCGCAGCACCTCGTTAACTGTTCGCGTGTGCTCCTCGCGCACCAGTGAGTACAGGCGCTCGGCCAGCTCCGCGTCGCTGCAAAGGCGCGCGTACTCGGCGGCCGTGCGCATGTCGGCCTTGGTGAGCGCCATCTGGCAGTTCGACAGCAGAGAGCGAAAGAACGGCCATTCCTGATACATCCGCTGTAGCTGCTCCAGCCGCCCGGGATCGTTGCTGCGCCACTGTTCCAGGGCCGACCCGATCCCGTACCAGGCAGGGAGGGTGTGGCGTGACTGCGCCCAGCCGAACACCCAGGGGATCGCACGGATGGAACTCTTGGAGCGATCCGTCTTGCGCCGGTGCGAGGGACGCGAGCCGATATTCAGGAAACCGATCTCCTGTACCGGGGTGATCTCGTAGAAGTAGTCCAGGACACCCGGTGTGCGGTCGATCAGGTCGCGATAGGCATCCTCGCCCGCGCGCGCCAGCTCGTCCATGGTGGCGCGGTACTCGTCGCGATCCTGGCGGGCCGGGCGGATCAGGCTGCGCGAGGCGAGCATCAGACCGGTCGCCCCCATGCCCAGTTCGTAGACCGCCGTCTCCGCGTTGGAGTACTTGTACGACAGCACCTCGCCCTGCTCGGTGAACTTGATCCGCCCCTGCACGGTGGCCGGAGGTTGGGCGAGGATGGATTCATGCGTCGGGCCGCCGCCGCGGCCAACGGTGCCACCGCGGCCGTGGAACAGCTGGCAGCGCACGCCAAAGCGGTCGGTGATCCCGACGATCTTCTTCTGCGCCTCGTAGAGGTTCCAGCTGGAGGCGAGGATGCCGCCATCCTTGCAGGAGTCGGAGTAGCCGAGCATCACGTCCTGGACGTTGCCGGAGGCGGACAGCAGGCGGGCATACACGGGGTTGGACAGCAGGCCTTCCAGCACGTCCTCGACATGCAGCAGGTCCTCGATGGTCTCGAACAGCGGCGAGATGCGCAGGTGGCAGAACGGCTCGCCGTTCTCGTCCTCGCCGGCCAGGCCTGCCAGGCGGCCCAGCAGCAGGACCTCCAGCACATGCGAGGCGGCGTGGGTCATCGAGATCACGTAGGTGCCGATGCCATCCGGACCGATCTCGCGGCGCATTGCATGGATGACGTCGAATACGCGCAGGGTCTCCAGCGCGCCCTCGTCCAGGGCCTCGCGATTCAGATCGGACAGCGCTGGCGCCGCGATCAGATCGCTCAGGACTTTCTGGCGGCCGGATTCGTCCAGCGTGTTGTAGTCGACCTCCGGGGCCAGTTGCTGCAGCAGCTGGGCGATGGCCTCGCTGTGGACCGTGGACTCCTGGCGTACATCCAGGTGATGCAGGTGGAAGCCGCAGGTCTCGACCAGGCGGATCAGGTCGGTCAGCGCGCCCGAGGCGATGTTGCGATCGCCATGGCTGACCAGCGAGTCGCGGATCAGGTTCAGATCCTGCAGAAACGCCTCGGCGTCGGCGTAGGCGCTGTTGGTCGGCAGCACGGCCGCCTCACCCTGGATGCGTCGGCAGACCGTCTCCAGCGTCTCGCGCAGGCGGTAGCGCATGATGTACAGCTTGCGCCGGTAGGGTTCGCTCTCGAAACGGTCGGAGGCGCCGTGGAACACCGCGTTGGCGATGTTGCTGTCGGCGTCCAGGCTGTCGAGGAATTCCTGCGACGGCTGACACATGTAGGCCGAATGGGTAAGTACATTGCGCAGGTGGTTGACCCGCTTGATGTATTCACGCAGGACCTGTTCCATCGCCAGGCGGCAGGCCAGTTCGGTGACTTCCGGGGTGACGTTCGGGTTGCCGTCGCGGTCACCGCCGATCCAGGAACCGAAGTGCAGAAAGGCCGGGATGCGCATTGGCAGACTGCCGTCGGGGTGCACGCCGTAGATGCGCCGGATCGCCTTCTCCAGGAAGCGATAGGACTGCGGTATCGCCTCGAACAGACTCTCCTCGAAGTAGAAGAGCCCGTACTTGATCTCGTCCTGGACCTGCGGCTTCTTCACTCGCACCTCGTTGGTGCGCCACAGCAGCTGGATCTGGGTTTCCAGCTCCTCGATGATCAGGCGGCGTTCCTCTTCTCCCAGCCCTGGCTGGTTGAGGCGGTCGGCCGTCTCGAACACGCGGCGCTGGTTTTCCATCGTGGTTCGGCGGCGGGCCTCGGTCGGATGCGCGGTGAATACCGGCTGGTAGTGCAGTTCCGCGAGCAGGCGCTCCAGCTCGGCGGCGGTCACGCCCTCGTCATGCAGCTCACGCAGCGTCTGATCGAAAGAGCCGGTCCACAGCGGTTCGCCACTGGAAACCTGCGCGCGGCGCCAGCGATAGAACAGGTCCTCCTCGGCGATGTTGACCAGGCTGAAGTAGATGCTGAACGCGCGGATCACGCGTTCGGTCAGGGCAGCGTCGAAATGGGTGATGTCCGCCATCAGGCGCTGGCGCAGCTGGGAATCCTCTTCCTTGCGCAGGCTCACAAAACCGCGGCGGAGTTTCTCCACGGCGTCGAACACGGTCTGGCCTTCGAGCTTGCGGATCACATTGCCCAGCAGTTCGCCGAACAGGCGCACACGGGCCCGCAGTTCCTTGTCCTTGGGCAGGAATCGGTCGTCTTGGTCGCTATGAGTCATAAGCCCTTCTGCAAGCACAAGGCCGGCGCTGGGCCGGCCTTGTGGGGATCGTTGCATTCACTGCGTGCGCGAAACGGTCACGGATTATAGCGCAGATCAGGTTGTTGCAGTCTGTCGCTTGCGGGGCGCCAGCTGGCGATACAGGGAGAGGTAGTGTTCGGCGCTGGTGGACCAGTCGAACTCCTGGCCCATACCGGTGCGCAGGAGCTGTTCCCAGCGCCCGTCGGCGCGCCTGTGGTAGAGGTCCAGGGCGCTTTCCAGGGCCTGCGTCAGCGCGCTGACCGTGTCGGGCGTGAAACTGAATCCGTTGGCGGTGCCGTCGGCCAGGTGTTCGGGGGTGGCGTCGACGACGGTATCCGCCAGCCCACCCGTGGCATGTACCACCGGCGGTGTGCCGTAGCGCAGGCTGTACATCTGGTTCAGGCCGCAGGGCTCGAAGCGAGAGGGCATCAGGAACAGGTCGGCCCCGGCCTCGATCTGGTGCGCCAGCGGCTCGTCGTAGCCGATGTGCACCCCGACGCGGCCGGTGTAGGTCCGCGCCAGGGCGCCGGTCGCGTGTTCCAGGTCCTTCTGTCCGGAACCGACCAGGGCGAGTTGCACGCGTCCGGACTCCAGCAAGGGGGTGCAGGCCGCATGGATCAGGTCCACGCCCTTTTGTTCGACCATGCGGCCGACATGACCGAGGAGCGGTACGTCGGGATCGACCTCCAGTCCCATGCGTTTTTGCAGGGCGGCCTTGTTCTCGGCCTTGCCTGACAGGTCCTCCGCCGAGTAGGTCCGGGCGATGTGGCGATCGCGGGAGGGATCCCAGGCACGGTAGTCCACTCCGTTCAGGATGCCGTAGAGGTCCTTGGTGCGGGCGCGCAGCACGCCATCCAGGCCCATGCCCGATTCCGGCTCCTGGATCTCCCGGGCGTAGGTGGGCGAGACCGTGGTGATGGCGTCGGCGAAGACCAGCCCGGCCTTCATGAAGGACAGGTGGTCGTGAAACTCCAGGGCGTCCGGGGTCCACAGATCGGACGGCAGGCCCAGATCGTCCATCGCCTTCGCCGGGAACAGCCCCTGATAGGCGAGGTTGTGGATCGTGAAGATCGTGCGCGGGCGCGGGAGACCGCTGCGCTCGGGGTCCAGGAATACGGGAACGAGACCGGTCTGCCAGTCGTTCAGGTGCACGAGTTCCGGTGCCCAGTCGAGCCCGGCCTTGTCGCGGGCAATCGCCGTGATCGCCCGCGCGAACCCGGCGAAACGCTGGGCGTTGTCCGGCCAGTCCATGCCATTGCTGGCGCTGTAGGGGTTGCCGGCCCGCTGGAAGTACTCCGGCCAGTCGACCAGGTAGACCGGCAGTTTGGTGCCGGGCAGGTGGCCTTCGATCAACTGCCAGGGCGCATCCGGGGGGCCGGGCAAGGGTTGCGCGTGGGCCAGCTGGCTGCAGGCCTCCGGATAGCCGGGCACGACCAGCCGTACGTCCTGCCGACGACGGCGCAGGGCAACGGGCAGGCTGGCGCTGACGTCGGCGAGGCCCCCGGTCTTGGTCAGGCCGTACGCCTCGCTGCTGGCAAAAAGGATGCGCATAACAATTCCCTGGGGAAACACTGGTGGAACCGGGAGCCCCGGTTGCGTTTCCAAGAGTGTAACTCAGGCGCCCGGAGCGATATGGAACGGGACGACATGGAACGCCGGGGCATTGAACGGTTGGACGGAGCGCTGCAATCTGGAGTCACCATCGCGAGGGGCACACGGATGATCTCAGGGAACGAACCGGCACGGAATGATGATCTGGCTGCACATAGAGCGCGGCTGAACGAGCGTCCCCTGCGAAACTTGTTGGAAGAGGACCCGGGCCGGGTGCAGCGGGATGTGCAGGAGATCGCGGGGCTGCGCCTGGACTGGACGCGCCAGCGGCTGGACGGCCCGGGCTGGCAGGCCCTGACGGCGCATGCGGAGCATTGCGGTGTGGCCGGGGCGCTGGAGCGCTTGTTCGCGGGCGAGCGTGTGAACATCACCGAGGACCGAGCGGCCCTGCACTCGGCGCTGCGCCTGCCGCCCGGCACGCGCTGCGAGGTCGCAGGCGAGGACCTGGCCGGGCCGGTGCACGCGGAACTCGAGCGCATGGAGGCCTTCGTGCGCCGGGTCCACGCGGGCGAACATACGGGCCATACGGGCCGACCGATCCGGCGGGTGATCAATATCGGCATTGGCGGCTCCGACCTGGGCCCGCGCATGGTCTGCCGTGCCCTGGCCGCACATGCCCGGCCGACCGCCGAGGGCGATCCGCTGACCGTGCGCTTTGTCTCCAACGTGGATGGTGCCGCGCTGTCCACCGAACTGCGCGAGGCCGACCCCGAGACGACCCTGTTCATCGTCGCCTCCAAGACCTTCGGCACGCAGGAGACCCTGACCAACGCCCGCGCCGCGCGCGACTGGCTGCTTGGCCACTTTCCCGCGGAGGCGGTTGCCCGCCATTTCGTCGCGGTGTCCACCGCGCGCGAGCGGGTGGTGGAGTTCGGGATCGACCCGGCCAACATGTTCGGCTTCTGGGACTGGGTCGGCGGGCGTTATTCGGTGTGGTCGGTGATCGGTCTGCCGGTGGCGCTGCTTCTGGGCATGGATGGCTTCCGCGCCTTCCTTGGCGGGGCGCACATGATGGACGAGCACGTGCGCGGCACGATCCTCGCCGACAATGCCGCCGTACGCATGGCCCTGGTCGACTACTGGAACCAGAATCTGCTGGGGGGCTGCGCCCGCGCGGTCCTGCCCTATGACGAACGTCTGGCCCTGCTGCCCGCCTATCTGCAGCAAGCGGAGATGGAGAGTCTCGGCAAGCAGGTGCGGCTGGATGGCCGCCCGGTGGACGAGGATACCGGCAGCATCGTCTGGGGGGCCGTCGGCACCGATGGCCAGCACGCGTTCTTCCAGCTGCTGCATCAGGGCACGCGGGTGATCCCGGCGGAATTCATCGGCGTGGCCCGGCCGGAGCACGACCTCCCGGCCCAGCACCCGCTGCTGCTGGCGAATCTAGTGGCGCAGGCACAGGCCCTGGCGCTGGGCAAGGACGAAGGGACGGTGCGCGCGGAGATGGCTGCGGCCGGTATCGCGCCCGAGCAGATCGATGCCCTGGCCCCGCACCGCACCTTCCCGGGCAACCGGCCCAGCACCGTAATCCTGCTGGAGCAGCTCGATCCGGCCACGCTGGGGGCCCTGATCGCGCTGTACGAGCACAAAATCTATGTGCTCGCGACGCTCTGGGGCATCAATGCTTTCGACCAGTGGGGTGTGGAGCTTGGCAAGCAGCTGGCCGGCGAGGCCCTGCAGGCCCTGCGCGGCGAGGGTGGACAGCCGGATGCGGCCACGGCCGCGACGCTGGACTGGCTGCGCCCGCGGCTGCCGACTGCCGACTGAGTCCGTTCCTGGTCCGATCCGCTACACGGCCAGGGCGTCGTCCGATTCCTCGATCTGCGGGACGTCGGTGGGCAGGGTGATGGTCTGTTCCTCGCCGTCCAGCCAGAAGCGGATCTCCGCCTCTTCGCCATCCGGGGTCTCGGAGACTGCATCCAGGAACTCGATCGGGGTCTCGGGAGTTTGCCCGTTCACCTCCAGGATCAGCGCGCCCTGCGCCAGGCCGGCGGCTGCGGCCGCGCCCTCAGCGCGGCTCACCAGCACGCCGGGTTCGTCCGGCAGTTCCAGCGCCTCGCGCAGGTCGTCGCGCACCGCGATTACGGTGATGCCGAGCGCGGTCACCACCTCGTCGTCGCCGGGCGGGCTGTATTCGAACGGCACATCGGCCTCGAGGACGTCGGGCGAGACCGCAATCGTGGCGCCGGTGCGCACAGCCAGAGCCAGACCGTCGCTGGGGCGGGTGTCGATGTAGCGCGGCTCGTCCTCGCCCTCCACGCGCAGCTCCAGCCAGCCGAGGTACGTGCCGTCGACCAGGCCGTCGACGATCACGCGTTCCAGAGTTGCATCCAGTTCGTCCAGTAGGTTGATCATCAAGTCGTGCGTCTGGGGGCGCGACAGCTGAACGTCGTGCATCGCCAGCAGGATGGACTGCGCTTGATCGGGGCCAATCACGATCGGGACCACCTCGCGGGAGTCGGGGTCGCGTAAAAGGGCGATCGGGGCGCCGGTCTGGGCATCCATGCCAACGGTTGCCAGTTCCACCGGTAGCACGCGCTCCAGCGCCTCCGGGTCGACTTCGCGGGCGAGGGCGTCACTGGCGGCGAGCACCAGGGTGAGTGCCAGGACCAGGGGCCAGGCAAACCGGTGGCGATGCGACATGGGGTGGGCCTGTGTTCGGGGTGTCCCTCGATCATGGCAGTCCGCTCCAGGTGCGTCCAGAATGACCCGAATTCAGGTGCAGGAGAGATTATGTCGCGCCACAAGCCCCACGCCTCGGCCGCGGAGGAGAATCGCGACCCCATCCTGTCCGTGCTGCGCGAGCGTTTTGCCGCACCCGGCCGGGTATTGGAGGTCGGGGCGGGCACGGGACAGCACGCGGTGTATTTCGCCGGTGCCCTGCCACACCTCGACTGGCTTCCGAGCGATGTTGCGGAGAATCTCCCGGGGGTGGAGGCCTGGCGCAGGGACGCGGCGCTGCCGAACCTGCGGGCAGCGGTGGCGCTGGACGTGCTGAGCGACCGCTGGCCCGAGGGGCCGTTCGACTATGTCTACAGCGCGAATACCGTGCACATCATGCGCTGGCTGGCGGTCGAGGCCTTTTTCGCGGGTGTGGGGCGGGTGCTGGCGCCAGGCGGGTTATTCGCGCTGTACGGCCCGTTCGCACATGATGGCGCGCACACGGCGCCGTCGAATGCGCGCTTCGACGCGATGCTGCGTCAGCAGAAACTGGGCATGGGTGTGCGCGACCGCGCCGATCTGGACGCGCTGGCCGGGCAGCATGGACTTGGCCGGGCCGAGGTGGTGGAGATGCCGGTCAACAATCAGGTGCTGATCTGGCACAAGGCCTGAAGAGTCCGTGTTTCCCTGGCGTGGTGCGTGTCAGATGTTGTGGTGCTCAAGCGGGTAGCCGCGTTCCTTGAAGTAGCGATAGCGGGCGCGGCCCGCCTCGCGTTCCGATTCCTCCCCACCGACGATATCCGCGACGCGCTCGAAGCGTCCACAGTATTCCGGCACCTCCGGCGCCAGGTTGATCAGCACGTCGCAGCGATCCGACGGGGCGTGGGCCTCGTGCAGGGAGACCGGGACGTCCGCATCGCGTACGTCGGTGCTGTGCGGCAGGAAGGCGGTGTCCTCGAAGGTCCACAGCCACTCGTCCAGGGTCCGCGTCAGCTCCGGCGAGCCGGTGTGGATGTGCACGCGATGGCCCTGGCCGCTGGCCTTCTTCGCCAGGCGGCAGGTGAAGCGCAGGCGTGCCTCCGGGGCCGGGTCCTGCAGCAGGTAGAAGCTGACGTGGGTCATCCGCGCCCGACCCGGGTCAGGCCTGGTCGAGCAGGTAGCGCATCAGCATCGGCACCGGGCGGCCGGTCGCGCCCTTTTCCTTGCCGCTCTTCCAGGCCACGCCGGCGATGTCGACATGCGCCCAGGTGTAGTCCTCGGTATAGCGCGACAGGAAGCAGGCGGCGGTGATCGTGCCGGCCGGGCGCCCGCCGATATTGGCCATGTCGGCGAAATTGCTCTTCAGCTGTTCCTGATACTCCGGCCACAGGGGGAGCTGCCAGCCGCGGTCGCCGGTCTCCTCGCCGGCAGCCAGCAGGCTCTTCGCCAGGCGCTCGTTGTTGCCCAGGATCGCCGCGCCCTGATGGCCCAGTGCGACGATGCAGGCCCCGGTCAGGGTGGCGATATCGATCACTGCCTTTGGTTTGTAGCGCTCGACCCAGGTCAGCGCATCGGCCAGCACCAGGCGGCCTTCGGCGTCGGTGTTCAGGATCTCTACCGTCTGCCCGGACAGCGTGGTGACGATGTCGCCGGGGCGGGTCGCGCGGCCGTCGGGCATGTTCTCGGCACTGGTGACCACGCCGACCACGTTAATCGGCAGCCCCAGTTCGCAGCAGGCCTCGATGACCCCGAACACGCTGGCGGCCCCGCACATGTCGTACTTCATCTCGTCCATCTCGGCGCCGGGCTTCAGCGAGATCCCGCCGGTGTCGAAGGTGATGCCCTTGCCGACCAGCACCACCGGGGCGTCGCCCTTCTTGCCGCCGGAGTATTCCATCGCGATCAGGCGCGGCGGGCGCTCGGAACCCTTGCCTACCGCCAGGATGGCCCCGGCGCCGAGCTTCTCCAGGTCCTTCTCGTCCAGCACCGTGGCCTTCAGCTTCTTGTGCTGTTTCGCCATCTCGCGGGCGGTGTCGGCCAGGCTCTCCGGGTAGCAGACATTCGGCGGGGTGTTGCCCAGGTCCTTCGCGCGGTTCACGCCGGTGGCGATCGCCGCGGCCTCGGTGCAGGCCTTCTTCGCGGCCTCGGCGTCCTTGCGCTCTACGCACAGCTGGATTTTGTCCAGCTTCACCGGGGTGGTCTTCTCCTTGCCCTTGAACGGGGTGAAGCGGTAGGCGGCATCCGAGATCGCCGCGACCAGGGTGTGCACCACCCAGGCGATGTCCTTGCCGCGCGGCTGGAAGTCGGCGACCGCGATCGCGGCGCTGGTGGCCGGGCGCTCGACCAGTGCGGCGGCCAGGGCCTGCGCCGCCTTGCGCGCGGCACGGGCGTCGAAGTCCTTCTTCGCCCCCAGGCCGATCAGGAGTGCGCTACCCTTGGTTCCACCGCCTGGCAGCAACAGCCGGCTGCCGGCCTCGCCATCCATCTCGCCGGCCTTCAGCAGGGCCGCGATCTCGCCGTCGCGCGCGGCATCCAGGGCGCTGGCGCCCGCGGCCGGCTTGCGCTTGTGGGCGATCCCGGCGGCGCGGATGCCGACGCGGGGTTTGTCGAGGGTCGAGGTGGTGACGGAGAATTGCATCAAATGCCTCCCGAAAATGAGTCCGATCATGTTACCAGCGCCGAGCGGCGCCCGACCACGCGTCGCGTCCGGCGCGGGGTGATGCGCGCGTGATCCTGCGTCGCGCCGAGCGCTTCATTGCCCGCGAGCTGTGGCTGACCCAGGCCGCGGTCAGTGTGGTGCTGCTGCTGGTCATTATCGGCGGCGTGCTGGCGCGGGTGCTGCGCGATGTCGCTGAGGGCAGCCTGCCGGTCGATTTCCTCCCCGGCATGGTTGCGTTCGGGGCGTTCAAGGGCATCGTCTTCCTCTGGCCGGTCGCCCTGTTTCTGGCGTTCATGCTGGTCTTCGGGCGCATGCAGCGCGACAGCGAGATGACCGCGCTGCAGGCCAGCGGGATGTCGTTCGCGGCCCTTTACCGTGCGCTGTTCTGGGTGGCTGCGCCGGCCGCGATCCTGTTGCTGGTGCTGATGACCATGGTCGTGCCCCGCACCGAGGCGCAGATCGACCAGTTGCGCGACCTGGCCGAGCAGCGTTCCGACCTGGTGGGGGTTGCCCCGGGCCGGTTCCTGCGCTCGCGGGTGGGGGATCAGGTCTTTTTCGCCGAGCGCATGAGTGCGGACCGCGAGGCCTTGCTGGAGGTCTTCATCTATCGCGAGGTGGATGGCGAGTCGCAGATTACCGTGGCCGAGCGCGCGGTACCGGATCCCGACGCCGAGGGTAGCGGCTTCCTCATGCTGGAGAACGGCTATCGCTATGTCGGCGAGCCGGGTACCGCGAGCTTCCGCATGCTGGAGTTCGAGCGCCTGCGCACCCAGATTACCGAGCCCGACCCAACCACGCGGCGCGCCAGCCTGGATGCGCTGCCGACCTCCGCGCTGTGGGCGCAGCGCGACGATCCCGAGGCGCGCGCCGAGCTGGAATGGCGTCTGGCGATGCCGCTTTCAATCCTGGTGCTGGCATTGCTCGCGCTGCCGCTGGCGCAGGTGCCGCCACGCACTGGGCGCTATGCGCGTATCCCGGCTGCGATCGGCGTGTACGTGCTGTACGCGAACTTCCTGATCCTCGGGCAGGGACAGCTGGCCGACGGCCGCACGCCGCTGGCCCTGGGGCTGTGGTGGACCCATGGCCTGATGCTGGTGCTGTGGGTAGTGCTGGCCTGGCACAAGGGCCTGCTGCGACTGCGGTCGGCCAGCCCTCGCTTGCGTGATGCTGGAGGAGCACCATGACCACGGTGCTGGGGCGCTATGTGATCCGCCAGGTGCTGATCGGCACCGGACTGGCCGTTGTGCTGCTGGTTGCGCTGGATGCGGTGTTTGCGATGATCGACGAACTGCGCGACACCGGTACTGGCAACTACGGGGTTGCCGAGGCGATGCTCTACGTGGCCATGACCCTGCCGCGACGGATGTACGAAATGCTGCCGCCTGCCGCACTGGTCGGCGGGCTGTTGTGGCTGGGCAACCTCGCGGCCAACAGCGAACTGACGGCGATGCGGGCCGCCGGCATGACGCTGGGCCGGTTCATCGTCTGGGTGCTGCAGGCGGGGTTGGTGGTGGTGATGGTGATGCTGATCGTCGGCGAGTTCTTCGCCCCGGCCTCGGAGACGCGTGCCCAGGCGCTGAAGGCTTCGGCCTTCGACGAGGAGATCAGTGTGGGGTCGATGGGGCTGTGGGCGCGCGACGGTCAGCGTATGATCCACGCCGAGTCGGTGCTGGCCGGGAATCAGCTTGTGGGTGTGCGCATCATCGAGTTCACCGGGGATCGCGAGCCGAGCCAGATCACCCGTGCGGCGCGGGCCCAGTTTGTCGATGGCGACTGGCGGCTGGAGGACGTGGAACGCTCGCAGCTGTCACATGACCGCGTGGTTGCCGAACACCGTGAGCAGGAGACGATCGACCGGCTGATCGCCCCCGAGTATTTCGACGTGCTGGTGGTCGAGCCCAGCCAGATGGCCGCGCTCGACCTGTCCCGCTACATCGATTATCTGCGCGAGAATCAGCTGGACGCCGCCCCGTACGAGGTTGCGTTCTGGCAGCGCTTTACCCTGCCCGCCAGCACCTTCGTGATGCTGCTGCTCGCGATCCCGTTCCTGTTCGGCTCGCAGCGCGAGGGCGGCGCCGGCCAGCGCCTGTTTATCGGGATCGCGATCGGCGTCTCGTTCGTGATCGTGATGCGCGCGATCACTCACCTGGGGCTGGTGTACAACCTGCCACCGCTGCTGGCGGCCAGCCTGCCGGTGCTGCTGTTCCTGGCCATCGCGCTGCTGGCGCTGC
The DNA here is from genome assembly GCF_000381245.1 of Thioalkalivibrio sp. ALD1. Classification (NCBI taxonomy): domain Bacteria; kingdom Pseudomonadati; phylum Pseudomonadota; class Gammaproteobacteria; order Chromatiales; family Ectothiorhodospiraceae; genus Thioalkalivibrio; species Thioalkalivibrio sp. ALD1. The sequence continues at coordinate 222,882 of NZ_KB906243.1, read as the reverse complement.
GACGCATGGCGGTGCGGGCATGATCGCTTCCTCGCGGCGGATATTTCTCGCGGGCGCTCTGGCGGGGCTGCTGGCCCTGCTCGCCGGCTGTGGCGGCAGCGGACCCGGTGACCTGGAGCCGCTGCCGCGTTCGGCCACCGTGCTGGCGTTCGGGGACAGCGTGACTCACGGGACCGGTGCCTCGCGCGGAGAGGATTTTCCGGCGAGGCTGGCCGAAATCACAGGATGGAGGGTGGTGAACGACGGTGTGCCGGGGGATCGGGCGGACAGCGCACGTGACCGTTTGGGCCCCAGTCTGCGCGAGCACGAGCCCGATCTGGTGATCATCGGCCTCGGCGGCAATGACTTCCTGCGCCAGCGCGCAGCGGCGTCGGTCAAGGAGGACCTGCGGGCAATGATCCACGAGGTGCGTGAGCATGGCGCCCAGCCCCTGCTGCTTGGCGTGCCCTCGGCCTCGGCCTTCGCGGCTGCGACGGGGCGCCTGCGCGACGACGGCATCTATGGCGAGCTGGCGCGCGAGGAGGGGGTCCCGCTGATCGGTTCAGTGCTCTCGGGGGTGCTCTCGAACGGCGATCTGCGCGCGGATCGCATCCATCCGAACGCGGAGGGCTATCGGCAAATGGCGGAGCAAATCGCCGACGGGCTGGAGGATCTCGGCCTGTGGCTTGCCCCGTGATGCAAGATCCCTGCGGGCTCCGGGATCCGGGACCGCAGGCGACGTCGGTTCAGACTGCCTTGTCCTTTTTCCAGCGAGGCTTGGCGAGGCCCGGGATGCGCACCAGTTCGGTTCCGGACAGCCAGTCGTGCAGCATCCAGCGCCGCGGGTGGAACTGCGACAGACCCAGAGCGAAGATCGCCGCGGCGGTAACCGCCACGGTCGCCACGGCACCGTGCTGACGCACCGCCCAGATCGCCATCAGAACCACCAGCCACTGTGCGGCCGCGACCATATAGCGCAGCGTGGCCTGCCAAGCGTTGACTGGCTGGCCATGTTCGGTGCGCAGCTGGATGTTCCAGGTCTGCATGCCCAGGGTCTGCCCGGTACGCGTCCAGAACCAGAAAAAGAACGCCCAGCCCACGAACAGGTTGGCAATGAAATGCGCGCGGGTGGAGTACAGGCCGGTCAGATTGCCCAGTGCCACCACGATCATGCCCAGTACCATCCAGATCGCGACCAGCAACAGGGCGTCGTAGATGATCGCGCCGAAGCGGCGCAGCAGGCCGGCGGGCAGGCCTTCGATATTCTTGGGGTCTTGGCTCATGGGCAGGGTCGGGATCGGTATGCAGGTTGGAGGAATGTGCAAGGAGCGCGTAGTCTTCCTGTATGGAGCGACGGTTTCAACGTATCCCCCTGGAGTTTCCGGCCACCCTGATCCATGCGAACGGGGAGTCTCCCGTGCGCGTCGAGGATATCTCGCTGCGTGGCGTCCTGGTCGAGGGGTCGCAGATCCCGACTCTGGAGGCGGGTGCCGTGGTCACGCTGGACATCCCGTTGTCCGACGAGGCGCGGATCGCGTTCGAGGGCCGTGCGCGCTGGCAGGAGGGCCTGTGGCTGGGGCTCGAGATCGAGGCGATGCCGCTGGAATCGGCGACGCACCTGCGCCGGCTGGTCGAGCTCAACCTGGGCGACGAGGCTCTGCTGGAACGTGAATTCGCCGCCATGGCCGAGTCCGTCCCGACTCGCGAGTAGCTCGGCTGCATTGAGCGTTCATTGGCGGCGCCCCGGATGGGGTAATCAGAAGACTTCCCGGAACGGGAGCACCTCCACCCATTCGCCCACGCGCGCCCCGTCCGACTCGCGCGGCAGCACGATGTAGGCGTTGGCCTCGCTCATCGCGCGCAGTTGGTGCGAGCTCTGGCCGCCGGCCGAGCGCACGATCCACCCACGATCATCGGTCGCGAGCACGGCCCGCTGGAAGTCCTTGCGCCCGGGGGTCTTGCGCAGGTCCTCCACCAGGCGTGCACTGATGGTCTGCGGCGGCGCGGTGTCGTGTCCGGCCAGGATCTGCAGGGCGGGGCGGACCAGCAGGGCGAAGGTCGTCATGACCGCAACCGGGTTGCCGGGCAGGCCCAGGAAATGAGCATTGCCGAAACGCCCGAAGGCCAGTGGGCGACCAGGCTTGATTGCGATCTTCCAGAAGCCGACCTGGCCCGAGGCCTGCAGCACACGGGTCACATGGTCGGCATCGCCGACCGAGACCCCGCCGGTGGTGATGATCAGATCCGCCTCCTGCCCGGCGCGCTCCAGTGCTTCGCGCACGGCCGCCTCGGTATCGCGGATCACGCCGTAGTCCAGTGCCTCGACCGGGTAGGCCGCCAGCAGCGCGCGCAGCGTGTGGCGGTTGGAGTCGTGGATCTGGCCCGGGCCCAGCGTCTGTCCCAGCGGCATCAGTTCGTCGCCGGTGGAGAAGAACGCGACCCGCGGCTTGCGCAGCACGCGCAGTTCCGCGATCCCCTGGCTGGCCAGTACGCCGATCTCGGCGGCGCCAATGACTTGTCCCTGGTCGAAAAGCGCGATCCCTCTGGCGGTGTCGCTGCCCGGGCCGCGGATGTTGTGCCCGGGCGCCAGACCGCCGTTGTTCAGGCGGATCCCGGACTCGCCGATGCGCTCGACCTGTTCCTGCATGATCACGACATCGGCCCCGTCCGGGACCACGGCGCCGGTCAGGATGCGCACGCACTGGCCCGGTTCCACGGTGCCGTCCCAGGGGTGCCCGGCGGCCGAGGTCCCGGCTAGTATCAGCTCGCGACCTTCGACGGCGTCGTCGGCGCGCAGGGCGTAGCCATCCATCGCGGAGACGGCGGCTGGCGGGACGTCGATACGAGCGGCGATCGGTTCGGCCAGGGTGCGCCCCAGTGCGGATTCCAGCGGTACGGTCTCGAATTCAGTCAGCGCATCGCAGGCCTGCAGGATGGCCGCGCGCGCCTGTTCCAGGGTCAGGGCGTTGGGGTCGAACTCGTCGCAGCTAGGTGCGGCCTGGGCCATGGAGGTCTCCGGATCAGGGATTCAGGTTGAAGTGGTCAATGATAAAACGCGCGATCGTATCGGGGTCGTTAATCGGCAGCAGGGGACCGTCGAAGTCCAGCTCGGTGGCATCGGTCGCGACCGCGATCACACCGGGGATCTCCGGGTAGAGCGGGGGCTTGCCGACGGCCGGCCGGTGGACCTCGATCTTTGGCAGGTCGGCCTGCTTGAAACCCTCGACCAGGATCAGGTCCGCGCGCTCCGGGTCCAGGCGCGAGCAGAGCATGTCCAGATCCGGGACACGGCCATCGTCGGTCTCCGGGGTCTCCACCATCAGCGCATAGCGGCGGCAGGAGGCAACCAGCATCTGATCCGAGCCGGCGTGGCGCAGTTCAAAGCTGTCCTTGCCGGGGGTATCTACGTCGAACGCATGGTGCGCATGCTTGATGACGGCGGGTCGCTGCCCACGGGCACGCAGGGCGGGAATCAGCGCCTTGAGCAGGGTGGTTTTGCCGCTCCCACTCCAGGCCGCAAAGCCGATGCGCGGGAGGCTGAGAGGATATGGGTTCATGGTCGTCTGCTCGCGTTATGCGCGCCTGAGTATAACGCTAAGCCGGGAGAGCGGAAGGGCGTGCGCGAACTGTTCATCAGCCGTCGAGATCCTCGGGCGTATTCAGGTTGACGAAGTTGTCGGGCTGGTCGGAGAAGTCGACGACCGTGGCGCCGATGTCGCGAAACCAGCGCCCGACCGCCAGTGACCCACCCCCGAGGTCCGCCTCCAGGCGCGTAGCCAGCTCGGGTCTGAGCAGGGCGAACAGCGGTTGCAGGCGTTCGCCGTCATGGGCGATTGCGGCCGGAGCGTCGCCAGGACCCAGCGCCTGGTCCAGCCGTTCGGCCAGGTCGGGCGGCAGAGACGGGGCATCCACCGGGACACAGAGCAGGCTGTGCCCGGGGTAGTACGCCCATGCCGTGGCGATCCCGGCCAGTGGTCCGGGATAGTCTGGCCGAGTATCCGGACGACAGGGAAACCCCAGCGCGCGATAACGGTCGATATCGGTGTTGGCGCTGATCACGATGGAGTCCACTTGCGGCTGGATGCGTTCGATCACCTGTTCTACCAGCGGGCGGCCCCGATACTTCACCCAGCCCTTGTTGCGCCCACCCATGCGCTGCCCGCGCCCGCCGGCCAGGATCAGACCGAGCAACGGATGCGAGGTGTTGGCTCCAGGTATTTCAGGCATCGTATCTGGGGGTTCGGGGCCGCAATGGCCTATGGTTTAGGGTGTACGTGCGTGACGGTATGGCCGTCGCGGAGTGTACGACGAAACAGGATCGACGGGAGAGGAAGCCCATGAAGCGAGGCGGCATGCGCCTCTGGCGGACCGCAATCTGGCTGGTGTTCCTGCTGCTGGGGGCTGGCTGGCTGGCGGCTTCCACGCTGGCGGAAACCGGGCAACGGCACGCACTGGTGCTGACCGTGGAAGATGCCATTGGGCCGGCTACTGGCGATTACATCCGCCGGGGCATCGAGCGTGCGGAGACCGAGGACGCCGAGATCATGGTCCTGATGCTGGACACCCCCGGTGGGCTGGATTCCAGCATGCGCAGCATCATCCGCAACATCCTGCAGTCGGATGTCCCGGTGGTCACCTACGTCCACCCCTCGGGTGCCCGCGCAGCCAGCGCGGGGACCTACATCCTCTACGGGTCGCATGTGGCCGCGATGACCCCGGCCACCAACCTCGGCTCCGCCACGCCGGTGCAGATGGGCGGTGGCGGCCTGCCGGGCATGGACCCGCCGGAAGAGGAAGCCACCGACGAGGCCAATGACAATGGCAACGGGGATAACGGTACCGAGGACGGAGACAACGGCGAAAACGGTAACGGTAACGGCAACGGCGACAACGGCGAGATCGAACCGGCCACCGAGGAAGAACTGCTGGACGACGATCCCCCCTCGCCCCGCCGGGGCGGTGATGCGATGGAGCGCAAGGTGCTGGAAGATGCGGTGTCCTACATCCGCGGCCTGGCCGAGCGCTACGACCGCAACGCTGATTGGGCCGAGGAGACGGTGCGCGAGGGTTCCAACCTGACCGCGACCGCCGCGCTGGAACAGAACGTGATCGACTTCGTTGCGGACAACCTCGACGACCTGCTGGCGCAGATCGACGGCCACACCGTGCGTATGCATGATGGCGAGCGCACATTGTCCACCGAGGGGCTGGAGATCGTGCGCATGGATCCGGACTGGCGCACCCAGCTGCTGTCGCTGATCACCAACCCGAATATCGCCTACATCCTGATGCTGATCGGGATCTACGGCATCATCTTCGAGCTGGCCAATCCGGGTGCGATCTATCCCGGGGTGATCGGCTCAATCGCGCTGATCCTGGCATTCTTCGCGCTGCAGGTGATGCCGGTGAACTACGCAGGCCTGGCGCTGATGCTGCTGGGCATGATCTTCATGATTGCAGAGGCCTTCGTACCCAGTTTCGGGGCGCTGGGCATAGGAGGAATCGTGGCCTTCATCGTTGGCTCCATCATCCTGTGGGACGACCCGCAGCTCAACGTGGCGATCCCGCTGGTGGTCGGCACCGCCATTGCCATTGGCATCCTGTCGGTTTGGGTGCTGGGTCGGCTGTTCAGTCTGCGCGGCAAGAAGCCCGCCACCGGCTATGAAGAGATGATCGGCATGATCGGCGAGGCGCGCGAGGACTTCGACCACAGCGGGCGGGTCTGGGTCCACAGCGAACAGTGGAACGCGGAGACCTCGGCACCGGTCCGCGAAGGACAGAAGGTGCGCGTGACCGCGATTGAAGGACTCAGGCTTCGGGTCGAACCCGTGACCGAAGAAGACACCCCGGGCACTGCCTCGGCCGGCTAGGGAAACACTGATTAATGTACACACTCGCGTTGGTACCCCAGGTTTTCCGAGACAAGGCGCGGTGCGCAGCCGGTAGTGGTTCTACCGGCAAGGGCCGCAACGCAGGATCGGGGAACCTGGGGTGCCAACCCTACGACTTAATTAACGAAGGGGCTCGGCCGCTTTTGCGCGGGAACGGCGTTGCGGCTCCCTTGTGCAGAATGACTGCACGGCAGTCACCGCGCCTTGTTCGCACGCAAAAGCGACTCGAGCGCGAGCGTGTACATTAAACAGTGTTTCCCCCGCCGGCCCGGCACCCTCAACATAGAAGGAGCAGGACATGAACGATCTCGGTTTCTTTGTCGTCCCGCTAGTCATCCTGATCGCCATCATTGTGATGTCGATCAAGGTGCTGCGCGAGTACGAGCGTGGCGTCATCTTCTTCCTCGGCCGCTTCCAGTCGGTGAAGGGCCCGGGCCTGATTATCGTGATCCCGGGCATCCAGCAGATGGTCCGGATCGACCTGCGCATCATCACACTGGACGTGCCCAGCCAGGACGTGATCTCGCAGGATAACGTGACGGTTCGGGTGAACGCGGTGCTGTACTTCCGCGTGGTGGATTCTGCCAAGTCGGTGATCCAGGTCGAGGACTACTACGCAGCAACTAGCCAGCTTGCGCAGACCACGCTGCGCTCGGTGCTCGGCAAGCATGATCTGGACGAGATGCTCTCCGAGCGCGACAAGCTGAACAACGACATCCAGGAGATCCTCGACTCGCAGACCGATGCCTGGGGCATCAAGGTCACCAACGTCGAGATCAAGCACGTTGACCTGGACGACTCGATGATCCGCGCGATCGCGCGCCAGGCCGAGGCCGAGCGTGAACGTCGTGCCAAGGTCATCCACGCCGAGGGCGAGCTGCAGGCGGCCGAGAAGCTGGTACAGGCGGCCCAGAAGATGGAGGCGAGCCCGGCCGCCCTGCAGCTGCGTTACATGCAGACGATGTCCGACATGTCGACCAACGGCAACGCGAACTCGATCTTCTTCCCGCTGCCGCTGGAGCTGACCAAGGTGTTCGAGAATCTCGCCGGCAAGTTCCGCGCGGAGAACCCGGAAGCCCCGGGCAATCCTGCTAACCCGGGAGGCAACTCGTAGGCCGAGCACGGGAAGTGACCGTCGCGGCTGTCCAGTCCGACACCCTCGACCGTTTCCTCGACGAACTCTGGGCGGTCGAGGGCCTGTCGGATCACACCCTGGCGGCCTATCGCCGCGACCTCGAGGCCCTGGCGCGCTGGCTGCACGGGCGCGGGGTCGCGCTGGAGGCGGCCAGTGGTGCCGATCTGCTGGGGTTCGTCAGCGCCCGCATGCAGGCGGGGGCGCGGCCGAAGTCGATTACGCGTGCCCTGTCCAGCGTGCGGCGGTTCTACCGCTATCTGGTGCACCAGGGCGAGCGCGAGGATGACCCCAGCGCCGGGATCGAGTCCCCGCGCGCCGGGCGGCCGCTGCCGGACAGCCTGTCCGAGGGCCAGGTCGACGCCCTGCTGGCGGCCCCGGAACTGGACACCGCGGTCGGCCTGCGCGACCGCGCGATGCTGGAGCTGATGTACGCGACCGGCCTGCGCGTGTCCGAGCTGGTCGGTCTGGAACAGTCCGAGGTGAACACCCGCCAGGGCGTGGTCCGCGTGACCGGCAAGGGCGACAAGGAACGCCTGGTGCCGCTGGGCGAGGAGGCCGTGCACTGGCTGACACGCTATCTGCGCGAGGCGCGGGGCGAGCTGATGGCCGGTCACCCGCCGGTGGATACCGTGTTCGTGACCCGGCGTGGCCGGGGGCTGACGCGCCAGGCCTTCTGGTATCGCATCAAGCACTATGCGCGGGCGGCCGGTATCGAGGCGCCCCTGTCGCCGCATACCCTGCGCCATGCGTTCGCGACCCATCTGCTCGACCACGGTGCGGACCTGCGCGTGGTGCAGATGCTGCTGGGCCACTCCAGCCTTTCGACCACGCAGATTTATACCCACGTCGCACGCGCCCGCCTGCAGAGCCTGCATGCGGAACATCATCCCCGCGGTTGACGTCTACTACCCCGATCTCGCCGGTTTTAACAGGCACCCTGTGTCGGGGCTGCTAGACTGGCGCCGTTTTTTGCACAGCCACGAGAGAGTCCATGTTTTTGATACGCGCACTGCCCCTGGCCGTCCTGCTGACCGCCTTCACCTCTACCGCCACCGCGACCGATGCCATCGAAGAGCGCATGGCGGAGGTCATTCCCAACGCCGAGATCGACAGCATCCAGGAAACCGGTATGGAGGGGATCTTTGAAGTGCGTTACGGCACCGAGATCTTCTATGTATCCGGGGATGGCAAGTACCTGCTGCAGGGCAACCTGATTGACCTGGATACTCGCGACAATCTCACTCAGGAGTCGCTGCGTGGGGTGCGCGCCGACATGTTTGCCGCGATCGACGACGAGGAACTGGTTGTCTACTCGCCAAACGGCGACACCCGCGGCGTGCTGAACGTGTTTACCGATCCCAACTGCCCCTATTGCCGCGAGCTTCACCAGGACATCCCGCAGTACCTGGAGGCCGGCATCAAGGTGCGTTATTTGATGTTCCCGGTGCTGGGGCGTGATTCCCCGCAGATCATGGACCGAATCTGGTGTGCGGACGATCGCGAGGACGCGATGGATCGCGCGAAGGTCGGTGAAAAGCTGGAAGAAATCGATGGCAGCTGCGACACCCCGCAGGACGCGCACATGGCGCTGGGCCAGCAGCTGAACCTGCGCGGCACCCCGGCGCTGGTGACCGAGGACGGCCAGCAGATGTCCGGCTACCAGGAGCCGGAGGCCGTCATCGAGCGGATCGTCGGCGGTAGCTGAGCCAGCACCCCCCTGTAGGAGGCCAGCCCTCTGGCCGATGCAGCACCTGCAGGAGCGGCTTGCCTGTGAGGTCCCCACCTGCGCGGATGAGGGCGTCGGTGTTTGCCTGATCAATACAGCAACGAGGCCATCTGCCGCCGGTACTGTCCGACCAGCGGATGGTCATCGCCCAGCACCTTGAACGCGGCCAGCAGGCCCTTCTGGCCGGCACCGTCGTTGTAGGCGCGGTGCTGTTTCATCAACTGCAGGTACAGCCCCAGGGCTTCCTCGGCACGTCCGGAAAGCATCGCGTAGGCGGCCATTTTCTCCAGAGCCTCGGGGCTGGGGTCGCCGGACTGGATCTCCTTCGCCACGGCCTGCGGGTCGATGCCGGCCGCGGTCCTGGCGAACACCAGCCGCGCGCGCAGTTCCTTCACCGCGTCCTGTTCGTGCTGGTCCATCGGCAGCTTGTTCAGCTCCGCCTCGGCGGCGCCCGCATCGCCGGACTGGGCCAGGGCACGGGCCAGTTCGATGCGCAGGTCGCCATTGTCGGCGTCTTCCTCAAGCGCGGCCTTGAGCGTGGCCAGGGCCCCGTCCACGTCGCCGGTTTTGGCCTGTTCACGAGCCTGTTCGATGATCCTGTCCGAAGGCTTTTCCAGATAGCGGTCGATCATCGCGCGGATATTCGGTTCCGGCTGTACGCCCATGAACTGGTCCACCGGCTTGCCGTGGCGGAACACCATCACGGTGGGCAGGCTGCGCACGCCGTACTGCTGGGCCAGGGCCTGCTGTTCGTCGCTGTTGACCTTGGCCAGGCGGAACTGGCCGGCGTACTGCGCGGCCAGTTGCTGCAGCAGGGGCATCAGTTGCTGGCAAGGCCCGCACCAGGCGGCCCAGAAGTCGACCATCACCGGGCGTTGATGGGACTCTTCCAGCACGGCCTGCTGGAAGCTTTCCTGGGTGACGTCGAGGATGTCCTCGCCGGTTACGCTTGCGGCCTCTGCCATGGGAATCCTCCTGGAACGTTGAATACGGAATTTGCCATGCAATTGTTGGGATCATGGGGGCGATTGCAAGCAGCCCTGATTTGCTACCCTTCGCGCATCCGCGAGCGCGCGATCGACACAGGAACCATCACGTGAGCTATTCCGCATCCGATATCGAGGTCCTCGAGGGGCTGGACCCGGTGCGCAAGCGCCCGGGCATGTACACCGACACCACCCGCCCGAACCACCTCGCCCAGGAGGTGATCGACAACTCGGTGGACGAGGCGATCAGCGGCCACGCCAAGCGCATCGACGTGATCCTGCACAAGGACGACTCGGTATCCGTGTCCGATGACGGCCGCGGCATGCCGGTGGATCTGCACCCGCGCGAGAACCGCCCGGGGGTGGAGGTGATTCTGTCCACGCTGCATGCGGGCGGGAAGTTCTCGGACAAGAACTACCAGTTCTCCGGCGGCCTGCACGGGGTGGGCGTCTCGGTGGTCAATGCGCTGTCGCAGCAGCTCGAGGTGCAGATCAAGCGCGACGGCCGCGAGTACCGCATGGCCTTCGCCGGCGGCCACAAGACGCAGGACCTGGAAGCGGTCGGCGAGGTCGGCAAGCGCAATACCGGCACCACGCTGCACTTCTGGCCGGACCCGCAGTACTTCGACTCCGCAAAGTTCTCGGTCCCCCGGCTCAAGCACATCCTGCGTGCCAAGGCTGTGCTGTGCCCGGGCCTGACCGTTACCTTCCGCGACGAGACCACCGGCGAGGCCTGCGAATGGTGCTACCAGGCGGGTCTGCGCGACTATCTGGTGGAGGCGCTGGACGACCTGGAGCGTCTGCCGGAGGAGCCCTTCATGGGCGCGATGGCCGGCGCCACCGAGGCGGTGGACTGGGCGGTGACCTGGTTGCCGGAGGGCGGCGAGGTCGTCAGTGAGAGCTACGTGAACCTGATCCCGACCACCCAGGGCGGCACGCACGTGAACGGCCTGCGCACCGGTCTGACCGACGCGGTGCGCGAGTTCTGCGAGTTCCGCAGCCTGCTTCCGCGCGGTATCAAGCTGGCGCCGGAGGATGTCTGGGAGCGGGTCGCCAGCGTGCTGTCGTTCAAGATGCAGGACCCGCAGTTTGCCGGGCAGACCAAGGAGCGTCTGTCTTCGCGTCAGGCCGCGCCGTTTGTCTCCGGCGTGGTCAAGGACGCCTTCAGCCTGTGGCTGAATCAGCACCCGCAGCAGGGCGAGCGCATCGCCGAACTGGCGATCCAGAACGCGCAGAAGCGCAGCCGCGCCGGGCGCAAGGTGGTGCGCAAGAAGGTCACTCAGGGCCCGACCCTGCCGGGCAAACTGGCGGACTGCGCCAGCCAGGACCTGGAGCGCACCGAGCTGTTCCTGGTCGAGGGTGACTCGGCCGGTGGCTCCGCCAAGCAGGCGCGCGACCGCGATTTTCAGGCGATCATGCCGCTGCGCGGCAAGATTCTGAACGCCTGGGAGGTCGACCCGGACCAGGTGCTGGGCTCGCAGGAAATCCACGACATTTCCGTGGCCCTGGGCGTGGACCCGGGCCAGGCCAGCCTGGACGGGCTGCGCTACGGCAAGGTCTGCATACTGGCCGATGCCGACTCCGACGGTGCGCACATCGCCACGCTCCTGTGTGCGCTGTTCCTGAGGCACTTCCGCCCGCTGGTCGAGCGCGGGCATATCTACATCGCAATGCCGCCGCTTTATCGCGTGGATGTCGGCAAGCAGACGTTCTACGCCCTGGACGACGACGAGAAGGCCGGCGTGCTGGAACGCATCGAGGCGGAAAAGCTGAAGGGCAAGGTCGCCGTGACCCGCTTCAAGGGCCTCGGCGAGATGAACCCGCTGCAGCTGCGCGAGACGACCATGAATCCGGACACTCGGCGCCTGGTGCAGCTCACTCTGGACGCCGCCGACGATACCCAGCAGTTGATGGATATGCTGCTCGGCAAGAAGCGCGCGGCCGAACGCCGCGCCTGGCTGGAAGGCAAGGGCCACCTGGCCGACGTCGCCGTTTGAAGATTGCCGAGTCTCCTTGAGGTGCTGCGGCCCGTCATCGAGCCCGTAACTTAGCGGCGCTTGCGGCGTTTGCGGCGGCCGAGCTTGATGCGCTTCAGGGCGGTTTGCAGCTCGCCCTGAGCCTCGCGGGGGATGGACCCGGAGGCGCGCAGGCGCGCGCCCTCGCGAGTGCGCATCGCGGTCACGCGCCCGCGCTGGATCCCGTAGCGCCGGGCGACATCCCGGGCGGTATGTTCGAAGTGCATGGGCACGTCACCACGCCGCGCCCGCGGCTTGCCGTCCACGATCTCGAGGCTGAACAGGATGCTGGCCTGCCAGATGATCCATGCCGCCGCAGCGAGCAGCAGCGCAATCATCAGCAGTAGCGCGGTGAGCATGGACATGTTGGTCTAATCCGACTCCGGTTCCGGTAGTGCTTCGACCTCGCGGCGAAAGCGCTGGAAATCATCGCTGTCTCGCGCCAGCCCGTCCAGTGTTTCCTGCGGGAGCGAGTCGATCCGAGCCTGGGTGTTCTCGACGCGCTCGCGGGTGGTGGGATGGGTGGCGAAGAACTGCTCAACCCGGCCGGGATCCCGGTCGCGCTCGTCCAGCAGGGTCTCGAAGAACGAGACGAGGCCGATGGGGTGGATGCCGGCATCCACCATATAGCCAATGGCCACGTCGTCCGCCTCGCGCTCCGCCTCGCGGCTGTAGCCGGCGAATACACCCGCCGCACCGACCTGCACGGCGACTTGCTCCGCCGCGCCAGGATCGCGTCCAAGAATCACGCCGTAGACGACGGCAAGCCCCATTTCCGCCTGTTGCGCGCGGCGCCACTGGTCGATGCCGTGGCGCTTCACCACATGCCCGACCTCGTGTGCCAGCACGCCGGCCAGCTCGGACATGTCATCCGCCCGCTCGATCAGGCCGCGGTAGACATAGATATGGCCGCCGGGCACGGCGAAGGCGTTTACGTCCGGCCCGTTGACGACGTAGAAGGTGTAGTCGATCTCTTCGCGATCGTCGGCCACCGCCGCAATCGAACGACCCAGCGAATTGATGTAGTCGTTGATGGCCGGCTCTTCGACGATGGGCAGCTCCGCGTTCAGGTCCGCAGCCAGATCCTCGCCCAGCTGGCGCTCCTCCTGCACCGACACCCGTGGTGCGCAGGCGCTCGCCAGTACAAATACACCGATCAGGGCCAGCACTGCGGCCAGCCGCCCGTACACCGTTCGCATACCAATGGCTGTCATACCCGTCCCTCTCGATTCGTGTTGACCCATTTCCCCAACATAGAGGGTTTTCGCATGGATCGGGAGCCCCGGCACCCTGGTGCACGCCTGCTTCGTGACATCCCGCCCGTTGCGTGATGCAGGGTCCACGGTGGTTTCTCTGGTCTGGCGCTTTGGGCTCCACAGGTTTATAGTGTGCAGTAAGCACATAATAATTAAATATGTGCGTAATGGTGGTTCCTGGAGGTTGCCCATGAGTGTCGCAACAGTTGCAGCGCCGGAGCGCGCGGATGTCCTGCGCGAGGCACTGGTCAACGCCGGCAAGGCGCTGGGTCTTACCCAGGCGGATCTGGGCGAGGTCGTCGGGCGCGGACGCACGGATATCAGTCGAGGCAACATCGACCCGGCCAGCAAGCCGGGGGAGTTGGCGTTGCTGCTGATCCGCTGCTATCGCGCCTTGTATGTGCTGACCGGCGGGGATGCCGCGGCGATGAAGCACTGGATGCACACGCAGAACCACCACACCGGCGGCGTGCCGGCCGAGCAAATCCGTACCGTGCAGGGGCTGGTGGGCGTGCTGGAGTATCTCGACGCGATTCGCGGCAAGCTGTGAGCTGAGTGTCTGCCACGCCGGACTGGAATGCGCTGGTGAAAGCCGCGCCGCGCGTCCCACTGCGTGGCGAGGTCCTGCGTCTGGTGGAGAGCCAGGAACAGGTAGCCACCAACCAGATCGTTTCCTCGCTGGACCGCCAGGCCGTGCTGGAAGAGATGCTGGAGGCGACCAAGCCACCCCGGCGCGCCGGCACCGAACGGCTGCACTACCTGCTGGCGACCCCGTTTCGCTACCCCCCGCTGCGCCACGGCTCGCGCTTTGGCCGCCGTCACGAGCCCAGTCTTTTCTATGGCGCCCGGAGCGAGCGCACCGTACTGGCCGAGGCGGCCTTCTATCGCTTCGTCTTCTGGTACGGCATGGCCACACCGCCGTCGCGCAAGCTCGACACCCAGCACACGTTATTCGCCGCGCGCTACCTGAGCCCCGAAGGCCTGCAGCTCCAGGAGCCGCCGTTCGCGCAGCACGCAGAACGGCTGCGCCACCCTGCCGACTACCGTGCCACCCAGGCCCTGGGCGCGGTCCTGCGCGAGGCCGGGATCGACCTGTTCGAGTACACCTCTGCCCGCGATACCGGGGGCGGCCTCAACCTCGCGCTCTACAACCCGCGGCCGTTTACCCGCAACAAGCCCACGCGCCAGGACCCCTGGCTGTGCCAGCTCAGCGCCGAGCACGTCCGCTTCCTCAAGCCCCGCGACGGGACCCTGTACGATTTTCCTCTGAGTCCGTTCCTCTATCAGGGCCGCCTGCCGCTACCCGCCTGAGTACCTTCCCCGTACGTCGATCGGCACAGAGCAGGCCGGCCCCGGTAGTCAGGGCAGCGGGATGAACTCGTGTTCGTCGCCGGGGACCTTCGGGAAGCGGCCGTCCTGCCAGTCCTGCTTGGCCTGTTCGATGCGTTCGCGGCGGCTGGAGACGAAATTCCATTCGATGTGGCGCTCGCCCACGGGGGCGCCGCCGACCAGGGCGATGGTCGAGGCCGTGGTGGCGGTGACCGCAATGCCGGACTGGTGCGAGAAGATCGTCATCGAATGGGTCGGCATCGCAGTGTCCTGCGCGCGCAGCTCGCCGGATACCACGTAGACCGCGCGTTCGTCGGCATCGGGCAGTGTCAGGGTCTGGCCGGGCTGCAGGCGGGCCTCCAGATAGAGCGTCTCGGAGAACACCCGCACCGGCGACTGCTCGCCGTAGGCGCTGCCCATCATCACGCGCACGGGGACCCCGTCGACGGTGACGGTCGGGATCGACTGTTCCGGATAGTGATGAAACGCGGGCTCGGTTTCCTCGTCGGCTTCCGGCAGGGCGAGCCAGAGCTGCAGCCCGTGCTGGATGTGGGCCTCGGCGCTGACCTCCGGGCGTTCGCGTTCGGAATGGACGATGCTGTGTCCGGCGACCATCAGGTTGAGATCCCCGGGGCGAATCGCCTGCAGTGAACCCAGCGAATCGCGATGCAGGATTTCGCCCTCGAACAGGTAGGTGACCGTTGCGATCCCGATATGCGGGTGCGGGCGCACGTTGATCCCCTCGTCTGCGGGGAAGTGCGCCGGCCCCATGTGATCGAAAAAGATCCACGGCCCGACCATCCGGCGCTGTGCGGTGGGCAGCACCCGGCGCACGGAGAAGCCGCCCAGGTCGCGCTCGCGGGGCTGCAGCACGGTCTCGATCGCCGCGCAGGGGGCAGGCGAGGCGGTACAGGGCTGTTCGGTGGTCTCCAGGGTGTTGCTCATCAGGGGGCTCCGGGTGTCGTGTCGCGCATGGGCTGGAGGGCGCGGGCCCATTTCGCCAGTTCCTCCAGCATGCCCCGGGCGGAGTCATCGTGCATCGGTTCGGGGACGAATCGGCGCTTGTCGTCCAGGTGGTTCCAGGGCATCTGGATCATCACGCCCTCCGGGATCGGCATCATCTTGAGGGCTGTCACCATCTGCCGGGCCATCTGCGCCGAGCGCAGGCCGCCGGAGGCCCCGCCGTAGCTCACGAACGCGCAGGGCTTGTAGTTCCACTCTGTATAGACGTAGTCGAGGGCGTTGATCAGCGCGGGTGGAGCCGAGTAGTTGTACTCGGGGATCACGAACACGTAGGCGTCGGCGCTCGCGACGCTGCGCGACCAGGCCCGGGTGTGTTCGTGTTCGTACTGCTGTGTGCGCGGATGCTGGGGTTCGTCATAGACCGGCAGCTGGAAGTCCGCCAGGTCGACCCGCTCGCTCTGGAACGCGCCCTGTTCGCTGGCCAGGGCATGAAACCAGTCGCCCACCGAGGGGCCGATACGGCCCGGGCGAGTGCTGGCGATGATCGTCTGAAGCTGCAGTGACATTGGTGTGTCCTCGTCAGTGGGCGGCATCAGCCGCCGCGCAGATCGAACAGCAGGGCCTCGGCCTTGCCGTCGGTGGTGAATTCGAGCCCGTGTTCCTGACGGACCGTGGCGCCGTCGCCGGCGGCCATCGTCTGGCCGTTCAGGCTCAGTTCGCCCCGGGTGATCTGTACGTATCAATCAGCGTCTCCCTAGCACACAGGTGATGATCTCCATGTCCCGATGCGGGTGGGCGCCGAAGCCGGCACCCGGGGCGACCCGGTCCTCGTTGATGACGCGCAGGTCCGATACGCCCATATGGTCCGGATCAAAATAGTTGGCAAACGAGAAGGTATGGCGGGACTCCAGCCAGCCGTGGCAGGCATGGTCGCGTTCGGCACTGGGGCGCAGGGTGATCATGGTGTCCTCCTCCCGGGTGTTACCCATCAGGCGACCCATGCCGAGCCAGGTGGCCCGGCATGGGGTATTTCGACTAGCCGCGGTACATCCCGGCGAGGTGGTTGTCGACCGAGGCCCGGCCCGCGCCGCTGATCGCCAGTGCGACGGAGACGGCCAGCAGCGACAGCGCGAACTCGTAGCCGTTGTTGCTCATGAACAGGCCATGTTCGAAGTGTACGGCGAAGATCGCCACGACCATGGTGAAGGCCAGCACGGCCGCCGCCGGGCGCACCAGCAAACCGATGATCAGGGCCAGACCGCCGAAGAACTCGGCGCCACCGGCCAGCAGGGCCATCAGAAAGCCCGGCTCCAGCCCGATCGAGGCCATCCACTGGCCGGTCCCCTCCAGACCGTGACCGCCAAACCAGCCGAACAGTTTCTGGGCGCCATGCGCCATGAAAATGATCCCGACCGGGATGCGCAGGGCGAGGGCCGCCCAGCCGGCGTTGGTGCCAAACAGCTGCTGCATGAAGGACGAATTCATTTGGACTCTCCTGGATGGTTTGCGAAGGCCGGCGGTTCTGGCCGGTCAGGGAGAGTCTGTCTATTTCCTGGTAAGCAATAAACAGCTATAAAAGGCACATATAGTTGCGCATAGTGAAACAATGGATCGTTTCCAGCAGATGCAGATTTTCGTGGCCGTGGTCGAGGCCGGGCACTTCGTGCATGCGGCGGAGGCGCTGGGCCTGTCCAAGGCGGCCGTCTCGCGCGCGGTGAACGGCCTGGAGGAACGGCTGGGCGCGCGGCTGCTGCACCGCACGACCCGGCGCCTGTCGCTGACCAGCGAGGGCGAGACCTTCTTTGGGCGCAGCAAGCTGCTGCTGGAGGAACTGGCCGCCGCCGAGGGCGAGATCAGCGAGCGCGGCACCGCCGTCAGCGGGCGGCTGCGGATTAACGTCCCGGTGAGCTACGGCATCCAGCACCTGGCCCCGCTGTGGGGCGCATTCACGGCGCGGCATCCCCGGATGGAACTGGACGTCACCCTGAACGACCGCTCGGTGGATCTGGTCGACGAAGGTTTCGACCTGGCCGTGCGCATTGGCACGCTCGACAGCTCCAGCCTGGTCGCGCGCCGCCTGGCGACCACGCGCATGCGCATCTGTGCCGCGCCGGACTACCTGGCGGCCAGCGGTCGACCCGAACACCCGCGCGAGCTGGCGGACCACGCCACCATCGCCTACAGCTACCACGCGACCGGCGACGACTGGACCCTCACGGGCCCGGACGGGCCGGTCGCGGTCACGACCCGCCCCGTGCTGCGCAGCAACAACGGCGAGACCTGCGTCGCCGCGGCCCTGGCCGGACAGGGCATCGTCTACCAGCCGGAGTTCCTGCTGCAGCCACATCTGCAGACCGGCGCCCTGCAGGCGCTGTTCCCCGACTGGGAAACCGCCACGCTCGGCATCTACGCCGTCTACCCCAGTCGCCGCTACCTCCTGCCCAAGACCCGCGCCCTGATCGACTTCCTGGCGGAGCAGCTAGGTACGCCGAACGAGCTGGCGTCGCGGTAGGCCTGGCATCGGTTGGTCGGCGCATGTCATCACGGCCGCCGCGAAGCGAAGAGCCGGGATCTCCGGCATATGAAGATCCCGGTGATGTCGCTCCTGCTACTCCGCGGGCCACTAGCAGGCGGATTACGGCGCCGCGAGAGTTCGTTACGGTGACGAGTCCAGAGAAATGGATGCGACGGGAGTGATGGCCATGGGGTCGAACAACACGCGGGAGCTGGATGAGCTGGCGGCGCGGCTGGAGGCGTTTGTCGAAGAGCGCGACTGGGCGCAGTTCCATTCGCCGAAGAATCTTTCGATGGCGTTGGCGGGCGAGGTCGGCGAGCTGATTGAGCACTTCCAGTGGCTGACCGAGGAGCAGTCGCGCGGCCTGTCCGGCGAGGCGCTGGAGGAGGTTCGAGCCGAGATCGCGGATGTGCAGATCTATCTGTTGATGTTGGCCCGCAAGCTGAACATCGACCTCGTGCAGGCCGCGAGCGACAAGCTGGAAACCAACGCGAAAAAATACCCGGTGGACAAGGCGCGAGGCCTCGCACGCAAGTACACGAACCTGTAATTCGCTCGTTCGGTTCGCCGGGAGGTGTATGCGGCAAGAGTCGTGACCCGGATCAAGATTCCTGGCCTTTGCCCGGCTGATAATGGTTTTATCCGCGAGCGTCTTGCCGCGATTCCCCGACTGCATGACGAAGGAGACACAGCATGAGCCCCCTGGAAGGAAAAGTGATCGCAATCACCGGTGGCGCCGGTGGTATCGGCGAGAGCACGGCGCGCATGGCGTACGAGCAGGGCGCGAGTGTGGTGATTACCGACCGCGAGGCCGGGCCGGTGGAGGCCATCGCCCAGTCCCTGGGTGAGCGGGCGGTGGGCCTGGCCGTGGACGTCACGCGGCGCGAAGACAACGAGCGCATGGTCGCGACGGCACTGGAACGTTTCGGGCGCCTGGATGGCGTGTTCCTGAACGCCGGGATCGAGGGCGAGGTCGGCCCGTTCGACAGCCGTTCCGACGCGGCGTGGGAGAAGGTCTTTGCCGTCAACGTGCATGGCGTGCGCCTGGGCGCGGAGGCGGCCCTGCCGGCGCTGCGTCGCGGCAATGGCGGCAGCATCGTGATCACCTCCAGCGTAGCCGGGCTGCGCGGGGCGGCCGGCCTGTCGCCGTACGTGTCCAGCAAGCACGCGGTGGTGGGCATGATGAAGTGCCTGGCCGCCGAGCTGGGACCGGAGAACATCCGCGTCAATACGCTCAACCCCGGCCCGGTCGCGAACCGCATGATGCAGTCCATTGAAGAGCAGGCGGACCCGGGCCACGCCGACGAGGTGCACAAGTCCTTCGAGGCGCGCATCCCGCTGGGCCGCTACGTGAACAACGAGGAATGCGCCGGGATGGCGGTGTTCCTGCTGTCCGATGCGGCCTCCGGCTGCACCGGCAATACCTTTGTTGTCGACGGCGGCCTTTGCTCGCAGTAGTTTGCAGGCGCGCGCCACTCGTCATCGTTCGGCGCGCAAGGCGGTGACGTCATTGCGAGGCCCCGCAGGGGCCGCGGCAATATGTCGATTGAACCCGCAAGCGAGGCTCCGGAATCTATGCCGGAGCCTCGCATCAGCGCCCCACGCAGTGGTTCGCAAAGGCGAAGGCGTCGTTCATCGACCACTGGGCCTGGGGCGTGTTGGCCATGGCGTCACACCATGCGGGACTGCCAACCGTCTGCGCGCCACCGGCGAACGTGGCTTCCATCTGCCGTTCCAGCCGCTCGTTGGTCCGGGCGAAGTTCAGCCACGCCATCTCCAGTGCCGGCGTTGCATGTGTGGTCTCGACACGCATGATGTTTTCTTCCAGTCGATCCAGCGACTGCTCCATGCGTCCTTCCAGTTCCAGCATGCGTTGGTGGTTTTCCGGGGCATCAAACGACGCCTCCATGACCTCCATCTCGTGTTCCTCGATCGACTCCATGAAGACGATCATCTCGCCTGCCAGTTGTTCCAGGCGCGGCGTCAGTTCTTCGGTCAGCCAGGTGGCGTGCTCATTGGCGGCCTCCCGGCTGTCGACCCCGGCCAATTCCGCACTCATGGTGTCGAACAACTCGATCCAGGACTCCATGAAGCCGATCGCGCGCTCCATCGCTGGCGCATCTGGCTCTTCCTGGATCAGGGTGTCCGGTTCCGCAGCCTGGGCCGAGTCGTTCGACTGGCCGCAACCGGAAAACGTGATCAATGCGAACGCCAGCCCCGCGATGGCTGGCACGGTAAAGCTCGGTAGGGTGTTCATGGCTGCCTCCCTCGGTTCCCCCTAACCGAACACAAATCACTACAACAGGACGGGAACCGCGGCCAACAGCGAATGGAGTGCGAACAGGCGGCGATTACATAGTTCATAGCACCAAATGCACGCGTTTGCGCTGGGTTTTGGGAGCCGCAGCGCATTTGCGAGTCCCGCGTGCGAGCCAGGGCGGCTCCGAAGGGTCTGTCCTGCCGCTATCTCGGGCCGGGTGGAACGAACTCGAGGGCTCCGCGGTCCCAGCGGCCATTGTCGGCAGCCGCCTGGTAGGTGCTCTGCAGAAAGCTCAGCAGTGCGGCATCGGGATCCGTCGACGTTCGAACAGCGTCGAGTGGCAGGATGTATTCCCCGAGGCCCTCGTGGAAACGGGCCGCGGCGGGCTGGATGGCGGCCTCGCGATATCGGTCGGGTTCCGGGTAGGCATACGCATAGAAGGCCGCTTCGCCCAGCCCCGTGCCGGGCCAGAAGCCGGAGCTCGCCAGCTCATGGGAATAAGCCTCGTCCATCACCCAGTCGGCACAGTTGGGGACACCGCCGGGATACTTCGGCGCCTCGCGGCCGGAAAAGCGCGTGACGGCCAGATCGAACGCACCCCAAAAGAAGTGCACGGGGCTGCACTTTCCCAGAAAGCCCGCGCGGAACTCCGAGAACACCCTGTTCGCCTGCACCAATGCCTGCCAGAAAGCGTGGATGGCATGGCGATCGTAGCTGCGGTTTCGCGTGTTCCTGGCAAAGGGGGTGGCTTCCGGTACCTCCACCGGGCGCGCGAGGATGGCTACACGAATGCCGAGGAACGCAAGTGCGTCAAAGATCTTGTCGTGGAAATCGGCAACGCTCATCGGTTCCAGCGTAAAGAGCACCTTGCGGCCGTTCGATGTGGTGATCACCAGCTGGTGCGCGACGAAATCGAAGTCGATGGTGAAGGTCTGCCCCTGATAGGGGATCGGCAATGTCGTCAGCCCGGTGCTGGTGACATACAGCGTGGAACCCCACGAGTGATTCACCCAGGGCCCCAGTTCGAGACGGATCTTGCCGACAATCTGCGTCCACATGTGGACCGTGGTACAGGTATCCTCCCACTGATCAAGGGGTGGGAGTTCGGGCCAGTGGGTGGGTCCATTCTGCGAGTGGGCGGGCATGCGATCCTCCGGGGCTGATCCGGGGCCATTGCGAATCGAGCGGAAGCGCTAGCACAAGGGCGCGCCCATCAATCCCGAGGAATCTGTTAGGCCATCCTGAGGAGTGTAGACCCCCGCGAAGGGCTTGCTGTCGAACATCCCGCTTGTGATCCCGGCCGCGTACGAAGCCGGTGCTCAGCCCAGCAGGCCGCTTTGCTCGAGGCCGTCGAATATGAACTGCATGGCCAGTGCGCAAAGCAGCACGCCGAGGATACGGGTCAGCACATGGGCGCCGGTGACCCCCAGCAGGTGCTGCAGGCGCGATGCGACCAGCAGGCAGATCAGGGCCAGCACCATGATCGCCGCCAGGGCGCCCAGCACCACCGCCTGAGCCATCCAGTCATCGCCGGCCCGGCTCATCAGCAGGATTGCCGCCCCCATCGCGCCCGGCCCGGCCAGCATGGGTGTCGCCAACGGGAACACCGAGATGTCGCCCCGGCTGCGCGCCTCGCTGGTTTCCGCCGGAGTCGCCGACACCCCACCGGAACTGCGCGCGAAGACCATGTCGATCCCGATCAGCAACAGCAGGATGCCGCCGGCCGTGTACAGCGCCGGCATGGTGATGCCCAGCACCGAAAGCACGGCCTCGCCGAACAGCGCGAACAGCAGCAGGATGCCGGTCGCCAGCAATGCCGCGCGCCAGGCCATCCGGCGTCGCTGGGCCCGTGTCATGCCCTGGCTCAGCACGGCAAAGACGACCGCCACGTCCACGGGCCCAACGGTCACGAAGAAGGTCGCCAGTGCGACCACACCCAGTTCCAGCATTGATCTCCCCGATACCCTTCGCGTTGCGAACTGTTCCTGGCTACCGGCGCGTTGCCTGCGGGCTGCACAGACCCTGCATCATTGCAGATGGTGCGCGCGGCAGGGCAGTCCAGCGCTTGGCCGTGCGGTGCTGTCGGTGCTACCGCCCTGTCGCCTCGGCTTATCCGTAACGCCCGTCGATGCGAGGTTTGATCAGCATCGGCGCGTAGACCCAGACGAACCCGGCGAAGGCCGCGATCCACAGGAACTGCGAGGCCCCCATCCAAGTTGCGGTCAGGGCCGGCCAGAGCAGGGGTCCGGCCACCCGTGCCAGCGTCCCGATGGCCAGCAAGGCGAAGAGTACCCCGAGGATGCGCGGTGGATCGAAGACATTGCGCCCGGTATGGCCCAGGGCCACGCGCGTCATCATGCCCAGGGTTATCAGGCCGATGCCCCCGTAGGTAAAGGCGTGCAGTGCGGCTATCGGCGCGAGGGGCGTGAACTCGGCCGCGGCCCGCAGCGCAAAGCCGATCACGATCCAGCCGTAGGCCAGCATCAACACCCAGAGCAGTGGCTTGCGCCACAGCGCCGGCGTATGCCAGCCCGCCCAGCGCACGCCGTGTGCCACGGCCAGGCCGGCCGCCAGCGCCGCTGCGACGGTTGACCAGGGCAGGAAGACTTCGACCAGCCAGAAGGCCAGCAACAGCACCAGAGCCAGGCGGTCCAGCCAGGCCCGGTTTACCGGCGTAAAGGCCCCGTCCAGGCCGCGCTCGATAAAGAACGGGATGACCCGGCGGCCCATCATCAGGATCAGCGACAGCAGCAGGTAGACCCCGGAGTACAGCCCCAGGCGCTGGCCGCCATCGAGCAGGTCGAAGGCGCCCAGGTAGAACAGCCCGTTACTGGCCCCCAGCAAGGCGACTTTGCCGATCACTGCCAGCTGGCCCCACTGGCGCGCCTTCCACACCGGGCGGGCCAGGGCGGCCAGCAGCCAGAGGGTGAAGCCGAGATCAAACAGCGCCATCGCGACCAGCCCGGGGTCCCCGAACAAGGCCGCCACGCGGCCGCCGAGCCAGAGCCCGGCCAGCACCAGCAGCGCGGGCCCGTGGGTCGTCTGCATCTCGGTCCAGTTGCGCACGGCCGTGAGCAGGAACCCGGCGACGACCGCCATGCCGTAGCCAAAGATCAGTGTATGGCCATGCCAGGCAAAGGGCCCGCCAAAGACGGCCGTGGGCAGCGCCGCCATGTCGACGTGGTAAAGCCAGGTCCACAGACCCGCGACCAGCACGGCGTACAGCCCGGCCAGCAAGAAGAACGGGCGAAATCCCAGATGGCTCAGGCCAAAGCGGTACTGCCCGGGCTGCTCGATGTTCAGCTTCACGTTCGCCCCCTTTGGCTCCGCCGTGCCGGTACCCACTATCGCTGCGGGCACCTCCCGGAAAATCGGTCCGCTCCCATATCTTGCATTTTTATTACTGTTTAGTGCGAGTACAGCGAGTAATCCGCTGCTCCAGGCTGCTATCCCGTCGCGCGCATGCCGCCGCTACCTCCGCCGCCCGGCGGGGGCGCCCAGACGTTGCGAAAGGCCTGGTGGGTCTTTGCTGGCAGATCGCGGGAGAAGCGAAGCTGAACACCCGCGTCGGTCCGCACCGCAGCGATCCGGCCCCGCTTGAGCCCGAACTGTCGTGCCACGTCCTCGCAGCCGCGCACGAATCCAGCCGGCGGCTTGCCGCGCCGGACACGGACCGAACCACGACGCAGCTCCACGGAAAACACCTGCCGGGCATGCCAGATCATCAGGGCGATACCCAGTCCCAGTACGAAGAGCATGACCAACAGCGTGAGGAGCATGACCGGTTGCGGTGCCAGGCGTGATGCGGGTTGGCGCCCAGTGTAGCGCACACGATCGTGGGTCTATCACATTGCGCGGGGCCGGGGCATCCCGTTGCCTGCGGTTCAAAGTGAGGACGGGTCGGCATGGCCCGAGCGCCGACGCCTTCTGTATGCACTACAGTCCAGGGAGAGACACGAAGATGCCGTGGCTGGAGGCACTGCCGGGGGGTGGCTAATGGAGCTTCGGGAAGGGCGTCGCAGGGCGGTCTGCATGACCGCCGAGATACAGAATCCACCCGGTGCCCCGGGGTACCGGGTCAGTGGCCGGATCCGGGATGTCAGTCTCAGCGGGCTGTATCTGGAGTTGCCGGTTGCGGGTCTCTCCGAGAATTCCAGACTGCGGTTGCTCGTCAGTCCGGAAGAGGCGGCCGATGGTCGGGCTCATGTCTGGCATTGCATCGTTATGCGCCTGGACGAGTATGGAGTGGGAGCGATGTTCGAGACCGAGGATCCGTCCAGGGTCGATGGCCTGCTCGACCTGATGCGCGAGAGTTTCGGGCTCCCGCCCGATTCGAGATAGCCCGCGCCCTGATGGCAGTGCCCTTGTCTCCGGGCGCCGCCCCGGCGCTGGGGTCATCCACAGAAATCGCCACGACGCCGGTCCGTTGGCGAGGCCGGAGTGGGGTTAAAGCCAGCGGCGTCGGCGGAACAGGTAGAGCATCCCGAGAACGACGGCGAGCATGATGCCGAGCAGGACGGGGTAGCCGTAGTAGGTGTAGAGCTCGGGCATCGACCATGGGCTTTCGGGGTGGTCGAAGTTCATGCCGTAGATGCCGACGATGAAGGTGAGCGGGATGAAGATGGTGGCGATGATGGTGAGAACACGGATCACGTCGTTGGAGCGCTGATTGATGGCCGAGAGGTAGGCCTCGATCAGGCTGGAGGCCATTTCGCGGTAGGACTCAAGCAGGTCCATGATCTGGATAGTGTGATCGTGGACGTCACGCAGCCAGGGCATCATCTCTGGGCCGAACGGGTCCTGGTTGTCGCGCATCAGGCGGGTAACTACGTCGCGCGTGGGCCAGAGTTGGCGGCGCAGCACCAGCAGTTCGCGGCGTACGACATGGATGCGGCTCAGGGTGTCGTGGTTGGGCTGTGAGAGTACGCGTTCTTCCAGGTCTTCGATACGGTCGCCGAGTTGCTCCATCAGCGGGAAGGCCTGATCCACGACGACATCCATCAGGGCATAGGCCAGGTACGGGGCACCCAGGCGGTTGAAGTTGCGGTTGCTGCCGCGCATGCGCTGGCGGATGGGCTCGAACGGGTCGGTATCGCCGCTGTGTACGCTGATCACGAACTTCGCGTGTACAAACAGGTTGAGCTGGTCCAGTCGCACGGTATCGCCATCCAGCTGCGGCTGGTTGAGGATGATCACTGCGTGCTCGCCGAAGTAGTCGAGCTTGGGGCGCTGGCCGCGATGGCGCACGTCCTCCAGCGC
Source organism: Thioalkalivibrio sp. ALD1 (assembly GCF_000381245.1). Classification (NCBI taxonomy): domain Bacteria; kingdom Pseudomonadati; phylum Pseudomonadota; class Gammaproteobacteria; order Chromatiales; family Ectothiorhodospiraceae; genus Thioalkalivibrio; species Thioalkalivibrio sp. ALD1. The sequence goes on along the minus strand of NZ_KB906243.1, from coordinate 197,568 downwards.
CAGCGGGTGCAGCCCGAACGTCTCGCCCAGGCGGTGTAATTGGCCCGGACCGGGTGTGCCCTGGAAGTGCAGCCAGACGAACCCGTCCGCCGGCGCACCGTCGTGCAGCACGGTTTCAGGGTCCAGGGGATTGAGTTGTTCGTTGTGGTAGTGCCAGGCGGAAACGCTGGCGTCGGAAGTGTGGGAATGTTCGTGAGCGTGTACCCCGTGGCCCGGGGGCGTTCCGGGTTGCGGATAGGTCTTCTCGAACAGTCGTGTCATGGGGTCTTCCGGAGCGGAGTTGCTCCGAGTATAGGGCGTTCATGCGTGAGGGCGACACGCGGCTGCGCACGCGCGGCGAGTCTGGCAGGCTGCATCGCGGTGACCCTGGACAGAGGACGGATATGTCGCGGCTTTCCATCGACCTGCACGAGTGCTTTCGTAACGGGCGCAAGATCGATGCGGCGCTGAATGGCGCGATCGAAGAGGCCTGCGACAAGCGTATCAAGACGGTAGAGATCATCCACGGCAAGGGTAGCGGACAACTGAAAAAGCGCGTGCTGCGCTTTTTGCAGCAGCCGGAGATCAAGCAGCGCTACCACCGGGTGGAGAAGGACTCGAAGAACCACGGCCGACTGTTTGTGCATTTCAAGCACTGAGCAAGGCCGTTCCCTCTTTCCTTGTAGGAGGCCAGCCCTCTGGCCGATCCGGGGCCAGCAGAACCCCATCGGCCAGGGGGCTGGCCTCCTACAGGGGGAAGGGGGTGGGGCTTACGGCCTTTGGTCGCCCAGGCTGCGTTCGGCGAGGTGGTAGCCGAGTTCGATCATCTCGCGGGCGCGGTGGAAGTCGAAGATGCCGCAGGCGTTGACGGGCACCTCGATCAGGTGCTCGGGGTTGTAGGCGGCAATGCGAAAGCGTGCGATCGAGCCCTGCATGGCCTCGATGGAATGGGAGACGACGTCGATCATGCTGAGCGCCCGGGCCTCCTGGGCGCGGCTCATGCCGGCGGTCGTGGAGCCCAGCCCCAGCTTGCCTGGCCAGTCCTGGAGCCAGCCGCCGACCCGGTCCGGCAATACGCCCTGCAGTCGCTGATTCAGGCGGCTGCGCCCCAGTTTTTCGGCGTCGACGTCATCGAAGGCGTTGGGGCGGGTGACGCGCGTGAGTTCGTCGCCCATGCGCCCGTTCAGGCTGACGGCCACGGTTATGTCGGTGTGGTCGTTCAGGGTCGGTGCGATGGGTACGGGGTTCAGCAGGGCGCCATCCACCAGCAGCCGCCCGTGATGGTGCACGGGGGTGAACACAGTGGGGATGGCGATGGAGGCGCGAATGGCGTTGAACAGCGAGCCGGTGTTCAGCCAGACCTCGCGTTCGCGCTCGATATCGGTGGCTACTGCGGTAAAGGAGATCGATAGCTCTTCGATGTCGATGTCGCCCAGCATGTCACGCAGTTTGCCGATCAGGCGATCGCCCCGGATCAGCCCGGCACCGCGAAACGAGAAATCCAGCAGCCGCCAGACATCCTGGCGGCGCAGCGTTTTCACCCAGTCCTCGTAGATATCCAGCTTGCCTGCTGCGTAGATGCCGCCGATCAGCGCGCCCATGGAGGCGCCCGAGATGGAGCGGATGCGATAGTCGGAGTGCTCCTCCAGCCAGCGGATGACCCCGATCTGCGCCAAGCCGCGAGCCCCGCCGCTGCCCAGTACCAGCGAAATCGACTGTTCGCGATCGTCCATCGCCGGGTCGCTAGGAGGAGGCGTCGCCTAGCAGGAAGTCGTGCAGCGTTCGCGCAGACTCGGTGGCCGAATCTTCCAGGCGGACCTGCCAAACAGCCACCGGGTTTTCCGGCGACCATTCGCTGACCACCACCAGCCCCGAATAGACGTTCGTGCCGCGAACCGTACCGACGGTGACGCGCCCGGTATCGTCGCCGAACAGGCGGACTTCGAACTCCGAACCGGGAGTGGGCAGGGACCAGTACCCGTTCTGGCCTGTCTCGCGGAAGTCCTCGTCGGAGGGGTGAACCGCCTCGCCAAAGTGGCGGCGCAACAGTGGCACGGCGAGCCGGTGAGGCAGGCCCAGCACGGTCTCGATCCCCGAGCGGCCGCGGTCGATCGCCCGCGCGGCCCCGCTCAGGGGGTCTTCTCGGCCCAGCCAGCGTTTTACGGCATTCAGCATGCCCTCGATGATCCGCGTGACGGCGGGCGGCTGCAACCGGTTGGTGTGGGCCCGGGGTGCACGTTAGGGTGGCGGGTACGTATTGATCAGGAGATTGGCGATGGGTTTTGCACTGTCCGACATGCAGCTGTCCAGTTCCGCGTTCGGCCCCGGTCAGCCGATCCCGAAGCGCCATACGGGCGAGGGCGAGGACACCTCGCCAGCGCTCAAGTGGAGCAACCTCCCGCAGGAGACGCGCTCGCTGGCCGTCATCTGCCATGACCCGGATGCCCCGCTGATCAAGTCCGGCACCTACGGCTTTGTGCACTGGGTGCTGTACAACCTGCCGCCGGATACCGACGGCCTGCCCGAGGCGGCCAGCCTGGGCGATGTCGGCGAGAACGACTTTGGCGGCACCGGCTACGGCGGCCCGATGCCGCCCGAGGGCCACGGCAAACACCATTACTTCTTCTGGCTGCTGGCGCTGGACCGCGACCTGCAGCTCCCCGCCGGCCTCACGCTCTGGCAGTTCCTGGAGCGCGCCGAGCCCCATGTGATCGGCATGAACCGGCTGGTGGGCACTTACCAACGCGGTTGACGCCTTGAGGGAGTGGGAGCCGGCCGTCCGACAAAGCTCCTGTCAGGCGTCAGACGCGGGCAGGGGCTCCGCCCGTAAGCAGACCTCTGCAGAGCGCTAACAAAAAAGGCCCGGACCGAGGAAACTCGGGCCGGGCCTTTTGCGTTCCCGGGCGGGTGCCCGGGGCGGCGTCAGGTGGCTCAGTAGCGGTACCCGAAGGCCCTTTCGAACTGGTCGGCGAACGCTTCCGGCGTGAAGTGGTGGTTCTGGGTGCCGGAGTGGGCGATCTTGATCGAGCCGATCAGCGAGGCGATGCGGCCGGTGGTTTCCCAGTCATAGCCCTGTTCCAGGCCGAACAGGATGCCGGCGCGGTAGGAGTCGCCACAGCCGGTCGGGTCCTTGATCGCGGCCGGCTCGACCGACGGAATGGTGATCTTCTTGCCGCCGGTGTAGATGTCGGAGCCCTCGCCACCGCGGGTGACGATCATCGCGTCGACCATCTCGGCCATCTGCTCCAGGCTCAGGCCGGTGCGGTCGGCGGTCAGCTGCGCTTCGTAGTCGTTGAACGCGGCGTAGGTGGCGTTCTCCATGAAGCGCTTCAGGTCGTCTCCGTCGAACATCGGCAGGCCCTGGCCCGGGTCAAACATGAACGGGATACCGGCGTCGGCAAACTGCTGGGCGTGTTCGATCATGCCGTCACGGCCGTCCGGGGAGACGATGCCGACCTTGATGCCGTCGGCCTCGGTGACCTTCTGCTGGTGCGAGAAGCCCATCGCGCCCGGGTGGAAGGCGGTGATCTGGTTGTCGTCCTGGTCGGTGGTGATGAACGCCTGACCGGTATAGGTGTCGTTCAGCTCCTTGATGTGCTTGCGCGAGATGCCGTGCTTGTCCATCCAGTCGGCATAGGGGGCGAAGTCGCCGCCGACGGTGGCCATGATGGTCGGGTTGCCGCCCAGCAGCTTCATGTTGTAGGCGATGTTGCCGGCGCAACCGCCGAACTCGCGACGCATGTCCGGGACCAGGAAGGACACGTTCAGCATGTGCACCTTGTCCGGCAGGATGTGGTTCTTGAAGCGGTCGGGGAACACCATGATGGTGTCGTACGCGATGGATCCACAGATGAGTGCGGACATGTTGACTCCTTGCGTTGTTGAAACGGGTTGGCATGGCACCGCTTGTAGTGCCAAAACGGCTCTGCGGCGCGCGATTTCGGGATGCTCGGCGCGTCTGCGGCAGGCCGGACGGTGCGCATAGGGTAAATATTTGGGCGCAAAACAACAAATCGGGGGCGCATCGCGAGCCGCGTCGGGCGTGCCTGTCGTTGCTGGTCATCCCGGCCGACGGTGCCTGGCCCGACGCCGTGCCGGGGGCTTTGTGGCAGCATTGGGGTACTGTCGCGAGCGAGGGCCTGTCCGATGAATCCGCGCGTACTGATTCCAATACTAATTATTCTGCTGTTGCTGCTGAGCCTGTGGTCCATGAGCCTGGACGGCGAGGGCGGCATCCTGCCAAGCGCGCCCGAGCCGGGTGCCGCGGCGCCGCAGACCACGCACGTGGTGGCCGCTCCCGCATGAGCGCATCCCCGGCTCCTGCGGCCACGCGGGAGGTGATGTTTCGCGCGGCGGGGGTGACCAAGGTTTACCGCATGGGCGAGGTGACCATCCACGCCCTGCGCGGGGTGGATCTGGAGCTCTACACCGGCGAGCTGGTGGTGATGCTGGGGGCCTCGGGTTCCGGCAAGTCGACGCTCCTGAACATCATGGGTGGGCTGGACACCGCGACCGAGGGCGAGGTGCGCTACCGCGACCAGGATCTGGCGCAGGCCTCCGAGCGCACGCTGACGGCCTTTCGCCGCGACCATGTCGGCTTCGTGTTCCAGTTCTACAACCTGATCGCCAGCCTGACCGCGCGCGAGAACGTGGCCATCGTCACCGAGATCTCGCGCGACCCGATGCCACCGGAAGAGGCGCTCGCGCTGGTCGGGCTGGAGAACCGCATGGACCACTTCCCCTCGCAGCTCTCCGGCGGCGAGCAGCAGCGGGTGGCCATTGCCCGCGCGATCGCCAAGCAGCCGGCCGTGCTGCTGTGCGATGAGCCAACGGGCGCGTTGGATTCGAAGACCGGCATCCGTGTGTTGGAGGTGCTGCAGCACATCAACGAGCGTCTGGACACGACGGTGGCGATCATCACCCACAACGCGGTGATCGGCGAGATGGCCGACCGGGTGATCCACCTTAGCGACGGCCGCGTGAGCGAGATCCACGAGAACGCCACGCGCCAGTCCCCGGCCGAACTGCACTGGTAGCGACGGCGGCCGACCATGCGTGCGCTGAACCGCAAGATCCTGCGTGATCTCGGTCACCTGAAGGGACAGGCGGCGGCGATCGCGCTGGTGATCGCCAGCGGCGTAATGACGCTGGTGATCGCCGTGACCAGCCTCGATGCCCTCACGATCACCAAGGACCGTTTCTACTCGGAATACCAGTTCGCCGATGTATTCGCGGAGATCACGCGCGCGCCGGAGAGCGCGGTGGAGCGCTTTCGCGATACGCCGGGGATCAACCAGATCGAGACCCGGGTGCAGGCCCCGGTGCGCCTGGAGGTCGCCGATTTTGACGAGCCGATCCGTGGCACCGTGCTCTCCATACCCGACGGGGGTGAGCCGCTGCTGAACCGGCTCTACCTGCGCGAGGGGCGGCTGCCGGAGGCCGGCCGCGAGCGCGAGGCGGTCGTCAGCGAGGCCTTTGCCGAGGCCCACGAGCTGCGGGCCGGCGATTCTTTGCGCGCGATCATCGACGGGCGCCTGACCGACCTGCAGATCAGCGGCATCGCGCTGTCGCCGGAGTTTGTCTATCAGATCAGCCCCACCGATCTGCTGCCGGACTACGAGCGCTACGGCATCCTGTGGATGAACCGCCGCGCGCTGGCTGCCGCCTACGGGATGGAGGGGGCATTCAACTCGGTGGCCGTGAGCCTGGAGGCGGGTGCGGACCCGGCCCCCGTGATCGAGGCAATGGACCGGGAGCTCGCGCGCTACGGCGGCATGGGGGCCTATGGCCGCGATGACCAGTTCTCGCATCGCTTTCTGTCCGAGGAGCTGACCCAGCTGCGGGCGCAGGCGGCGATCCTCCCGACCATCTTCCTGGCCGTCGCGGCCTTTCTGCTGAACGTCGTCGTCGGCCGCATCATCCGCTCCCAGCGCGAGCCGATCGCCGTGCTCAAGGCCTTCGGCTACGGCAACGGCGCGATCGCCGGGCACTATGCCCTGTTGACCGGCGGCATCGTGCTGGTGGGCTGCGCGCTGGGGCTCGCATTCGGGGCCTGGGCCGCGCAGGGCCTGGCCGGCATCTACGCGGAGTACTTCCGCTTCCCGGAGATGAGCTTTCGTCTGCAGGGCTGGGTGATGGTGCTGGCGGTGGGCGTGGCCATGGGCGCGGCCATGCTCGGCACCTTCCGTGCGGTCTGGCAGGCGGTGCGCATGCAACCGGCCGAGGCTATGCGCCCGCCGGCCCCGGAACGTTTTCATCGCGGCTGGCTGGAGCGCTCGGCGGCCTGGGGCGCGTTCGATCAGCCGACCCGGATCATCCTGCGCAACCTTGCGCGCCACCGGCTCAAGTCCGTGCTGTCGGTGATCGGTATTGGCCTGTCCGGCGGGCTGCTGCTGATGGGCGCCTACCAGCTGAACGCGGTGACCCAGATGCTGGACACCCAGTACGGGCAGGTGCTGCAGATGGACATCGATCTGCAGTTCACCGATCCCGTGCCGGCGCGTGCGGCCGGCGAGCTGCGCCACGAGCCGGGCGTGCTGGCGGTGGAGACCTTCCGGGCGGTGCCGGTGCGGCTGGTCGGCGTGAACCGCGAGGAGCGCGTGCGCCTGCTGGGGCTGGACGCCGAACCGCGCCTGCGGCAACTGCCGATGGGCGGCGGGCGTGGCCGACTGCCGGACGAGGGCATCCTGCTGACCGACTACTTGGCGGAACAGCTCGGGCTGCGCGTGGGCGACCCGGTGGAGGTGGAGATCCTGGAGGGCCGCCGCCGCACGGTCACGGTGCCGCTGGCCGGTGTGGTGGAAGAGCCCATCGGCGTCGGCGCCTATATGTACCGCCCGGCCCTGAACCGCATGATCGGCGAGGGGCCCGCGGTCTCCGGCGCCTGGTTGCTGACCGACCGCGCACAAGAAGATGCACTGTTCCGTAGCCTGTCCGACCGCCCGCGGGTCGCCAGTGTCGGACTGATCGCGGAGGCCGAGCGCAACATCCGCGAATACATCGGCGAGACCATCATCGTGTTCGCAATGGTGTTCGTCGCGCTCGCTGTCTCTATCGCCTTTGCGGTGACCTACAACAACGCCCGCATCACCTATGCCGAGCGCGCTCGCGACCTGGCCACGCTGGAGGTACTCGGCTACTCGCGTGGTCAGGTCAGCTGGATCCTGCTCGGCGAGATCGCGGTGCTCACCCTCGCCGCGATCCCGGTCGCCTGGCTGACGGGCACGGGCTTCGCATGGCTACTGAACCAGGCCTTTGCGATGGACCTGTTCCGCGTGCCGCTGGTGATTACGCCGCAGGCCTACGGCTTCGCCGCCCTCGGCATCCTGGTCGCGGCCAGCCTGACCGCCTTTCTCGCCTGGCGGCGCCTGCAGCAGCTCGACCGCGTACAGGCCCTGAAGGCGGCGGAGTAGGCCTCGGCAGCCTTTGGTGGCTTCGGCTGGCCGCCTGCCAAGCGCTGTTTCGGCAGCGCGCCCCGCCAGTTGTTAATCAAAAACGGGCTTCTTTGCTCGTGCAAAGAAGTAACCAAGAAACACGCCCGGGATTCGCCCGGGAACCTTGCTCCGGACGCGCCAGGCCGGCGGCGCTGAAACTCGCTTCGCTCAGACAGTCAGCGCCTTCTCCCGGCCTGTCACGTCCTCCACAAGGGGCTCATATCGGGAGGGTAGGTCAAAACAGGCGGTATTCCGGCGAAGAGCCAGACATCCACACGATTAGGTAGAGACAAGGCCCTTGGCGCCCGCTGGCGGGCGCGGCACGCCAGGGCCAAAGGCCACGCGTGCCCAGGATGTCGGAACACCTTGCCTCCATCCATTGGCATGAACGTTGGGTCAGCCGTTGTCTTGACCTTCTCCCCCCGTATGAAGCCCCTTGCGGAAGGGTCCTCGGGACGGACGATTCAAAATAAAAACGGGGGCGCTGACTGTCTGAGCGAAGCGAGTTTCAGCGCCGCCGGCCCGAGGGCCCTGGAGCAAGGTCCCCGGGCGGAATCCGGGTGCGCCTCGACGGGTACTTTCTTGGGCAAGCAAGAAAGCCAGTTGTTGATCAAAAACGGGCGGGGTGCGCTGCCGAGACAGCGCTTGGCAGGCGGCGGATCAAAGCCACCATAAACACCGGATGCCGAACCATGCTTAGCCTCACAGCGGCTGGTCGCCCACCACAGTTCAGGTGATAACCGAGGGTGGCAGCTTGTATATCGGCGCCCCGGCACGCCGGGCGATGAGGGGGGAGCGCCGGATGGCGCGATTTGCGAGACTGAGCCTATGGCGATGAAAAAACGAATCACGGTTGGGCTGATCGTGCTGGCGGGGTTGGCCGCGCTGGTGTGGGCGCTGCGCCCGCAGCCGGTGCCGGTATCGCTGACCACGGTCGAAGCCGGCCCGTTCGAGGAGACCGTGCGCGAAGAAGGCCGCACGCGGCTGCGCGACACCTTCACCGTGTCGGCGCCGATCGCCGGCTTCCTGCATCGCGTCCGGCTCGAAGAGGGCGATGCCGTCGAGCTCGGCGACGCGCTCTTCCGCATGGAGCCTTTGCCGACCCCGGCGCTGGATGCACGTTCGCGTGAGCAGGCGCGCGAGAATCTCGCCGCTGCTCGGTCGCGGCTGCGAAGCGCCGAGGCGAATCTGGAGAATCTGCAGTCGGAGGCCCGCTTCGCGGAATCGGAATATCGCCGTTATCAAGAGCTGTTCGATCGGGGTGCGGTTTCCGCCACCGAGGTGGAGCGTATGGAGACCGCACGCGATCGGGCGCGCTCGGCGGTTCGTGCCGGCGAATCCGCGGTGGAGGTCGCGCGCAGCGAGGTGGAGAGCGCGCGCGCGGTACTGGACATCGCCAGCGGCCAGATGCCGGAGTCCGAGGCGGACACCCTCACCGTGCGTTCGCCAGCCGCAGGCGTGATCTTGGAGCGGTACCGCTGCTGCGAGGGCACGATCGGGGCCGGCGAGGCGGTGCTGGTCGTGGGCGATCTCAATGACCTCGAGGTGCAAGTGGATCTGCTGTCGATGGACGCGGTGCGCGTGGTGCCGGGTATGCGTGTGCGCCTGACCGACTGGGGCCGCGATGCCGAACTGGAGGGCACCGTACGCCGGGTGCAGCCGTTCGGCTTTACCAAGATCTCCGCGCTGGGCGTGGACGAGCAGCGCGTGCCGGTGATCCTCGACCTCGACGCGGTGGAGGCTCGCATGGCCGGGCTGGCGGTGGGCTACCGGGTGGAGGCCGAGTTCCTGCTGTGGGAAGGCGACGACGTGCTGCAGGTCCCGACCAGCGCGCTGTTCCGCGACCGCGGCGAGTGGTCGGTGTTCGTGGTCGAGGACGGCCGTGCCGAGCCGCGCCGGGTCGAGGTGGGGCGTCGCTCGGGCTTCGCCACGCAGATCCTTGGCGGCCTGGAGGCGGGCGAGCGTGTGGTCACCCGCCCCGGGGACCGGGTGCAGGCCGGCACGCGCGTGGTCGAGAACTGACCGCTGTAGATGGCCAAAGAGTTGAATGAGGCGCCGCAGGCCCGGGCGCTGGACGATCTGCTAACCCCCCTGGATGCCGCGCTGCAGACGCGCGGTGCCGCCGTGCTGGTGGCCGAACCCGGTGCCGGCAAGACCACCCGCGTCCCGCTACATCTGGCCGCCTCCAGCCCCGAGGATCGTGTGATCGTGCTGCAGCCACGCCGGCTGGCCGCGCGCATGGCGGCGACCTACATGGCCGGGCAGCTCGGTGAAGCGCCCGGGCAGACGGTCGGCTATCGCGTCCGCGACGAGCAGAAGGTCTCGGATCGCACCCGGGTGGAGCTGGTGACCGATGGCCTGTTCCTGCGGCGCATCCAGGGCGACCCGCTGCTGGAAGGGGTTGGCACCGTGGTCTTCGACGAATTCCACCTGCGCCGGCCGGAGGCGGAGCTGGCGCTGGCCTTTGCGCTGCAGGTGCGCCGGTTGCTGCGCCCGGAGATGCGCATCGTGGTGATGTCGGCGACCCTTGATGACGAGGCCGTGGCAAGGCTGCTGGCCGATCCGGGGGCGGATGCTGTGCCGGTGTTGCGAGCGCGCGGGCGGCAGTTCCCGGTCGAGGTCCGTTACGCCCCAACGGCGAAGGATGCTCCGCTGGCTGAAGGCGTGGCGCAGGCGGTGCGGGACGCGCTGGCGGCGGAGATGGGCTCGGTTCTGGTCTTTCTGCCCGGCGAGCGCGAGATCCGCGAGGTGGCAGCGCGCCTGTGCAACGGGGTGGGCGAAGGGGTGGACACACCCGCCGGCCCCGCGCGCATTTCGCCGCTGTTCGGGCGGCTGCCGGCGCAGGAGCAGGCCCGGGCCGTGCGCCCGGCGCCCGAGGGCGAGCGCAAGGTGGTGCTGGCGACCGACATCGCCGAGACCAGTCTGACCATCGAGGGCGTGCGCGTGGTAATCGACGCAGGGCTCTCCCGCGAGCCGCGCTTCGATGCGGCGACCGGGCTCTCGCGCCTGGTGACGCTGCCGGCCTCGAAGGCCGCCGCCGAGCAGCGTGCCGGGCGCGCCGGTCGCACCGAACCGGGGGTGGCGATCCGCTTGTGGTCGCGGGCAGACGAAGTCGCGCGCCCGGACTACGCAACCCCGGGGATGCAGCAGGTGGACTTGCTGCCGCTAACCCTGGAACTGGCCGGCTGGGGCGAGGCGGTGGCCGAGCTCGACTGGCTGGAGCCGCCGCCCGCTCAGGGGCTGGCCTCCGCGCAGGCGGTACTGGCCGAACTGGGTGCGGTGGATGCCGATGGGCGGATGACCGGGCACGGGCGGGCCCTGCTGCGGCTGCCGACCCACCCGCGGTTGGCGCACATGCTGTTGCGGGGCCGGGAGCGGGGGCTTGCGCGCCTGGCCTGCGAACTGGCGGTGGCGGTGGAAGAACCGGGCGTGGCCGGGCCGGAGGCCCCGCTGGAGCTGGGCACGCGCCTGGAGCGCGCTCGGCACTCGGGTGGCCGGGTCTGGCAATCCGGGTTGCGGCGTCTGGAGCAGGCGCTGGCACGATTCGGGGATCGCCCCGCTGGCACTGATGCGGTGCTGGATGAAGGCACCGCGCTGGGCGTGCTGGCGGCGCTGGCCTGGCCGGAGCGCATCGCGCGCCGCCGTGGCGAGGCGGCCGGGCGCTTCGTGATGGGGAATGGTCGTGGCGCGTGGCTGCCGGAGCGCGAGCGTCTGGCGCATGCCGACTACCTGGTGGCGGTGGACTGCACGGACGCCGACCGCGAGGCGCGCATCCGCTGTGCGGTGGCGCTGGAACTGACGGCACTGGAGCAGGAGGCCCCGGAGCTCTTTCACCGAGAGACGCGCTGCGATTGGGTGGAGGACGGGGCACGGCTGGAGAACGCGCGGGTTCGGCGGATCGGCACGCTGGTGGTGGAGCGGCAGATGGTCGCGCTGGACGACCCCGCCGCCACCATCCCGCGTTGGTGCGAGCGGCTGCGCCGCGAGGGCCTTGCATTGCTGCCCTGGGATGACGCCGCGACCCAGTTGCGTGCGCGCATCCAGCTGTTGCACGAAACCATGTCAGGGGCCGGCTTTCCGGATCTGCGCGACGACGCGCTGCTGATGACCCTCGAGGACTGGCTGGGGCCGTATCTGGCCGGGATTACACGGCGCCGGGATCTGGAGCGGCTGGATCTGGCGGCGATCCTGCGCGCGCGGCTGGATTGGGATCACCAGCAGCAACTGGAGCGGGAGGCTCCGGCGCGGATCAAGGTGCCCTCCGGATCGGCCCACCGAATTGATTACACGCAGGACCCGCCGGTGCTGGCGGTCAAGCTGCAGGAGCTGTTCGGCCAGGGCGAGACACCCCGGGTAGCGGGTGGCCGCGTGGCACTGGTGCTGCACCTGCTGTCGCCGGCGCGGCGCCCGGTGCAGGTCACCCAGGATCTCGCCAGCTTCTGGGAGAATGGCTACCCGGAGGTGCGTCGCGAGCTGAAGGGGCGCTATCCGAAACACCCCTGGCCGGAGGATCCGTGGAATGCCCCAGCCACGCGGCATACCAAGCGGCGCGGGTAGGCAGGCGCGGTTCTGGCGGGCGTTCGATGCGGCGGGTCGCATTCTCGGGTAGTGTCGCGTTCAGAGTTGACCCGGGTCGAGTGCGAGGAAACGAACCACGATGCTGAAGTTCCTGACCGTTGTCCTGATCCTGCTGTTCATATGGTGGCGGGTATCGCGCTGGCTGGAGGTACGGCGCCGGCGGGCACGCGGGGAGGACGTCTCCTATGAGGTGCGGGTGAAGGGCTTTCGCCCGATCACCATCCTCAGCATCGTGTTCCTGATCCTCTATGGGGGGTACGTGATCTGGTTCGCCCTGACGGAGTGGGCCGAGTTGTTCTAATCAGCAGCTTCGGTCTTGATATCAGGCTGGAACGGTCAGTCGCGAGGCAATATGCGAGGGTGCAAAGCCTTCCCGTGCGCGCAGGTAGGCCGCCAGACGCGCCGCGAAGTCGGAGGGGGCCGACGTGGACACCGCTTCTATGTTGCGCAGCGTATCCCAGCGTTGGGCCAGGCGCGGAAATGCCCCGGGTTCCCAGGGATTGTCGATGTCATCGATCAGGCTGTAGCGCAGCAGGATCGGCGCGAGAGTGGCGTCGATCAGGGTGAACTCGTGCCCTGCGAGTAGTGGATCGGCCGCCAGTTCCCGCTCCAGCCGCTCCAGTCCGCGCGACGCTGCATGGCGTTCCATCTCGAAGGCGCCTTCGTCCGCCGCCGTCATCCAGCGATACTGGGTCATGGTTTGCTCCCCCAGATATTCGATCCAGGCGCGCGTGCGGGCCTGGTGCAGCGGTGTGTCCGGCATTAGCGGGGGCTGGGTGATGGCATCGACGTATTCGTTGATCACCGCCGACTCGAACAGCACGGTGTCGTGATCCACCTTCAGGATCGGCACCTTGCCGAGCGGGGACTGCTCGCGAAACCAGTCCGGTGGATCCGCGAGATCGATATAGGTCACTTCGAACGGGGCCTGCTTGTATTTCAGCGTGATCACGCTACGCTGAACGAAAGGACAAAGGTCAAAGCTGATCAGGTGCAGATGCGGGAGTTTCATGACGTATCGAAGCCCCATGCGGGGCCCCATCCTCTGATGGTGGAAAGCCGCGCATTGTCCATGCCTGTGACCCGGCGGGAAAGTCCAGTGTCTCCAGTGCGAGGGTTCCTTGGCCGGGGCTGAGGCACGCGCAGCGCCCGCCGACGGGCTGCGCATCGACAAGTGGCTTTGGGCCGCGCGCTTTTTCAAGACCCGCGCGATGGCGACCGAGGCCGTCAGTGGTGGCAAGGTCCATGTGAACGGCGAGCGCTGCAAGCCGGCGCGCCGGGTGCACCCGGGCGATCGCCTGACGATTCATCGTGGCCAGCAGACCTGGGAGATCGACGTGCGGGCGCTGAATGACCAGCGTCGGCCCGCGACCGAGGCGCGCGAGCTGTATGCCGAGACACCCGAGAGCGAGGCCCGGCGCGAGGCCGAGTCCGAACGCCGGCGCGCGGAACGGGCGGTGGCCGACAGCGCCCCCAGTCGCCGCCCGGACAAGCGCCAGCGCCGCCAGATCCGGCGTTTCATCCGCCAGGACGGTCAGGACGAATGAGTGGCCCACCGCAAACTCCCTTGCTGGCCGCGGATGTGGTGATCCATCACCCGGCCCATCCTGGCTGCGTGCTGGTGATCGAGCGCCGCAACCCGCCCCATGGCTGGGCCCTCCCCGGAGGCTTCGTGGATGTCGGCGAGTCGGTCGAGCGGGCCGCTGTGCGCGAGGCCCTGGAGGAAACCGGTCTGGAGGTCACGCTGGAGGCCTTGCTGGGCGTCTATTCCGACCCCGCGCGGGATCCGCGCGGGCACACCGTCAGCGCCGTATTCGTGGCGCGCGGCGCGGGCGAGGCCCGTGCGGCCGATGACGCCGCGGACTGTGCCTGGCTGGATCCCGACGATCAGGGCCAGCCCCTGGCCTTTGACCACCGGCGCATCCTTGATGACTATCTGCGCTATCGCCTGACCGGAGAGACCGCGCCGCTACGCCTGCAGTCGCCGAGGGCAGGGAGATGATATCCGCCCGTCTGGTCCTATACCGAACCGGCTTGCTGTTACCATACTGCGCTTTCGTTCACGGAACCCGAACCGAGTGACCCAGGCCGATCCTGCAACCCCGTCTGCCGCGATCCCCGAACCGCGCGTGTACTCACGCGAGGAGCACGGCATTTCGCGCGCCGCGATCGACGACAACGCCCTGAAGGTGCTCTATCGCCTGCGCGATGCGGGCTATCGCGCCTGTCTGGTGGGCGGGGGTGTGCGTGACCTGCTGTTGGGGCGCGAGCCCAAGGACTTCGATGTGGCCACCGATGCCACGCCGGATCAGGTACGCGGGCTGTTCCGCAACTGCCGCCTGATCGGGCGCCGTTTTCGCCTCGCCCATGTCCTGTTCGGCCGCGAGGTGATTGAGGTCGCCACCTTCCGTGCGCCGCACGACGAGGACGACGACAGCGACGGGCAGGTGGCGCTGAGCGACGAGGGCCGCATCCTGCGCGATAACCGCTACGGCACGATCGAGCAGGATGCGGTACGGCGGGACTTCAGCGTGAACGCGCTGTACTACGACATCGACGATTTCTCGGTGCTCGATTACACCGGCGGGGTTGAAGACCTGCGCGAGGGCGTACTGCGACTGATCGGAGATGATGTCGAGACGCGGCTGCGCGAGGACCCGGTGCGCATGCTGCGCGCCGTGCGCTTCTCCGCGAAGCTGGGGCTGCGCATCGCGCCCGAGGTCGAGGCCGGGATCCATGAACTCGCGAGCCTGATGCAGACGGTGGCGCCGGCGCGGCTTTTCGACGAGGTGATCAAGCTGTTCCACAGCGGTGCGGCGGTCACCTGTCTGGACGAGCTGGAGCGCTTCGGTTTGTTCGCGCCGATGTTCCCGGAGGCGGCCGAGTGCTTTGCCGACCCGGATCGGGGTGCAGAGCGGCGGCAGTTCCTGGTCGAGTCGCTGCTCAATACTGACAAGCGCATCAACGAGGAGCTCGGGGTCAACCCGGCGTTTCTCTATGCCGCTATCCTGTGGGCCCCGGTGCAGGTGGCGGCGGCCCGGCGCATCGAGGAAGACGAGCAGGAGATCCCGGCCTGGCAGCAGGCGATGGCCGAGGTGCTGGATCGCCAGGTCAAGACGGTCTCGATCCCCAAGCGCTTCAGCCTGATCGTGCGCGAAATATGGGAGCTGCAGGCGCGACTGGAACGGGCGCGCGGCGGCCGCGCGCTGCGCCTGCTGACGCATCCGCGTTTCCGTGCGGGTTACGATTTCCTCTGCCTGCGCGCCCGCGCGGGCGATGCCGACCCGGAACTGTGCCGTTGGTGGACCGAGTTCCAGGAAAAGGACGAGGGCGAACAGAAAAAGATGGCCGGGGGCGGCGGCAAGGCTAAGGGGCGTGCCCGCCGTGGTGGTCGTCGTCGCAAGCGCCGACGCAAGGGCGATGGCGAGTCCGGCGGATCGAATGATGGGGGTGACGCGGCATGACCGATGCCGGCTTGCAGGTATTCGTGGGCATCGGCGCCAACCTTGGCGACCCCGAGGCCCAGGTGCGCGAGGCCTTCCGGCGCCTGGCCGGTGATGTGCCACAAACGCGGCTGACGGGGCAGTCGCGGTTGTACCGCAATCCGCCGATGGGTCCGCAGGACCAGCCGGATTACGTGAATGCCGTGGCCCGGCTGCACACCCGGCTCGAACCCCTGGATCTGCTGCATGCGTTGCAGGCGATCGAGGCCGACTGTGGCCGCGAGCGCGATGGCACACGCTGGGGCCCGCGCCTGCTCGATCTGGACATCCTGCTGTTCGGCGATCAGGTGCTGGATCTGCCTGGTCTGCATGTACCCCATCCGGGCCTGACCGAGCGCGATTTCGTGGTCCTGCCGCTGGCCGAGTTGGCTCCGGACCTGAAGATTCCGGGCGAGGGCTCGGTAGATCGGCTCGCCAGCCGCTTCGATGGCGCTTCGCTTGTCGCGCTGGAAGACCCGGACATTGCCCGTGCCGGGGGGCAATGGTGAGTCTGACCGATTTTGACTTTGTTGCCGTGGAAGGGCCGATCGGGGTGGGCAAGTCGAGCCTTGCGCGTCTGCTGTCGGAGCATTTGCGCGCCGAGGGGATCTTCGAGGCGCCGGACGAGAACCCGTTCCTCGAGCGCTTCTACCAGGAGCCGGACAAGCATGCCCTGGCCACGCAGCTGCATTTTCTGGTTCAGCGTGTCCGGCAGCTGACGCCGGTCAGTCAGAAGGGTCTGTTCGAGCAGCGCCACGTGGCCGACTATGTGATGGACAAGGATCCTCTGTTTGCCGAGCTCAACCTGCACCCCGACGAGCTGGAGATCTATCGCGAGATGTTCCGGCATCTTCGCGAAGGACTGCCGCGGCCGGATCTGGTGATCTACCTGCAGGCGCCCGTGGAGGTCCTGATGGATCGCATTCGCCAGCGAGCGCGACCGTACGAACGTCACATCGAGGCGCATTACCTGGAGCGCCTGAACGCGGCTTATGCGGAATTCTTCTATCATTTCGAAGGGGCGGCGCTGGTGATTGTGAACGCCACCGAGATCGACTGGGTGAACAACCCGGCCGATTTTGAACAGCTGGTGCAATTCCTGGAGCCGATCCAGGGTGGCCGACACTATTTCAATCCGCTGCCAATTACGCTCTGACGTGTGGCAGATCGACCCCGCCCGGGAGGCAGACTGATGCGGCCGATCACGGTCAACACGCTGGCCAGGCGCAAGCAGGCCGGCGAACCGATTACCTGTCTGACGGCGTATGACGCATCCTTTGCCGCGCTGCTGGATCGCTGTGGCGTGGACGTCATCCTGGTCGGGGATTCCCTGGGCATGGTGGTGCAGGGGCATCCGACCACACTGCCGGTGACGATCGACGACATGTGCTATCACGTCGCCAGTGTCGCGCGGGTGGCCCATAACGCAATGATCATGGCGGATCTGCCGTTTCTTGGAGACGCCGATGCCCCGACCGCGCTGCAGCAGTCCGGGGCCCTGCTGCGTGCCGGCGCGCACATGGTCAAGGTCGAGTGTGGCCTGGCCGAGCTGCCGATCGTCGAGCGGCTGGTGGCCGCTGGTATTCCTGTATGCGCACATCTGGGGCTGACACCACAAGCCGTGCATCGCATGGGAGGCTTCCGTGTGCAGGGCCGCGACCCGCACGCGGCTGCCGAGATGGAATCTCTGGCGGCGCGACTGGAGGCGGCCGGGGCCCAGGGGTTGCTGCTGGAAAGCGTCCCGGAGGAGCTGGCGGATGCGATCGTGCGCGCGACGGATATACCGGTCATCGGAATCGGGGCGAGTCCGCAGTGCGATGGTCAGGTGCTGGTGATCCAGGATGTGATTGGCCTGACCCCCGAGCCGCCGCGCTTCGCCCGCGACTTCCTGGCCGAGGGCGGCTCGCTGGAGGGCGCCGTGCGCGCTTATTGCGAAGCGGTGCGCTCGCGCGCGTTCCCCGAATCCGGTGTGCATACCTATCGTTAAACTGTCCATGAGGACCCCGGCCCGAGGGATATCCGGCCCATGAGAATCCTGCGTGACCGGCCCCAGCTGGTGGCCATGCATCGAGAGTGGGCCCGCAAGGGCCGCGGAACCATTGCCCTGGTCCCCACCATGGGCCACCTTCATGAGGGGCACATGACGCTGATCCGGCATGCGCGGGCCCGTGCGCAGCGCGTGGTGGTGTCGATCTTCGTCAATCCGATGCAGTTCGACCGTGCCGAGGACCTGGAGCGCTATCCGCGCACCCTGGAGGAAGATTCGCGTCTGCTGACCGAGGCCGGTGTGGACGCGGTGTTTTGTCCATCGGAAGAGGACATGTACCCGAACGACGGCATGCCTCCTGTACGGGTGGTCGTGCCGCAGTTGTCGGAGATACTGGAAGGAGCCTTTCGTCCCGGGCATTTCGATGGTGTGGCCACGGTAGTGACCAAGCTCTTCAATCTGGTGCGGCCCGATCTCGCGTTGTTCGGCGAGAAGGACTACCAGCAGTTCAAACTGGTCGAGCGCATGGTGCAGGGGCTGGATATCCCGGTGCGCGTCGAGGCGATCCCGACGGTACGCGAGAAGGACGGCCTGGCCTGCAGCTCGCGCAATGACCAGCTGCCCGAGGAGGCGCGCGCGATTGCGCCGGAGCTCAAGCGCGTGCTGGACGAGGTGGCCACGGTTTGCCGCGGGGCGACGGTATTCGATGCCGAACGCATACCCGAAGTCGAGGGGCGTGCCTGCGACCGGCTGCGCGAGGTCGGGTTCGATCCCGAGTACCTGTCCATTCGGCGTGCGGAGGACCTGGCCGAGCCGGAGAACGGCGTGCCGCTGGCCAACCAGGATCTGGTCGTGCTGGCCGCCGCGTGGCTGGCGGAAGTCCGCCTGATCGACAGCGTGCGCACCCGTCCGGCGGGCTGATCCGCGCCTTCGCCGGAGCGGGGCATTTGCCGCGCCCGGCTCAATTGCGGATAATTTTCCGCCCCCAGAGGTTATCGCCGGGAAATTCGCCGATGCACGTCACCATGCTCAAGGGCAAGCTGCACAAGGCCCAGGTCACTCATTGTGAGCTGGAGTACGAGGGCTCGTGCGCCATCGATACGCGGCTGCTGGATGCCGCCGGTATCCTGCCGTTCGAGCAGATCCAGATCTACAACGTGGACAACGGCGAGCGCTTTACCACCTACGCGATCGAGGGCGAGCCGGGCTCCGGCATCGTCTCGGTCAATGGCGCGGCTGCGCACAAAGCGGCAGTGGGCCATCGCGTGATCATCTGCGCCTATGCGCAGATGGAGGCCGCCGAGGCCCGCGAATTTACCCCGAATCTCGTGTATCTCGACGACCGCAACGCGATCGTGCGTACTGGTCACGGCATCCCGGTGCAGGCCGCCTGAGGAAACGCTGATTGATCTGCGTTCGTGTGGCACAGGGGTGTCCCGCCGGGATTGGCCACCGTAGGTGGTTGATCCCGGCGCAAGCTGCAAACCCCTTTGCCCGTGCAAGGGCATCAAGAACGTTGCAGCGCAGCGTGCCCTGAGAAAGCCAGGATGGCTCTATTCAGCGCTGCCATAAGCACACGCCCTCGCATTCGCCCCTGCAGTTGTCGGGCCCCACAGTTGTCGGGCAACGGCCTCGCCGCTATCCTCCACACCCATGAATCTCCACGAATTTCAGGCCAAGGCGCGCTTTCGCGACGCCGGCATCCCCGTTCCCGACGGACAGGTGATCACCCACACGGATGAATTCCCCGTTGCCTGGCAGGCGCTGGGCGCCGAGCGTGTGCTGGTTAAGGCTCAGGTGCATTCCGGTGGGCGCGGCAAGGTCGGCGGTGTGGTGATGGCGGATTCCCCCGATACTGCACGCGAGGCGGTGGAAAAGCTGCTGGGTTCGCGCCTGGTCACCGGGCAGAGCGGCCCCGAAGGCCTGCCGGTGGATCAGCTCCTGCTGGAGCCGGCCGCGGACATCGCCCGCGAGTTCTACTTTGCACTGCTGGTGGATCGGACCCGCGAGCGCCTGGCGCTGGTGGTCTCCGCCGAGGGGGGTATGGATATCGAGACTTTGGCCGCCGAACGGCCCGAGGCCGTGGTCACCCTGCCGATCCACCCGGCCACGGGCGTGATGCCGTTTCACGGTCGGCGCGTGGCCTTTGCCCTTGGGCTCTCGGGCGAGCCGGCGAAGGCGATGGCCCAGCTGGTGAACAACGCCCATGCCCTGTTCCAGCAGGTGGATGCGCAGCTGTTGGAGATCAACCCGCTGGTGCTGACCGCTGACGACCAGTTGCTGGCCATCGACGCCAAGCTGACCGTGGACGACTCTGCCGCCTACCGCCAGAAGGCGCTGATGGCCGAACGTGACGCGCGCCAGCGCGACCCGGCCGAGGAAGAGGCGCACGAGCACGACCTCAACTACATCCGTCTGGACGGCTCCATCGGCTGTATGGTGAACGGCGCGGGCCTGGCGATGGCCACGATGGACCTGATCAAGCACCACGGCGGCGAGCCGGCCAACTTCCTGGATGTCGGCGGCGGCACGACGGTGGAGCGGGTCACGGCCGCGTTCAAGCTGATCCTGTCGGATACCTCGGTCAAGGCGGTTCTGGTGAACATCTTCGGCGGCATCGTGCGCTGCGACCTGATCGCCGAGGGCATCATCGCCGCGATCCGCGAGGTGCAGGTCCAGATTCCGGTGGTGGTGCGGCTGGAAGGCACCAACGCGGAGCAGGGCCGCGAGGCGCTGGCCAGCTCCGGTCTGGACGTGATCCCGGCCGCGGACCTCGACCGCGCGGCGCGCACGGTGGTGGAGGCCGTGGCATGAGTATCCTCGTCGACCGCGATACGAAGGTGATCTGCCAGGGCTTTACCGGCAAGCAGGGCAGCTTCCACTCCGAGCAGGCGATCGCCTACGGCACCCGTCTGGTCGGGGGTGTGACGCCCGGCAAGGGCGGACAGACGCATCTCGACCGTCCGGTGTTCGATACCGTCGTCGATGCGGTGGCGCAGACCGGCGCGACCGTCAGCATGATCTATGTCCCGGCCCCGTTCGCGGCCGATGCGATCTGCGAGGCGGCGGATGCCGGCATCGAGCTGGCCGTGTGCATCACCGAAGGCATCCCGGTGCAGGACATGATCCGCGTGAAGCAAGTGCTGGCCGGCAGCCCGACCCGCCTGATCGGCCCGAACTGCCCCGGCATCATCACCCCGGATGCCTGCAAGGTCGGCATCATGCCCGGCTATATCCACCAGCGAGGGCGCATCGGCATCATCTCGCGCTCCGGCACCCTGACTTACGAGGCGGTCAAGCAGACCTCGGACCGGGGGCTGGGCCAGAGCACCTGCATCGGCATCGGCGGCGACCCGATCCAGGGGCTCGACTTCGTCGACTGCCTGCGGCTGTTCCGCGACGACCCGGAGACCGACGGCGTGCTGCTGGTCGGCGAGATCGGCGGCGATGCCGAGGAACGCGCCGCGCGCTATATCGAGCATGAATTCGACAAGCCGGTGGCGGCCTATATCGCGGGCGCTACCGCGCCGCCCGGACGTCGCATGGGCCATGCCGGGGCGATCATCGCCGGCGGCCAGGGCACGGCCGAACAGAAGATGGCGGCCCTGCGCGCGGCCGGGGCGAGTGTGGCCGAGAGCCCGGCCGAGCTCGGCCAGGCCATGCAGTCCGCGCTCGATCGCGCCTGACACGCCGCGATGGCGTCTGCCGATAACCTGCCGCTGGCCCTGGCCCAGATCAACCCGATCGTGGGCGGGCTGGATACGAACCGCCACCTGATCGAGGACGCGATCGAACAGGCCCGCGCCGCCGGTGCGCGCGCAGTGGTCTTCCCCGAACTCGCCCTGACCGGCTACCCCCCGGAGGACCTGCTGCTGCGCCCGGCCTTCCTGCGTGCGGTGGAGCAGTCCCTGGCCGCGATCACGCGGTCGGTAGCGGGCATCGACGTGATCCTCGGCGCGCCGGTTACCACCGAGCAGGGTCTGGTGAACGCCGCGCTGTGGCTGCGCGACGGCCACGAGATCGCGCGCTATGCCAAGCAGGTATTGCCCAACTATTCGGTATTCGACGAACAGCGATATTTCGTTGCGGGCGATCAGGCCTGCGTGGTCGAACTTGCGGGCTGGCGGATCGGCCTCACCGTCTGCGAGGACATCTGGCAACCGGCGCCAGCGGCCGCCGCGCAGGCGGCCGGCGCCGAACTCATTCTGAACCTGAATGCCTCGCCCTATCATCGCGGCAAGGCCGAGGAGCGCCTGCAGGTGGTGGGCGCGCGGGTCGCCGAGACCGGCTGCCCGGTGGTCTACGTGAACCAGGTGGGCGGGCAGGACGAGCTGGTGTTCGATGGCCGTTCCTTCGTGCACGACGCTGCGCACGGGGCGCGCGCGGTGCTGCCGGCCTGGGCGACCGGGTATGCCCTGGTGCAGGCCCGGCGCGGACCGTCGGGGATCGAGCTGCAGCCGCGGCCCGAGACCATGCACTTGTCCGCCTGCGGCATTCGCCCGACGCTGACTGACCCCGGCCCGGAGCCGGACGAGGCGGATGCCCGCGACCTCTACCAGGCCCTGATGATCGGCATCCGTGATTACGTCTCCAAGAACGGATTTCCCGGCGTGTTGCTGGGCCTGTCCGGCGGCATCGACTCGGGACTGACGGCCGCGTTGGCGGTGGATGCGCTGGGTCCGGCCGCGGTGACCGCGGTGATGATGCCGTATCGCTATACCGCGTCGATGAGTATCGAGGACGCCGAGGCACAGGCCCGGTTGCTGGGTATTGAGTACCACGAGATCGCGATCGAACCGATGGTGCAGGACTTCCTCGGCGGGCTGTCATCGGCGTTCGTCGACATGCCCGCCCACGCGGGGGATGTGACCGAGGAGAACCTGCAGTCGCGTGCCCGCGGGGTGCTGCTGATGGCGCTGTCGAACCGCAGTGGCAGGCTGCTGTTGGCGACCGGTAACAAGTCCGAGATGTCCGTGGGCTACTCCACGCTGTACGGCGACATGAACGGTGGTTTCGCACCGCTCAAAGACGTCTCGAAGCAGTGGGTTTACCGCCTGGCGCGCTGGCGCAACACGCGCAGCGCGGCGATCCCCGAGCGCGTGATCGAGCGCCCGCCCAGCGCCGAACTGGCGCCCGACCAGAAGGATGCCGACTCGCTGCCCCCCTACGAGGTGCTGGATGCGGTGCTGGAGGCGTTCGTCGAACAGGAGCGCTCGGTGGAGGAAATCGTGGCCGATGGGTTTGACCGGGCCATCGTGGAGCGTATCGCGCGGCTGGTGTTTCTGGCCGAGTACAAGCGCCGCCAGGCCCCGCCTGGCGTGCGCGTCAGCCGACGGGCCTTCGGGCGCGACCGTCGTTATCCGATCACCTCCGGTTACCGCCCGGGTTGATCGCCGTCGGTATCGCCTGCGCGCTATGACGGGAAGATGAATCAGCCTGCCATGACGGCTCCGCGGTGGCGGTTTGGTACACTTTCGGGCACAAGACGAGCGCCCGCGCGGCGGGCACAACCAAAGGGATTCGCATGAAGAAGATCGAGGCGATCATCAAGCCGTTCAAGCTGGAGGATGTCCGCGAGGCCCTGACGGAGATGGGTATTGCCGGCATGACCGCGACCGAGGTCCAGGGCTTTGGTCGGCAGAAGGGCCACACCGAGCTCTACCGGGGTGCGGAATACGTGGTCGACTTTCTGCCCAAGGTGAAGCTGGAGTTGGTCGTGGATGACGACCGAGTGGACCCTTGCATCGACGCGATCGTGAAGGCCTCGCGCACCGGCAAGATCGGGGACGGCAAGATCTTTGTCTCCGACATGACCCGCGTGGTGCGTATCCGTACCGGTGAAGAGGGCAGCGAGGCGCTGTAAACCTCGGGCCTTGCCCCGTCATTGCGAGGAGCGCAGGGACGCAGCAATCGGCCGGGTTGAACCGCGCGCCGGCCCCGGCCGCTGCGGGTTCAGGAAACCGTTTGCCGCCCCGCAATGACGGTCTGGTCGCGTGCCGGGGAGTACGGATGCTCCCCGGTCAGTTC
Source organism: Thioalkalivibrio sp. ALD1 (assembly GCF_000381245.1). Lineage (NCBI taxonomy): Bacteria > Pseudomonadati > Pseudomonadota > Gammaproteobacteria > Chromatiales > Ectothiorhodospiraceae > Thioalkalivibrio > Thioalkalivibrio sp. ALD1. The sequence continues at coordinate 174,082 of NZ_KB906243.1, read as the reverse complement.
GTGAAGAAGGGCAGGCGGTCGAACACGCGCCACAGGCCTCCGCGCGGCTCGCGTATTTCGATGGGTTCGCCGGCCCGCACGGCTGCGGCCGCGTCCGGGTAGTTCAGCTCCAGGACCATCATTGTCGCGTCGGCGTAGTCGTCGAGTCCCAGCTCGCTATAGGCGCGCCACAGTACGCCCAGGGCCTGCGGCTGGACCTCGGCACCGGGGTAGGTGGCCAGCAGGTGACGCGCGCGTTCGGCGCCCGCGACCCAGGCGGTGCGCTCCATGTAGAACTCGGCCACGCGCAGTTCGTAGGCGGCCAGTGCGTTGCGGATGTAGACCATCCGCAGGTAGGAGTCCTGCGCGTAGCGGCTGTCCGGGAACTCGCGGATCAGGCGGTCGAAATCCTGGAAGGACTGCTCGAAGGGCTCCGGATCCATCTCCGCCGGGTCACGCGGGAACAGATTGGTAAGAAAGCCCTGATGGCGGTTGAAGTTGATCAGCCCGCGCAGGTAGTACGCATAATCCAGGTTCGGGTGGCGCGGATTGAGCTGGATGAAGCGGTCCACCGCGGCGATGGCGGCTTCCGGTTCGCGCGCCTTGTAGTAGGCGTACGGGATCTCGATCTGCGCCTGCTGGGCATAGCGGCCGAACGGGTAGCGCGCCTCGAGCTTTTCGTAGTATTCAACGGCCTGATCGTAGTTCCCTTCGTTCAGGGCGTTCTTCGCCTCGCCGTAGAGCTGACTGGCGGACCAGCCCAGTGTCGGGTCCTCGCGCCCGGCGCAACCGGCAATCAAAAGTGCCAGGAGCAGGACGGCGGTCAGGCGCAGCAGGTTCGGGGCAGAAATCACGATGGGGCCTCGCAGATGAAGCGGTGTTCGCGGATTCTACAACATCATGCCGTGCCTGGCCGTCCGCGGGTGCGGGAAAATCGAGACGAGTATCGCCAATGAACGAACCGCGATCTGCGGAACTCCCCGAGGAAGAGGCCGGCCAGCGGCTGGATGCCGCGCTGGCGCGGCTGTTCCCGGAGTATTCGCGCAGCCAGCTGACCCAGTGGCTGAAGGAAGGGGCCCTGACCGTGAACGGTGGCCAGCCAAAACCGCGCACGCCGGTGCAGGGCGGCGAGCATGTCGTGCTGGAGCCCCCGGGGGCCCCGGTCCTGGAGGCGGAACCCGAGCCCATTGCGCTGGATGTCGTCCATGAGGACCCCGCCGTACTGGTGATCAACAAGCCGGCCGGGCTGGTCGTGCACCCGGCGGCGGGGCATCGGGCCGGCACCCTGGTGAATGCCCTGTTGCACCGTGACCCGAACCTCTCGCAGCTGCCGCGCGCCGGGGTGGTGCACCGGCTGGACAAGGACACTACCGGGCTGATGGTGGTTGCGCGTACGCCACAGGCGCAGACCGCGCTGGTGCGCCAGTTGCAGGAACGTACGGTGCACCGCGAGTACCGGGCACTGGTGCAGGGCCGCGTGATCAGCGGTGCCACCATCGAAGAGCCGATCGGCCGCCATCCGGTGGATCGCAAGCGTCAGGCGGTCACGGGCGGCGGCAAGCCGGCGGTGACCCACTACCGGGTGGCGGAGCGCTTCCCGGCTCATACCCTGCTGAACGTGCGTTTGGAGACCGGGCGTACCCACCAGATCCGCGTGCACATGGCGCATATCCGCCACCCGATCGTGGGTGATCCCGCCTATGGGGGGCGACCGCGTCCGGTGCGCGGCATGGGCGAGGCGGCGAAGGGGGCGCTCGCGGCCTTTCGCCGCCAGGCCCTGCATGCGGCGCGGCTGGAATTCGAGCATCCTGACAGTGGCGAAGTGCTCGCCTTCGAGGTCCCCGTGCCCGAGGATTTCGAGGCGCTGCTCGTCGCCCTGCGTACCGACCGGGAGGCCCAGAATGACCGCTGAACTGATCCCCATGTTGGCGCCGGACTTCGGCGACCTCCCGTCGGGTGTCTGGGCGGTACAGAGCACGCGGGAGGGGGGCGTGAGCACGGGCCCCTGGTACTCGCTGAACCTCGCCCTGCATACCGGCGATAACCCCGAACATGTCGCCGAGAACCGCTACCGCCTGGAACACAGCCTGGGGATCGCGGAGCCCGTCGCCTGGCCGCGGCAGGTCCACGGCACGCGCGTCATCCGGGCCGAGGACCTGCTGGAGGCGTGGGAGCAGGACGAGGTGCTCGAGGCCGATGCGGTATTCACCGACGTCCCTGGTGTGGTCTGTGCCGTGCAGACGGCGGACTGCCTGCCCGTCGTACTGGCGACCGACGATGGCGAGGCGGTGGCCGTGGCCCATGCCGGCTGGCGCGGGCTGGCCGACGGGGTGCTCGAGGCGGCCGTCGAGGCCTTGCGCATCACGCGCCCCGAGGCGGAGATCCGCGCCTGGATGGGGGCGGCGATCGGGCCGGAGGCCTTCGAGGTCGGGCCGGAGGTGCGCGATACCTTCCTCGATCACGATGTCGAGGCCGCGCCCGCCTTCCGTCCCGGCCCCAAAGGGCATTTCCACGCGGACATCTACGCGTTGGCCCGGCACCGGCTGGAGCGGGTCGATGTCGTACATGTGGCGGGCGGCGGGCGCTGCACCTATTCGGAGGCCGGGCGGTTCTACTCCTACCGCCGGGACGGCGAGACCGGACGCATGGGCACGCTGGCCTGGATCGGGCATCTGGACGAGGAATGACGGCGCGCCACCTGTTCTAAATTCGGTGTTTAGGGAAACACTGATTAATGTACGCGCTCGCGTTGGCACCCCAGGTTTTCCGAGACAAGGCGCGGTGCGCAGCCGGTAGTGGTTCTACCGGCAAGGGCCGCAACGCAGGATCGGGGAACCTGGGGTGCCAACCCCGAAGGGGCTCGGCCGCCCGTTGTTGATCAAAAACGGGCGTGGGAACGGCATTGCGGCTCCCTTGTGCAGAATGACTGCACGGCAGTCACCGCGCATTGTTCGCACGCAAAACCGACTCGAGCGCGAGCGTGTACATTGATCAGTGTTTCCCTAACCTTGAAGCGCCGGGCATTGCCCCCATGGTTCGTGTCAGTTCATACAGATTTGACCGAGGGGTTTCCCAATGCGAATGGATCGCCTGACCACCAAGTTCCAGTCCGCGATCGCCGATGCGCAGTCACTTGCCGTTGGCCGCGACCACCAGTTCATCGAACCATCCCACCTGCTGCTGGCCTTGCTGGACCAGGATGGCGGCACCGTGCGCCACGTGCTCGACCGCGCGGGCGTGAACGTGCGCCAGCTGCGCTCGGCGCTTGGAGAGGCGCTGGACCGCATGCCGAAGGTCGAAGGCGCGGCCGGCGAGGTCCATGTCTCCAATGACCTGGGCCGGCTGCTGAACGTCTGCGACAAGCTGGCCCAGCAGAACAAGGACCAGTACATCTCCAGCGAGCTGTTCCTGCTCGCCGCCGTCGACGAGAAGGGCGGCGTGGGCGAGATGCTGCGCCATGCCGGCGCCAACAAGGACGCACTGGACAAGGCTATCCACGACATCCGCGGTGGCAACCAGGTGGACAACCCGGACGCCGAGGAGAGCCGCCAGGCGCTGGAGAAATACACCACCGACCTGACCGAGCGCGCCGAGCAGGGCAAGCTGGATCCGGTGATCGGGCGTGACGAGGAGATCCGCCGCTCGATCCAGGTGCTGCAGCGTCGCACCAAGAACAACCCGGTGCTGATCGGCGAGCCGGGGGTCGGCAAGACCGCGATCGTCGAGGGCCTGGCGCAGCGCATTATCAATGGCGAGGTGCCCGAGGGGCTCAAGGACAAGCGCGTGCTGGCGCTGGACCTGGGCGCGCTGCTGGCCGGGGCCAAGTACCGCGGCGACTTCGAGGAACGGCTGAAGTCCGTGCTCAAGGAGCTCTCGCAGGAAGAAGGTCGCGTGATCCTGTTCATCGACGAGATCCATACGCTGGTGGGCGCCGGCAAAGCCGAGGGCGCGATGGACGCGGGCAACATGCTCAAGCCGGCGCTGGCACGCGGCGAACTGCACTGCATCGGCGCGACCACGCTGGATGAATACCGCCAGAACATCGAAAAGGACGCCGCACTGGAGCGCCGCTTCCAGAAGGTCCTGGTCGACGAGCCCACGCAGGAGGACACCATCGCCATCCTGCGCGGGCTGAAGGAGCGCTACGAGGTTCATCACGGGATCGAGATCACCGACCCGGCGATTGTTGCCGCCGCGCAGCTCTCGCAGCGCTACATCACCGACCGCCAGCTGCCGGACAAGGCGATCGACCTGATCGACGAGGCAGCCAGCCGCATCAAGATGGAGATCGACTCCAAGCCGGAATCCATGGATCGCCTGGAACGCCGCCTGATCCAGCTGAAGATCGAGCGCGAGGCACTGAAGAAGGAATCCGACGATGCCTCGAAGAAGCGCCTCGACACGCTGGAGGACGAGATCAAGCGCCTGGAACGCGAGTACTCCGATCTGGAGGAGGTGTGGAAGTCCGAGAAGGCCTCGGTCTCCGGCGCCGCGCAACTGAAGGAAGAACTGGAGCGTGCCCGTATGGAGCTGGAAACGGCCCGCCGTGCCGGGGATCTTTCGCGCATGTCGGAGCTGCAGTACGGTCGGATCCCGGACCTGGAAAAGTCCCTGGCCATGGCCCACGAAATGGAGAGCCAGGAGACCAAACTGTTGCGCACCAAGGTGACCGACGAAGAGGTCGCCGAGGTCGTCTCGCGCTGGACCGGCATCCCGGTCTCCAAGATGCTGGAGGGCGAGAAGGACAAGCTGCTGCGCATGGAAGAGGCGATTGGCGTCCGCGTGGTCGGTCAGTCCGAGGCGGTCAATGCCGTGGCCAATGCCATTCGTCGCTCGCGGGCAGGCCTGTCCGACCCGAATCGCCCGAACGGTTCGTTCCTGTTCCTCGGCCCGACCGGCGTGGGCAAGACCGAGCTGACCAAGGCGCTGGCCGGGTTCCTGTTCGACACCGAAGAGGCGATGGTGCGCATCGACATGTCCGAGTTCATGGAGAAGCACTCCGTGGCGCGGCTGATCGGGGCGCCCCCGGGCTACGTCGGCTACGAGGAGGGCGGCTACCTGACCGAGGCCGTGCGCCGCAAGCCGTACTCCGTGATCCTGCTCGACGAGGTCGAGAAGGCGCACCCGGATGTGTTCAACGTGCTGCTGCAGGTGCTGGATGACGGGCGCCTGACCGACGGGCACGGCCGCACCGTGGACTTCCGCAACACGGTGATCGTGATGACCTCCAACCTGGGTTCGCAGCAGATCCAGGAGATGGCCGGCGAGGAGAACTACGGCGCGATGAAGGCTGCGGTGATGGAGATCGTCGGGCAGCACTTCCGCCCCGAATTCATCAACCGTGTCGACGACGTGGTGGTGTTCCATCCGCTGGAGCGCGAACAGATCCGCGCGATCGCCGACATCCAGCTGCAGTACCTGCGCAAGCGTCTGGAAGAGCGCGACCTCGGACTGACCATCACCGACGCGGCGCTGGATCACCTGGGCGCCGCGGGCTTCGACCCGGTCTACGGGGCGCGTCCGCTCAAGCGGGCGATCCAGACCCAGCTCGAGAATCCGCTGGCCCAGTCGCTTCTGGCCGGCGAGTTCGGCCCGGGCGATACCATCGAGGTGGACATGGCCGGCGGGCATCTGGCGTTTACCCGCGCCGCGGCGGCCGCCTGATCCGGCCCGCTCTCCTGCACACGACCGGCAAGGCCCGCCTCGCGCGGGCCTTTTTGTGGGCGTCCGGTCGCTGCCATACAAGGCAAATGAGGCGGTCCGAAGAGCGCGCCGCTATCCTGTGAGTGACATGGAGACGGACAGGGGCCGCTCCTGGGCATTAAGCGGGCCGGTGGGGAAGGCGGGCATGGACAGAGCGAGGATTGCCGCATTGGTGCTGGTGGCTTGGTTGCTGGCGGGTTGCGGGTTGTGGGACGCGCGCGGGCAGATCCAGATGATGGACCAGGCTTGCACGATTGCCGGGACGGTGGTGGCGGATGACGAGGTCCCGGGGCCGTACGTGATTGCGGTGTTCCGAGTGCCGGTGGAAGAGGGCGCCGTGCCGGAACCGGTGGACCACGTGGTGAGTGCTGGCGGTGGCCATTGGTTTTTCGGGCTGGCACCGGGGCGCTACAAGGTTCTGGCCTTTGCCGATCCCGAGCGCGACGGGCGGCACGAGGTGGGTGCCCCGGTGTATCTGGCGAACGAAGGTGACGTGCTGGAGTGTCTAGCAGGTACTCGCGCTGGCGATCTGGAGATCCGGGTCGAGGGTGACGTGGTCGCGGCGCATGCGATCGCGTTGTCTCCCGAGCGCGAGCGTGGCCTGGATGGCAGTCCCGTCAGTGTTGGCGGTATCACGGTGTTTGGGGAGGTGACCACGCTGGACGATCCGCGATTCGACGCGAATGTGGCCCGCGGGAGCCAGTGGCGGCCGCTGGACTTCATGCTGGACGGTTATGCCGGGATCTATTTCCTGGAGCCCTACGATCCGGACCGGGTCCCGGTGCTGTTCGTGCATGGCATGAACGGTTCGCCGCGGGGATTCGCCGAACTGATTGACCATCTTGATCGCGAGCGCTACCAGCCCTGGCTGTACTACTACCCGTCGGGACTGCCTCTGCAGACCGTTGCCACGCATCTGGTACAAACCCTGGAGGAGCTGGAGCTGCGCCACGATGTAGAGTCCATGCCGGTTGTTGCGCACAGCATGGGCGGTCTGGTGGCCAAGGGTTTGTTGCACGAGCGCGAGCGTCGCGCGGCCCCGGCGCAGATCCCGCACATGATCGCGCTGTCCACCCCCTGGCGCGGTCACGCCGCCGCGCAGTCCGGAGTGGATCGCTCGCCGGTGGTGATCCCGGTCTGGCGCGACATGGCGCCCGGTAGCGAGTACCAGCGGCGATTGTTCGAGTCCGAATTGTCGGGGGAGACCGAGTTGCACCTGCTGTTCAGTTTTCGCCGTCCGGATGGCGGGGGGCGAACAGGGACGGACGGTGTGGTCCCCCTCTCGACCATGCTGTATCCACCCGTGCAGCGGATCGCAAGCAGCGTCTATGGTGTGGAAACCACCCATGCGGGAATCCTGACGGACCCGCTGGCGCTCGAACGGGTGCAGATGCTGCTCAAGCGAGGCCTCTGAAAGGGGGGCAGGGCGGGGCATCTTCGCGACGCATGCAGTGGTTTTGGCGTAGGCTGACAGGCATGCCGCAAATCGCGTCACCGCATTTTCCGGGAGGTTGCAATGCAGCTGTTCGAGTGTGAAGGCTGCGGTAGTGTCATTTACTTCGACAACACCTACTGCAATGGCTGTGGGCGGCGGCTGGGCTTTCTGCCCGACCGTCTGGAGCTGTCTGCGCTGGAAATGGCCGGGGATGCGCTGGATGCCTCCGGCGCGCCGATCCCGGGCGGGTTGTGGCAGGTCGCGGGGGATGCGGATGGGCCGATCTATCGCCAGTGCCGCCACTATGCGGTGGATGCGGTCTGCAACTGGATGGTGCGCCACGATGACCCGGAAACGTACTGCCGCGCCTGCCGGTTGAACCGCACCATCCCCGATCTGACGGTGCCCGGAAATGCACGCCTGTGGGAGCGGCTGGAGACGGAGAAACGGCGCCTGGTGTACAGCCTGCTGCGTCTGGGGCTTCCGGTTGTCTCCAAGGAGACGGATTCCGCTGGCCTGGCATTCAACTTTCTGGCCGATCCGAACCCGGATTTCCACGAGGGCGGCGGCGTGGTGACCGGGCATGCGAATGGCGTGATTACGCTGAACATCGCGGAGGCGGATCCGGCCGTGCGCGAGAGCATGCGCGAGGCGATGGCCGAGCCCTATCGCACGATCCTCGGGCACTTTCGCCATGAATCGGCGCATTACTACTGGGATCGCCTGATCCGCGACACGCGCTGGCACGAGCCCTTTCGCGAATGCTTTGGGGATGAGCGGGCCGATTATGATGCGGCTTTGCGCCAGCACTATGAGCAGGGGCCGCCGAATAATTGGCAAGACCACTTTGTATCGGCCTATGCCAGCTCCCATCCCTGGGAGGACTGGGCCGAGACCTGGGCGCACTACCTGCATATCGTGGATGCGCTGGACACGGCCGCCGCCTATGGCATGGATGTCGCGCCCAGCGTCGGCGCCGCCGCGCGGCTGGGTCCTCAGGGCGGACAGTCGGATTTCAACGCCTATGCGACCGACGATCCGGACGCGCTGGTCGCGCACTGGCTACCCCTGGCGGCGGCCCTGAACAGCCTGAACCGCAGCATGGGGCATGCCCATGTCTATCCGTTTGTATTGACCCCGGAGGCGATCGCGAAGCTGCGTTTTGTGCACCGGGTCATTCAGGATTTCCGCACGGGCAATCGTTCCGCCGGCGAGCGGGAACTGTTGCATGCCCATCGCGTCTGACGGCCCAGCACTTCACGGAGGAGGCGGATGTATAACGTCGCGACCCGAGGGCCCTTCAAGGGACTGAACCCGCGCGTAGCCCCGGTCGCATTGCTGCTGGTGGTACTGATCGCGCTGTTTGCGATCTACCGCACGGAACAGCTCGAACAGGTCGTCTTCGATACCCGTGCCTTCCTGACACCCTTTCTCGAGTGGTATTACGTGGTTGCGATGGCCTTTTTTCTGGTCATCGTGATCTGGCTGGGGGTTGGGCGCTACAAGAACGTGCGCCTCGGGCGCGACGACGAAGTGCCGGAGTTCACCACCGTCTCGTGGCTGGCGATGCTGTTTGCCGCTGGTATGGGCGTGGGTCTTCTGTTCTGGGCGGTGGCCGAGCCGCTCAGCCACTATGGGGGCAATCCATTCCTGCTGGACAACGGCGAGAGTGCCGAGGCCGCCGATATGTCCATGGTGCTGACCTATTTCCACTGGGGCCTTAACGCCTGGGCGGTGTTCGCGTTGCTGGCACTGATCCTGGCCTATTTCGGCTTTCGCAGGGGACAGCCGCTGGCGCTGCGCTCCGCGTTGCATCCGCTGATCGGAAAGTACAGCCACGGCTGGCCCGGCGACATCGTCGATCTGCTGGCCATCCTCGCCACGGTATTCGGGATCGCGACGACACTGGGGCTGGGTATCCAGCAGTTGGATACCGGTCTGGCGCATACGCTGGGTATCGGCGGGGGCGAGCACGGCCAGCTGTTCCTGGCGGCGCTCCTTACGGCAATCGCCATCGTCTCGGTGATCACCGGTGTCCAGGTCGGCGTGCAACGGATTTCTCAGGCCAACATGTGGCTGAGCGTGGCCCTGATGGGCCTGCTGCTGATCTGGGGGCCAACCCAGTACCTGCTGGCGCTGTTCGTGCAGTCCTCCGGCAGCTATTTGCAGAACCTGCTGGGACTTTCGCTGTACACCCATGCCCACCAGACGGATCCCTGGCACTCCGACTGGACGGTGTTCTACTGGGGCTGGTGGCTGGCCTGGGCCCCGTTCGTGGGGCTGTTCATCGCGCGTATCTCGCGCGGGCGTACGCTGCGCGAATTTGTCCTGGGTGTGTTGCTGGTGCCCACGGTGATCACCTTTTTCTGGCTGGCGATGCTGGGGGGTACTGCACTGCATGCCGAGGTCGACGGGATCGCGGATATTGCCGACAAGGTTTCGGAGGACCTGACCATGGCCACCTTCGCGACCATGGATACGCTGGAGCCGTGGCTGGTGGCCAAGATCGGAGGTGGGTTGATCACCATCCTGATCGCGACATATTTGTTGACCTCCGCGAACGCCGGGATTGTCGTGATCAATACCCTGCTGGCGCACGGCTCCACCGTCCATCGCAAGCGGCACCTGGCCATCTGGGGTGCCCTGATCGGCCTAATCACGGCGGTCTTGTTGCTGGCTGGCGGTCTGGAGGTGCTGCAAAGCGCGGTGATCCTCGCCGCGCTGCCATTCTCGATGGTGATCCTGATGATGATCGTGGGGTTGATCCGGGGACTGGAACAGGAGCGCTGGGCACCACGGCCGGGCGAGCGGACGATCCTGCCCAGCGAGCCCTGGCAGGTGCCACCGGATCGCATGAACGAGGACTACGACGCGGAGGACGATGCCCCGGAATCCGGCGCGGACGATGACAAAGCAGACCGCGAGCCCCCGTCAAGGCCGTGGTGATGATTGGGCGTCTCGCGTGGCGGGGTGGAAAGTCCCGCCAGCTTTGCGTTCACTTTTTGGGCGTGGTCCTCTTGCCTTAGCCTATGCGGAAACTTGATAACCGAGAGAACACCATGAGCGACGATACCCTGCAGCTGTCCGGCGACCTGATCCAGAAGATCCAGGACGTGCTGGTCGAAACCGATCCCAAGGCCCAGCAGCCCATCGTGGCCGTTCAGTATCTAAGCGCGATTACCGGCTTTCTGGTGGCGCAGATGCCGGAGTCGGTGAACGAACGCAAGGAGTATCTCCAGCAGCTCTCGCAGTTCACCGAGTCGGTGTTCGTGGATGTGGAGAGTCGCAAGCAGGCCGCCCCGCCGCCGCAGCAGGAGGCCAGTGGCGTCTGGCGCCCCGGCGATAATTGAGAACCGTCGGGCTCCGCGCGTGCGGGCGCGAGGCCGTGGACTAGTCGTCCCCGGCCCCGTCCTTCTTGCGTGAACGCATCTGGCGCAGCATCGCTTCCTGCTCGTTGAAGCTTGGCATGCGGCGCTTGCCGCCCACGTCGCGGTCACGATCGTTCGCTCCGGCAGGACCTGGGTGTCCGGCGCGTTCGCCTTCCTTGATCGACTGGTATTCGGCCAGTTCGCGCTGGGCGTCCTCGTCGCTGGTGTAGCGGCCGCGATAGTCCTGCGGCGGCTTGTGGCCCTTGCGCAGGAACACCTGCTTGCGCAGTTCCTTGTTGTAGTCCGTCACGCGGCGGTCGATCCAGACCAGATCAATAGCGGCCCAGCCGGCCATGACACCCGCCGGGATTAACCACCACCAGCCAGCCAGAAGCCAGGCCACGACCAGGGTCACCACGCTCAGGCCAATATAGCCCGTGGCGCCCAGGGGCTCGCGCAGATAAAAACGGTGCAGTCCAAGCGGAAACAGGATCCAGGCGATGTAGGCGGGTGGGCGCGCGCGCATCTCGGCCGCGAGCTTCGCGTTGATTGCCTGCAGGCCGCCGCCCTCGAGATCCAGTTCCTTCCACGCCTTGCGCATGGGTGCCTCCCAGCTGTGGATAATCGTCCGTGCACGGTAACGAACCATGCGCGCAGGTGCGATTGCGCGGGTTCGGCTCGGGGTTACCGGGCGCGGCAGGGGTCCCTTAGGTGGAGGGGTTCTCGTGTGCCGGGTCGCGCTCCAGCAGGCGGCGCGCGGCCTCGCGCACGGGACGATCCTGATAGAGCACGGCGTGGACCTCCGCGCAGATGGGCATGTCCACCGACAGGGTCCTGGCGCGGGCGTTGATCTGTCGCGCGGTTTCTACCCCCTCGACCGACTGGCCGATGCGGGCGCGGGCCGTCTCCAGGTCGTAGCCCTGCCCCAGCAGGCGGCCCAGACGGCGGTTGCGTGACTGGTCGTCGGTACAGGTGAGGATCAGGTCGCCCAGACCGGACAGCCCGGTCAGCGTGCCCGGGTGGGCACCGACTGCCGCGCCCAGGCGCTGCATCTCGGCCAGCCCACGGGTCATCAGCGCGGCACGGGCATTGGCACCGTAGCCCGCTCCGTCCGCGATCCCGGTCGCGACGGCGAGAACATTCTTCAGCGCGCCGCCCAGTTCCACACCGATCACGTCGGGGTTGCGATAGATGCGCAGGGCCTCGCCGTGCAGGGCCTCCGCCAGTCGGTCCATGCAACGGTCGTCGTGTGATGCGGCCGTCAGCGCAGTCGGTTGGCCCCGTGCCACCTCGGCGGCGAAGGACGGCCCGGAGATCAATGCGGGCGGGAAGCCGGTGCCCAGTTCTTCCTCGGCGATCTCGTGCAGCCAGGCTCCGCTGGAGGTCTCAAGCCCCTTGGTGGCCCAGGCGACCGTCTGCTCCGCACGCAGATGTGGCTGCAACCAGCGCAGGGTCTCGCGGAAGGCCCCGGACGGGACCGCGATCAGCACCAGATCCGCGGCGTCGACGACGTCGGGGTCGGCACTGATGGAGAGATGCTCCGGGAACGGGATGCCGGGTAGATAACGGGCATTCTCGCGCTCGTGGTTCAGCCGGTCGGCCGTCTCGTGCTTGCGGACCCAGAGCACGACGTCCTGGTGCAGTCGCGCTGCATGAATCGCCAGCGCGGTGCCCCAGGAGCCGCCACCAAGGAGTGCGATGTGCACGGGTGCGAGTTCCGGATCAGGCCTGTGAGGTCGACTCCGGCGAGGCCGTCTGCGATTCGCCGGACGCCTTCTTCTGGTCTTCCAGGTGCTGCTGGTACAGCGCTTCGAAGTTGACCGGCTGCAGCAGCAGTTGCGGGAAACCGCCCTTGAGTACCAGGTCGGCGACGGTTTCGCGCGCGAACGGGAACAGCAGGTTCGGGCAGTACGAGCCCAGCAGCTGGTTGAGCTGGTCGCGCGGGAAGCCCCGCACGATGAAGACCCCGGCCTGGTTGATCTCGACCAGATAGGCGGTCTTGCCGTTGGATTCGGTGGTCACGGTCAGCTTCAGTTCGACCTCGAACACGCCTTCCTCTTCGCGAATCGGGCGGGCGTTGGTGTTCAGCTGAATGTTGGTCTCGCCCTTCCATTCGTTGAGGAAGACCTCGGGGGCATCCGGCGATTCAAACGAGATGTCCTTGATGAACACCTTCTGGATGGAGAAGCCGGGGTTGTCCTGACTATCGCCCTGTGCGCCGGCACTGTTACCGCTGTTCTTGGAGGTTTCTTCAGCCATGGTGTTGTTCCGAGTCGTGAGAAGTGAGGTTCGTGTCGGGGAATCGTAAAGGAATGCGGCGCTGGATAGGAGCGGGTGGGTATCGCTACCGCGTGTGGGGCTCAGGCATCGCTGGTGCGCTGGACGCCTGCCGCTTCGGCCATTCGGTGCAGGTCGCCGGAATGATCCAGTGCCTGCAGCTCGTCATACCCGCCGATGTGAGTCTCGCCAAGGAAGATCTGCGGCACCGAGTGGCGTCCGGCCCGTTGCTCCATTTCCGCGCGAGCCCCGGGTTCGCGATCCACCGGGAAATCGTCAAAGGAATAACCGCGATGGATCAGCAGCCGGCGGGCCAGCAGACAGAATGGACAGCGGACCGTGCCATAGACCTCGAAGCGCATTACTTCTTCTTGATCGGCAGGCCCGCGGACTGCCAGGCCTGGATGCCGCCCTGGAGGTTCACAACATCCTGAAAGCCCGCAGAGGTCAGCTGCGAGGCGGCCATCGCGGAACGGTTGCCGCTGCGGCAGTACACCACCACCGGCTTGTCCTTGTACTTGGCGATGTCATCCATGCGCTTTTGCAGGCTGCCCGCCGGGATATGCTTGGCGCCGCCTATGCGACCGGAGGCGATTTCGTTGTCCTCGCGCACGTCCAGCACCAGGCTGTCGTCCTGGTTGATCACGCGCACCGCTTCGTTCGGCGACAGGGTCCGATACTTGCGCGTCAGGCGGCGGAATTCGGTGAACAGGATCATCCCGACAACCGCGAGCAGGGCACCGGTCAGGATCGGGTGATTGGACAGGAATTCAGGGAGTCTTTCGAGCATTCAGGGCGCCGCGTTGGTCAGGAGCTGCAGAAAACGTCCTGCATCATACCGATCAGGCGCAGCGTGCGGGAGTCCCCCACCCGGTAGTAGACGCGGTTCGCATCCTTGCGTGTGGCCAGGATGCCTTTGTCGCGCAGGATGCCCAGATGCTGCGAAATGTTGCTCTGCGAGGTCCCGACCTGATCGACGATTTCCTGTACGCTGATCTCGCGATCGCCGAGAATGCAGAGGATCTTGAGCCGCAGGGGGTGGGACATGGCTTTGAGCGAGCGCGAGGCCCGCTCGATGTCCTCGTCCTGAGACATTAGTTCGTCTTCGACCATCTTTTCTTCTTCGACCGCTTCGTTGCTCACGGCATGCCTCTTTATTGTTTTGCGAAACAGCAGGCCCGTAACCGGGTGAGAATATAAGTACCTAAACGTACCCCGATATGCGAATTTGCGCAATCTTGACTTCCCGATACCCCTTACTGCTTGTTCTGGTGGGGTTTTTGATCGTTCCCTGGGGCAGTCTGCTGGCATTCGAGCCGGAGGCCGAGCTGGAGGAGACCCTGGAGGCGATCCGTGATCTGGAGCGCAGCCAGGAGGAGCGCCAGGCGGCACTCCAGCGTCTGGAGGAGGAACTCGAGCGTGCCGCGCGGGGTAGCAGCGAGTCGCGGCGCGAACTGCGCGAGCTGGAGGCCGAGCGCGAGCAGCAGGCCGAGGTGATCGCCGAGCACGAGGCACGCGTCGCGCAGGAAGAGGAGCGCCTGCGCGAGGAGCGGGTGCAGGCGGGGCGCCTGCTCCGCGATCAGTGGCAGCGCGACCGGCACCCCGGACGCATCCCGGGTGCGGGGGGGGAGGGCGAACTGAGTCGATTGCACCCGGAGATCGCCGCGCGCCTGCGCGAGGCGCGGGCCGAGGCGCTGGCGGCCCTCGGCGAGCAGCTCGCGGTGTTGCGCGCCGCGCGCGATGACCTGGAGCGTGAACAGGCGGTGCTGGCCGAACAGGAGGAGGATCTGCGCGCGGTGGTCGCCGATCTCGAACGCGAAGAAGATCGTCAGCGCGCGGCCATGGACGAACTGGAGCGCGCGATCGAGGACGAGGCGCTGGAACTGGCGCGGCTGGAGCGCAACGCAGAGACGCTGGAGGAACTGATTCGCGAGGTGGAGCGCGACGCGGCCGAGCGGGAGGAACGTGCGGCTCGGGGTGATCCTCCGCCCGAACGGGCACCCGTACGCTCGGACGTGGGATTTTCCGAACTCCAGGGCGAACTCCCCATGCCTGCGGATGGCTCGGTGGTTCGACGTTTCAACGAGCCGCGTGGCAGCAGCCTCCAGTCACGCTGGCGCGGGACCGTGCTGGAGGTCGATAACGGCGAGGCTGTCCATGCGGTCCACTTCGGGCGCGTGGTCTACGCTGACTGGATGCAGGGGTACGGCTTTCTGGTCATCCTCGACCATGGGGACGGCTACCTGACGCTGTACAGCAATCTTGAGGAAATCCTGGTTGCGGAGGGTGAGGAGGTCGAAGGGGGAACGCGCATGGCTCTGGCCGGCGCGGGCCGCGAGGCCATCGCCCCGGGCCTGTATTTCGAGATTCGGCGAAATGGCGATCCGTTGAACCCTGAGGACTGGTGGCTATCTCAATGACGAGCGTCACGAAAAAATCGTGAGCAGATTTGAAACATTTGTCGGGCGAAAACAGCAGACGCAGTCGGGCGTTCAGGCATGGGTCAGATTCGCGGTGCTACCATCGTCGCGTCGAATACCTCCGTTTCTAGAGGATTGGTAATGAAGAAGTCTTGTCGCACCGGGTACGCCCTGGTGGTGGGTTTGGTGGTCGGCGTCATGCTCAGCGTCTCGGTGGCGGTGTACGCCGATCGCGAGAATGGCGCGAAGAATGCCTTGCCGGTGGAGGACCTGCAGCGGTTCACCGAGGTGTACATGCGCATCAAGCGCAATTACGTCACCGAGGTGGACGACAAGGAGCTGCTGGACAACGCCATCAAGGGGATGCTGTCCGGGCTGGATCCGCATTCGGCCTACCTGGACGAACAGGACTTCGAGGACATGCAGGTTGGCACCTCCGGCGAGTTCGGCGGCCTGGGGATCGAGGTCGGCATGGAGGATGGCTTCGTCAAGGTCATTGCCCCGATCGATGACACCCCGGCGAGCAAGGCCGGCATCCAGGCGGGTGACTTGATCATTCGCCTGGACGGCGAATCCGTGCAGGGCATGACGCTGTCCGATGCCGTCTCCAAGATGCGGGGCGAGAAGGGCTCCGACATTACCCTGACCATCGTCCGCGAGGGCGAGGACCAACCGAAGGAGGTCACCCTGACGCGCGACCGTATCCAGGTCCAGAGCGTGCGCTCCGAGATCCTTGAAGACGGTTACGGTTACCTGCGCATCAGCAATTTCCAGCAGCGCACCGCGCGCGATGTCGTGCGGGCGGTCGAAGAATTGAAGGAAAAGGGCGATCTGCGCGGGCTCGTGCTGGATCTGCGCAACAACCCGGGCGGCATCCTGAATGGCGCGGTGGGTGTGTCCGATGCCTTCCTTGAGGACGGGCTGATTGTCTATACCGAGGGCCGACTGGAGGATTCACAGTTCCGCTATCAGGCCTCCCCGGGTGACGTGCTCGGCGGTGCCCCGATGGTTGTGCTGGTGAACCGGGGCTCGGCCTCGGCCTCGGAGATCGTGGCCGGTGCGCTCCAGGATCACAATCGAGCGGTCGTCATGGGCCAGAACACCTTTGGCAAGGGTTCGGTGCAGACGATCCTGCCGCTGACCGAAAATACCGGTATCAAGTTGACCACGGCGCGTTATTTCACGCCGGATGGGCGCAACATCGAGGAAGAGGGCGTAGCACCCGATATCCGGCTGGAAAACCTGACGGTCACGCGTGCCGAAGGTGAAGACGAGCGCGACGCCCAGGCGCGTATGCAGCGCGAGCTGCAGGGCGAGGATATGCCGGAAGACGATGACGACAATGGCGAGAGTCTGGCCGAGCGTGACTACGGTTTGAGCGAGGCCCTGAATCTGCTCAAGGGTCTGAACATCTACAGCCAGCGCTGATCGGAGGTGGCCATGACGCAGGAACATCCCCGCGTACTGGTGCCGCTGGCGGCCGGGGCTGAGGAGCTGGAGGCCGTCACCATCATCGATCTGTTGCGTCGCGCGCGCTTCGAGGTAACGGTCGCCGGGCTTGAGCCGGGCCCCGTGCGTTGTTCCCGCGGGACGGTGATCCAGCCGGATACCACACTCGATGCCGTTCAGGACGAGGCCTTCGACCTGATCGTGCTGCCCGGCGGCTTGCCGGGGGCCGATCACCTGCGCGACGATCCACGCGTGCAGGCCATGCTGCGGGCCCAGGCGGAGCGCGACGGCTGGCTGGGCGCGGTCTGCGCCGGGCCCAAGGCGCTGGCGCAGGCGGGTGTGCTGGAAGGGCGTCGCGTGACCTCGTTCACCGGAGCGCTGGACGAATCGGGCATCCGTTCGACCGGGGGCCTCGTGGAAGTCGACGGTCACATCATTACCGGCCGAGGTCCCGGTGCGGCGATGGATTTTGCGCTGACCCTGATTGAGCAACTGGCCGGGCGCGAAGCCCGTGAGGCCGTCGAGGGACCGTTGCTGCGTCCCTGACGTCGGCCAGTTCGGCCCCCGCGCTACCCCATCAAGCATCCTTTCGTGCCTTTGCATGAACCCGGCGGCCTCAGTCGATTAGACTGTGCGGGTCTCGCGGTCGCCTGGCCGCGCCCAACGAACCCAGCACAAGGAGTCGGGACCGAATGGCAGGCCACAGCAAGTGGGCGAATATCCAGCATCGCAAGAACGCCCAGGACGCCAAGCGCGGCAAACTCTTTACCAAGCTGATTCGCGAGATTACCGTCGCCGCCCGTCAGGGCGGGTCCGATCCCGAGACCAATCCGCGTCTGCGCCTGGCGATCGACAAGGCGCTTGCCGCCAACATGACGCGGGATACCATCGAGCGCGCGGCCAAGCGCGGTGCGGGCGAGACCGATGGCGATGCGATGGAGGAGATCCGCTACGAGGGCTATGGCCCGGGCGGCGCGGCGATCCTGGTCGACTGCATGACCGACAATCGCAACCGGACGGTAGCCGAGGTGCGCCACGCTTTCTCCAAGATGGGCGGCAACCTGGGGACCGACGGCTCGGTGGCCTACCTGTTCCAGAACAAAGGCGTGATTCGCTTCGCGCCTGGACTGGACGACGAGACGGTCATGGAGGCCGCGCTCGAGGGTGGGGCCGAGGACGTGCAGGTTGAGGAGGACGGCGCGATCGAGGTCATCACTGAACCCGATACCTACCAGGATGTGCGCCAGGCCCTGCTGGACAGGGGGCTGGAGCCGGAGAACTCGGAGGTCACCTGGCGGCCCGAGACCCTGTCGCCGCTGGATGGGGACACCGCCGAGACCGTGCTGAAGCTCCTGGAGATGCTGGACGACCTGGATGACGTGCAGAACGTCTACACCAACGCCGACTTCCCGGAAGGCGTGGGGCAGTAGCGCGAGCCCCGGAAAAGCGGATGCGTATCCTCGGTATCGATCCCGGCTCGCGGATCACCGGCTTTGCGGTGATCGAGTACGTCAGGGGGAAGGGCCGTTCCTGCGGCCATGGCGTGATCCGCCCGAGTGCCAAGGGGTTTCCCGAACGCCTGGGCGAGATCTTCGCCGGCGTGGTCGAGGTGATCGACGAGCTCAGACCCGACGTGCTGGCGATCGAGACGGTGTTCGTCGCCCGCAATGCGCAGTCGGCGATCAAGTTGGGGCATGCCCGGGGGGCTGCCATCTGCGCGGCAACCCAGGCCGGGCTCCCGGTACATGAATATGCCCCGCGTGCGATCAAGATGGCCGTGGTCGGCGTGGGCAGCGCGGACAAGGAGCAGGTCCAGCACATGATGCAGCAACTGTTACGCCTGACCGAGCCGGCCAGCAGCGATGCCGCCGATGCCCTCGCCGTCGCGCTGTGCCACGCCCATACCGCCCAGCACCAGGCGCGTCTGGCGGGATCCGCCTCGGCCGTGATCGGGGGGCGCCCATGATTGCCCGGCTGGAGGGGACGCTCGTCAGCCGCGAGGTGAATGGTGTGGTCATTGATGCAGGGGGCGTGGGTTACGAGGTCGAGGTCCCGCTCTCCACGCTGGCGGCCCTGCCGGAACCGGGCGCCACCGTGGTCCTGACCACGCACCTCGTGGTGCGCGAAGATGCACACCAGCTATTCGGGTTCATGCACAGGCGCGACCGCGATCTGTTCCGGCGCCTGATCCGGGTTAACGGGATTGGAGCCAAGCTTGCGTTGGCGATGCTCTCGACCTATGCGGGTGACGAGCTGGCTGGCCTGATCAGCGGCGGTGACGTCGCCGGGCTGGCCAAGGTCCCGGGGATCGGCAAGCGCACGGCCGAACGGGTGGTGCTGGAGCTGGGCGAGCGGTTGGTCGAGATGGGGTTCGCGGCCACGCCGGGTGTTGCGGGTGGCGCAGCGGATGCCCCCGGCGCCGCGATGGACGGGGAGGCGATGGCGGCGCTCGAGTCGCTGGGTTATCCGCGAGCCAATGCGGAGAAGATGGTCGCTGCCGTTCGCGATCAGGCGGATTCGGTGGAGACCCTCGTGCGCCTGGCGCTGCGTTCCACCGTGAAGCGCTGAGTACCCGACCCGGTATCACCCGGGCCGGGGGCGGGAGGTGGCCCCTAGCAGTCGCCGATGCGCTGGCCGTCAACGGTGATGCGCACGGACATCGGGCCCATCGGCGAGTCGATCTCGCTGCGCATCTCGCCCTCGGCGCGATCCCCCATGAACTGCATCGAGCCCTCCATGTCCATGCTGGTGCCGTCGGGGTCAGTGCATGTCATGGTGTAGTCCACGCCGTCCGCGCGCATGTCCATACTGTCCACACTACAGCCCTCGGGCGCCTCGATCATCTCCTCGCCGCGCGCGAGATCCTCCTCGGTTACGCACTCGGTGTAGGTTTCGGTCTGCTCCGGCATCTGGTGGGCACCTTCCATCGTGGTGGTGTTGGTGTACTCCCATTCGCCCGGCTGGATGTTCGGTTTTTCGGCCTGGGCCACCAGTGGCAGGAACGCGAACGGGACGGCGGCCAGCAGGCTGTAAAGGCTGGAACGAGGCATCATGATGGGCTCTCCCTGCGAAATGTGTGTGGTTCATGGTGCCTCGGCGTCTGCAGGGGAGCAAATTGGCGAATGTCTCTGATTGGTGGCATGTTGCGGTTGGGGATCTCGGAGGGGATGCATGGCCATACCGATATGGGTGTTGGGCGGTGCGGGTGCCGTGCTGCTGGGCGGGGCCGTGCTGCTGGACGGCGATCCGCGCGATTTCCTGGCGGGCGGGGGGCACCCGGCCGCGCCCGGCTGTGAGATTCCGGTGGAGATGCATCTGGGCGAGATCGACCCGCGTTTCGAGCTGGAGCCCGACGAAGTGCGCCGCGCACTCGATGCCGCCGTGGCAATGTGGGAGACCCATACCGAAGAACGGTTGTTCACCGCGCGCGACGGTGAAGGGATGGCCGTGCGACTGGTGTTCGACGAACGTCAGGCCGGCGCCATGGCGCGAGAGCGCTCGCGCGCGCAGCTGGATCAGGCACAGGAGGATATCGACGGTGCTCGGGAACGCCTGGATCGCCATCGCTCGGCGCTAAACGCCGACGTCGAACTGTACGAACGCCGCGTGCGCGGGTTCGACGAGCGCCGCCGCGCGCATGAAGGCCGGGTCGCCGACTGGAACGCGGGCCGCGGGGAGCGCAGTGCGCAGGCCCGCGAGCGTCTGGAGCAGGAGGCGCGGGAGCTGCGTGAGGAGCACGAGCGACTGGAGGAACGCCGCCGCGGGCTGGAGGATCGCCGGGCAGATCTGAACGCGGCCGGTCGTAAACTGGAGCACGAGATCGCGGCCTTCAATGAACAGGTTGATGATTTCAACCGGGCGGCCGCCGCCGGCACCGGGTTCGATATGGCGGTTTATCAGCAGCAGGGGAATCGCCGCAGCATTACGGTTTACAAGGCGAGCGACTTTGACGAGCTGCGCCTGACGCTGGCGCACGAGTTGGGGCATGCGCTGGGGATCGGCCATGTCGATGATCCCGCCGCGGTCATGCACGCGGAGCTGGGGCCGGCGAATGCGGGGCGCGAGAATCTGGCGGCGGCCGATCGGGCCGCGCTCGAGGAATCTTGTGGGGTCGAACTCGCGACGCCGTGAAAGACCGGTGGACCGTGTCGCGGTGTTTGGAATCGATGGTGGCGGGTGTTCAGAAGAGCAGGAACAGCCCCAGTACGGCCGAGGTGATACCTCCGATCAGCAGGGCAAGCGTGCGCTGGGTGAAGCGGCCAAGAAACAGGCGCGCCGCCCGTTCACGCAGGCCGAAGCTGTCCTGCAGTCCGACGATGGCCGCGATCAGGCCGCCGACCAGCAGGACAATGCCGAGGATCTGGATCATCGCGTCTTCCTCCATGCGATTCGTTTACCACTTGCGTGGTGCGATCAGACGCAGCAGCGCCAGCAGCAGGATCGCCCCCACCGTGGCCGCCACCAGGGTCCCGACCAGGCCGGCCGTCGGCACCCCCAGCTGGGTGAACAGCCAGCCGCCCAGCACCGCCCCGATGACCCCGATCACGATGTTCAGCAGGATGCCCTGGCCTGCGCCGTGGACCAGCAAGCCCGCGAGCCAGCCGGCAATGCCGCCGATCAGCAGCAGCAATAACAGTGATTCAACGGGCATTGAGTACTCCTTTGCTCTCTTGTCTGATGGATGATCGGGGCGGGCGTTCCGTGCGGCCCTGATTCAGCCGACGGTGGCATAGCGCGTGGCGCCGCCCAGCCAGCGCTCGATCAGGGCCGCGGCGCGCGGCGGGTCCTCGCGCACGCGCAGGGCCAGCTCCGTGGCCTCCTCCAGCAGGTCCTGATCGCGCGACCAGTCGGCCACGCGGAAGCTGCGGTCGCCCGTCTGGCGCGTGCCCAGCAGCTCGCCAGGGCCCCGCAACCGGAGGTCCACCTCCGCGATCTCGAAACCGTCGTTGGTGCGGCGCATCGCCTCGAGGCGCTCGCGGGCGGTCTCGCCCAGCGGCGGGCGGTAGAGCAGCACGCAGGCGGAGGCGGTGTTGCCGCGCCCGACACGGCCGCGCAACTGGTGCAGTTGCGACAGGCCCATGCGCTCGGCGTTCTCGATGATCATCAGGCTGGCGTTGGGGACATCCACGCCGACCTCGATCACCGTGGTTGCGACCAGCAGATCGAGAGCGCCCGCGCGAAAGCGTTCCATCACCGTATCGCGTTCGGACCCCTTCATGCGCCCGTGGGCCAGCCCGATTCTCAGTTCCGGCAGCGCCTCGCACAGCCGCTCGGCGGTGGCCTCGGCGGATTCCGCCTCGAGTTGTTCCGATTCCTCCACCAGCGGGCAGACCCAGTAGGCCTGGGTGCCGGAGCCGCAGGCCGCGCGGATGCGCTCGATCACTTCGTCGCGGCGCTCGTGGCTGATCAGCGCGGTGCGCACGGGTGTTCGGCCCGGTGGGCGCTCGTCGATGACCGAGCTGTCCAGGTCGGCGTACAGGGCCATGGCCAGGGTGCGCGGGATCGGCGTTGCGGTCATGATCAGCTGATGCGGCATCTGGCCGTTACCCTTGTCGCGCAGGGCCATACGCTGATGCACGCCAAAGCGGTGCTGCTCGTCGATGATCGCCAGCCCCAGGCGGTGGAAGCGGACCTCCTCCTGGAACAGGGCGTGGGTGCCGATCGCGACCTGGCGCTGACCATTGGCCAGCTCGGAAAGCAACTGGCCCCGTTCGTTGGCGGTCTGGCGCCCGCCCAGCCACGCCACCGACACGCCCAGCGGTTCCAGCCACTGGGCGAGATTGCGCCCGTGCTGGCGGGCGAGCAGCTCGGTGGGGGCCATGAATGCGACCTGATGGCCGGCTTCCACCGCCGCAAGGGCGGCCGCGACTGCGACCAGGGTCTTGCCAGAGCCGACGTCGCCCTGCACCAGCCGATTCATCGGGATCGGGCGAGCCAGGTCCTCGCGCACCTCGCGGATCACGCGGTCCTGTGCGCCGGTGGGCTTGAACGGGAGCTGGTCGCGCAGCTGTCTCCACAGTGCGCCCTCGGGGCGGATGACCGGCGCGCGGCGCGCATCCTGCGGGGTGCGGCTTTGTTCCATGCGGGCGAGCTGGTGGGCGGTCAACTCCTCCAGTGCCAGGCGGGTGCGTGCGGGCCCGCGCTGCTCGGCGGTGTCCAGTGCATCCAGGGCCTCGGCCCGCGCAGGGGGGTGGTGCAGCTGCTGCAGGGCCGTGTGCAGCCCGGGTAGTTGGCGTTCGCTCAGTTCCGGGAGCAGGTCGGGCAGTTGCCCGGTCGTTGGCAGGACCTCGGTGACCAGTTGGCGCAGGAGCTTCTGCGAGATGCCCTCGGTGGTCGGGTAGATCGGGGTCAGGTGGGTTTCCAGGGTAGGCGGTTTCGTGCCCACCACCTGCAGTTCCGGGTGCACGCACTCCATCGCGCCGGGCATGCCTCGCGGTTCGCCAAAGGCGCGAATGCGCGTGCCCGGGCTCAGGCGGCGTTGCTGGCCACTGCCGAAATGGAAGAACCGCAGCAGGATGGACGTGCCGTCTTCTTCCAGCGTGACGACCAGCATGCGCCGGCGGCGATGGACGACCTCGGCATGGGTGACCCGGCCCTCGAACAGGGCGGGGAGCCCCGGGCGCAGGGCGCGGATCGGGGTCAGCCGGGTACGGTCCTCGAAACGCAGCGGCAGGTGCAGGAGGAGGTCCCGGGCCTGTTCCAGGCCCAGGCGTGCCAGGCGCTCGGCCACCGCGGGGCCGACGCCCTTGAACCCCGTCAGTGGTGCCTGCAGGTCCACCGCGGTCGCTGCGCGCAGATCAGCCGCGCGGGCACCAGGCGATGGCGTCCATCTCCACCTGCGCGCCCTTGGGCAGGGCGGCCACGCCGATCGCGGCGCGCGCCGGGTACGGCTCGGCGAAGACCTCGCTCATGATCTTGTTGACCAGCGGGAAGTGGGTCAGGTCGATCAGGAAGATGTTCAGCTTGGCGATGTCGGAGAAATCCGCATCGGCGGCCTCCAGCACGGCCTTCAGGTTGTCGAACACGCGGCGGATCTGGTCTTCGATGCCGCCGTCGACCAGCTCCATCGTGGCCGGGTCCAGCGGGATCTGGCCGGACAGGTACAGGGTGTCGCCGGCACGCACGGCCTGGGAGTAGGGGCCGATCGCGGCCGGGGCGTTTTCGGTCTGGATGATTTCGCGCGACATGCGGGCTCCTTGGCTCGGGTCGGTGATTCGGGATGCGGGCACCTTACCTCATTGGTTCGGGTGGCGGGATCGCCGGGACGTTGCGCCTACAAGAGAACGAGATTGTCGCGGTGAATGAGCTCGGGTTCCAGGAGGTAGCCGAGCTCCGCCTCGATATGGTCCGCGCGCAGGCCGCGGATGCGTTCCACCTCGCTGGAGGCGTAGTTGGTCAGTCCGCGTGCGACCGGGCGGCCGTCCGGGTCGACGCAGGTCACGACCTCGCCGCGGCGAAAGTCGCCGCGCAGGCCCACCACGCCCACCGGCAGCAGGCTGCGGCCCGACTCGCGCAATACGCGCGCGGCGCCGGCATCCAGCAGGAGCTCGCCGCGCGAATGCAGCTGGTCGGCCAGCCAGCGCTTGCGCGCGGCCAGCGGCTCGCGGTCGGGCTTGAGCCAGGTGCCCAGACGTTCGTTCTTGAGTACGCGGCCGATCACCTGCGCCTCGCGTCCGGAGGCGATCACGGTATGCGTACCGGAGCGCGCGGCGCGCTCCGCGGCCTTGAGCTTGGTGGCCATGCCGCCGCGCCCCAGGCGCCCGAAATCGGCGGCCACGAAGCGGTGCAGTTCGGCATCCGTGGCGCGACCCTCGTGGATCAGCTCCGCGTCGGCGTGCTGGCGCGGGTCACGGTCGAACAGGCCGTCCTGGTCGGTCAGGATCAGCAGCAGGTCGGCGACCACGAGATTGGCGACCAGGGCCGCCAGGGTATCGTTGTCCCCCAGTCGGATCTCCTCGTAGGCGACCGTGTCGTTCTCGTTGACCACGGGGATGGTCCCCATCTCCAGCAGGGCCTGCATGGTCGAGCGGGCGTTCAGATAGCGCGAGCGGTCGGCGAGGTCGTCATGCGTCAGCAGGACCTGTGCCGCGTGCAGGCCGTGGCTTGCGAATTCCCGCTCGTAGGCCTGCACCAGACCCATCTGCCCCACGGCCGCGGCAGCCTGCAGGCGATGCAGCTGGTGCGGGCGTTCGCTCATCCCGAGCCGGCGCATGCCCTCGGCCACGGCGCCACTGGAGACCAGAATGACCTCCAGCCCCTTGCGCCGCAGCGCGGCGATCTGGTGGGCCCAGGACTCGAGCGCCGGGCGATCCAGGCCCGCGCCATCGGCGGTGATCAGCGCGGAGCCGATCTTGACCACCACGCGGCGGATGGCCGGGAGTTCGCGCAGGGCGCGGGTGTTCACGCGCGATCCTCCCCGGCCTCGCCGGTCGCCGTGGGGGCCGTCGCGGGCTCCTGGTTCGCCGCTTCGATGTGGCGCATGACGGCCTGCATCAGCGCGTCGACCCCGTCGCCGGTGGCGGCGGAGATGGTGAATACCGGGCGCTCGTCGCCCGTCACCTCGCGCACCCTCGCGATCAGGGCCTCGAGGGCATCCGCGTCCAGCAGTTCCTTCTTGTTCAGTACGATCCAGCGGGTACGGCTGGCCAGTTCGTCGCTGTGGCGTTCGAGCTCGTTCAGCGCGGTTTGCATGTCCGCGATCGGGTCGGCCTCGGGGTCGGGCGGAGCCACATCGACCACGTGCAGGAGCAGACGGGTGCGCGCCAGGTGCTTGAGAAAGCGGGTGCCCAGCCCGGCGCCCTCGGCCGCGCCCTCAATCAGGCCGGGGATGTCGGCCATCACAAAGCTTTGAGTCGGCCCGATGCGCACCACGCCCAGTTGCGGGATCAGGGTGGTGAACGGGTAGTCCGCGATCTTCGGGCGCGCGGCCGAGGCGCGTGCGAGCAGGGTGGACTTGCCGGCATTGGGCAGGCCCAGGAGTCCCACATCGGCCAGTACCATCAGCTCCAGCGCCAGCTTCCGCAGCTCGCCCGGCGTGCCGGGTTTGCTCTGGCGCGGGGCCTGGTTGGTGGAGGACTTGTAGCGGGTATTGCCGAGCCCGTGAAAGCCGCCCTGGGCGACCAGCAGGCGTTCGCCGTCGCGGGTAATGTCGCCCAGGACCTCGTCGGTGTCGGCGTCCCGTACCTGGGTGCCAACCGGGACGGGAATCTCCAGATCCTCGCCGGAGGCGCCGGTGCGCTGGCGCCCCATGCCGTTCTCGCCACGCTGGGCGTCAAAGCGGTGCTGGTAGCGGAAGTCGGCCAGGGTGTTGAGACCCTCGTCGCCGATCAACCACACAGAGCCGCCATCGCCCCCGTCACCGCCGTCCGGCCCGCCAAACGGGATGAACTTCTCGCGGCGAAAGCTCACGCAGCCGTTCCCGCCGTCGCCGGCCTTCACGGTAATGGTTGCCTCGTCGATGAACTTCATGCCGCTTCTTCCTGGTTCCCGTCTGTGATTTGCGCAATAAAAAAGCCCCGCGGAACGGGGCTTTTGGCGCTACCGGTGGCGTGTCCGCTTACTGCTGCGGCTGCACGCTCACGAAGCGCCGGTTGTTCGGGCCACCGACCTTGAACACGACTTCGCCGTCGACCTTCGCGAACAGCGTGTGGTCCTTGCCACAACCCACGTTCTCGCCGGGATGATACTGCGTCCCGCGCTGACGGACGAGGATGTTGCCGGCGCGCACGACCTGGCCGCCAAAGCGCTTCACGCCCAGGCGTTTGCTCTCGGAATCGCGCCCGTTGCGGGTACTCCCGCCTGCCTTTTTATGTGCCATGGATTTGTTCTCCTGAAAAAGTGCGCCTGCGCGTCAGCCGGCGATGCCGGTGATGCGCACGGTGGTGTAGTGCTGGCGGTGCCCCATCTGCTTCTGCGAATGCTTGCGGCGCCGGAATTTCATGATATGGACCTTCTTGGCGCGCCCATGGTCCTCGACCTTGGCGGTCACCTTGCCGCCGTCGACCAGCGGGGCCCCGACGCGGACATCGTCGCCCGAACCGACCATCAGCACCTGGTCGAACTCGACCTCGGAGCCGGCTTCGGCCTCAAGCTTTTCGATGCGGATCACGTCACCTTCGGCGACGCGGTACTGTTTACCACCTGTTGCGATGATCGCGTACATTTCCCTGGGACTCCGTTGCGATACCTGTGTGGACCGAGCGCAAAGCCGGTCTCGCGAAAGGGCGGAAATGCTAGCAGTGAGTCGCCTTCGGGTCAATGCCCGGCGGTGGTGTGCGCTTGACACCCCACCGGGGCCTTCCTAGCATGCCAGCGCCTACCAACTTCCTCATACCGGCGCGCCTACCCGCATGTCCATCAACGCAATCCGAGAGCTGGCTGCAGACGACATGCAGGCGGTTGACCAGTGCATTCGTGACCGGCTCAGTTCGCCGGTGGTGCTGATCAACCAGCTGGGCCACTACATTATCCACTCCGGGGGCAAACGCCTGCGGCCCTTGCTGGCGACCCTGTCGGCGCGCGCCTGCGCGGTTGAGGGCGAGGAGCCGGTGGTGCTGGCCGCGGTGGTGGAGTTTATCCATACCGCAACCCTGCTGCATGACGACGTGGTGGATGCTTCCGAGATGCGTCGGGGCAACGAGACCGCAAACCACATCTTCGGCAACGAGGCCGCGGTGCTGGTCGGCGATTTTCTCTACTCGCGCGCGTTCGAGATGATGGTCGAGGTTGGCTCGATGCGGGTGATGGAGATCCTGGCCCATGCGACCAACGTGATCGCCGAGGGCGAGGTGATGCAGTTGATGAACTGCCACGACGCCGATGTCGACGAGGCCCGCTACATGAACGTGATCCAGTCGAAGACGGCCAAGCTGTTCGAGGCCGCCTGCCAGCTGGGTGCAGTCCTTGGCGAGCGGTCGCAGGCCGAAGAGGAGGCCCTCGCGCGTTACGGCATGCATCTCGGTACGGCGTTCCAGTTGATCGACGACGTGCTGGACTATTCGTCGGATGATGCGGTGACCGGCAAACGCATGGGTGATGACCTGGCCGAGGGCAAGCCGACACTGCCGCTGATCCAGGCGATCCGGGTCGGTACGCCGGCGCAGCAGACCGTGGTGCGCCAGGCGATCGAGGACGGCGGGCGCGAGCAGGTGGATGCGGTACTCGAGATCGTTTACGCCACCGGGGCCCTGGATTATGCCCGCGAGCGCGCAGGCGCGGAGACCGAAGCGGCGATTGCAGCGGTTTCCGTGCTCCCGGAGTCGCCACACCGCCAGGCCCTGATCGACCTCGCGCGCTTCGCTGTGGGTCGCGATCACTGACCGGGTCTGGTGGTCTGCGCATTCGCGGCCGCTCGGGGGCATGGACACGCCCGGGGCGGCTCGGCATAATAGCGGGCTTGGTTCGGAGTGTAGCTCAGCTTGGTAGAGCACTGCCTTCGGGAGGCAGGGGTCGAAGGTTCGAATCCTTTCACTCCGACCAACTCTATTTCCCTGGTATGCCGGGTCGTTTCTGGCCGGCAGCCAGCCGATGATTCCATTCCTGTTCTGCTCCTGCGGACGCGTTCATGACCGCCACTTCCCAGGCCGTTCGCGGCACCCTCTATATCGTTTCCGCGCCATCGGGCGCAGGCAAGACCAGCCTGGTCGCCGCTTTGCTCGAGCGCGTGGAGCAGGTCGAGGTCTCCGTCTCGCATACGACGCGCAAGCCGCGCGCCGGCGAGGTGAACGGCGAGCACTATCACTTCGTCTCGGCCGAGGAATTCCTCGGCATGATCGAGGACGGCCAGCTGCTGGAACACGCGAAGGTGTTCGACAACTTCTATGGCACCGCACGCGCCAGCGTCGAAGAGC
Organism: Thioalkalivibrio sp. ALD1; assembly: GCF_000381245.1. Taxonomy (NCBI): domain Bacteria; kingdom Pseudomonadati; phylum Pseudomonadota; class Gammaproteobacteria; order Chromatiales; family Ectothiorhodospiraceae; genus Thioalkalivibrio; species Thioalkalivibrio sp. ALD1. The sequence continues at coordinate 145,602 of NZ_KB906243.1, read as the reverse complement.
GCCTGGATGCCGGCATGGACGTGATCCTGGAGATTGACTGGCAGGGTGCGCGCCAGGTGCGCGCGGCGGTGCCGGATGCGCATTCAATCTTCATCCTGCCGCCGTCGCGCGACGAGCTGGAACGCCGCCTGCGCGGGCGCGGGCAGGACAGCGAAGAGGTCATCCAGCGGCGCCTGCGCGACGCGGAGTCCGATTGCACGCATTTTCGCGAATACGACTACACGGTCGTCAATTCGGACTTCGAGCGGGCGGTCAGTGATCTGGCCAGCATCTTCCGCTCCAACCGTCTGCGTACGGTCGAGCAGGAGATTCGTTCCGCATCAACAATACGGAATCTGTTGGCGAGTACGCCGGGCACGGCGTAACATGCAGTATTAACGACTCATAACCGGAGTACCCATGGCACGCGTCACCGTCGAGGACTGCCTCGAAAAAGTGGACAATCGCTTCGAACTGGTGCTGATGGCGGCCCGCCGGGCCCGTCATATCGCACACGGCAAGGAGCCTCGCGTATCCGAGGACAACGACAAGCCCACGGTCATCGCCCTGCGCGAGATTGCCGACGGGCTGGTCGGCACCGAGGTGTTCGACGAGCACGATGAACGGCCCCAGAACCAGATGCTGGACTTCAGCACGATCCGCCATCTGGAGCAGCTGGAAGCCGACGAACGCTAGGAGTCGATAACTCATGGCCGCTGGGCAGCCAGCCGCGCCCGGGGCCGCAACGCCGGTTCCCGGTGACTCGACCCGATTCCTGATCAGCGATCTGTGTTCCGAGCTTGAGGCCTACCTCGAGCCGGACGAAGTCGAGGAGGTCTATCGCGCCTATCTTCTGGGCGCGGAGGCCCACGAAGGCCAGACCCGCAAGACCGGCGAGCCGTACATCTACCATCCCCTGGCCGTGGCCCGGACCATGGCCGAGATGCGGATGGACCACAAGGCCATCTGCGCCGCGATCCTCCACGATGTCATGGAGGACACCGCCACCAGCAAGGACCGTATTCACGCCGAGTTCGGCGAGGAGGTGGCCGAGCTGGTCGACGGCGTCTCCAAGCTCACCCACCTGCAGTTCCAGTCCAAGGCCGAGGCACAGGCGGAGAACTTCCGCAAAATGATGCTGGCGATCACCCGCGATATCCGGGTGATCCTGATCAAGCTAGCCGACCGCCTGCACAACATGCGCACCCTGGGCGTGATGCGCCCGGACAAGCGCCGCCGCATCGCCAAGGAAACCCTGGAGATCTATGCGCCGATCGCCCAGCGCCTGGGGATGAACGCGATCCGCCGCGAGCTGGAGCAGCTCGGGTTTTCCGCCAAGCACCCCTGGCGCGCCGCGGTCCTGGAGCGCGCCGTGCAGCGGGCCGGGGGCAACCGGCGCGAGCCGATGAAGAACATCGAGCAGGCGATCTGCTCGCGCATGGAGGCGGCCGGGATCGTCGGACGCATCTCCGGGCGCGAAAAGAGCCTGTACAGCATCTATCGCAAGATGCGCGACAAGCACCACTCGTTCGAGGAGGTGTTCGACGTCTTCGCCATCCGCATCATCGTCGACGATGTCGATACCTGCTATCGTTCGCTGGGCGTGGTGCACAATCTCTACAAGCCGGTGCCGGGGCGCTTCAAGGACTACATTGCGATTCCCAAGTCGAACGGCTACCAGTCGCTGCACACCATCCTGTTCGGGCCGCAGGCCATCCCGATCGAGATCCAGATTCGCTCCACCGAGATGGATCGCGTGGCCGAGAGCGGGATCGCCGCGCACTGGCAGTACAAGGCCGGGGGTGAGTCCGCGCGTACCGCGCAGAGCCGGGCCCGCGAGTGGCTGAAGGATGTGCTGGAGATCCAGAACAGCGTCGGTAACTCCATCGAGTTCCTGGAGAACGTGAAGGTCGATCTGTTCCCGGACGAAGTCTACACCTTCACCCCCGAGGGCGACATCCTGGTACTGCCGCGCGATGCGACCCCGATCGACTTTGCCTACGCGGTGCACTCCGATGTCGGCAACCGCTGTGTGGCTGCGAAGATCGATCGCCAGCTGGCGCCGCTTTCGGTGCGTCTGCAAAGCGGCCAGACGGTGGAAATCGTCACCGCCCCCGGTGCGCGCCCCAACCCCGCCTGGCTGTCTTTCGTCGTCACCGGAAAGGCCCGTTCGGGCATCCGCCATTGCCTGAAGTCGATGCAGGCGGACGAGGCCCGCGCCCTCGGCGAGCGACTGCTGGAGAAGGCCCTGAGCGCGCTGGATACCTCGCTCAAGCAGATCTCGCCGGCCCGCCTGGATCAGCTACTCGACGCGATGCAGTTACAGGATGTGGACGGCCTGCTGGCGGATATTGGCCTGGGCAACCGCATGGCCTCGCTCGTGGCCCGTCAGATGGTGGGCAAGGAGAACGCGGACGCTGACAGCACCTCCCAGACCACCCTGGCGGTCAAGGGCACCGAGGGACTGGTGCTGAACTACGCACGCTGCTGCCACCCGATCCCGGGTGACCCGATCCTCGGCCAGTTGAGTGCGGGTCGCGGGTTGGTCGTGCACCGGGAGAGCTGCCGCAACGTGCTGCACGAGAGCCGGGATCGTGCTGACAAGACGATTGCGCTGGAGTGGTCGCACGAGCCGGAGCTCCAGTTCACTGCGGCGGTGCGCACTCGCACCGCCAACCGGCGCGGTGCGCTGGCCGACATGGCGGCCGTGATCGCCGATCACGGCTCGAATATCGAGCACATCTCGTTCAACGAGCAGGACGGCCACTCCACCGCGATGACCTTCCTGCTGACTGTCAGCGATCGCCAGCACCTGGCCCAGATCATGCGCGGCCTGCGGCGCCTGCCGGATGTGCTGCGTATCGCGCGTCAGCGCGGCTAGCCAGCGCCTCTCTAACGCTGGCAGGTTGGGCAGTACGCCGAGGCTCGCTGCCCGATACGTCGGTTGCGCAGCGGCGTCGCACACTCCAGGCACGGCTCTCCGGCGCGTCCGTAGACCCGCAGTGACTGGCGAAAATACCCGTGGGTCCCGTCCTCGCGCAGGAAGTCGCGCAGGGTCGTGCCGCCTTGTTCGATCGCCGCTCCCAGCACCGTGCGGATGAATCCGGCCAGTCGTCCATATTCCGCCCGGGTCACGCGCCCGGCGGCCCGCCCCGGACGGATCCCGGCCAGGAACAGCGCCTCGGTCGCATAGATGTTGCCCACGCCGACCACGATATCCTGATCCATGATGAAGGCTTTGACCGGACCCCGGCGCCCGCGGCTGCGGCGGAACAGGTAGTCGCCGTCAAATTTGGCATCCAGGGGTTCCGGCCCCAGGCCGGCCAGCAGGGAGTGTGCCTCGCCGGTCTCCGGCAGCGGCAGGCAGCACCCGAAGCGGCGTGGATCATGAAAGCGCACCTGCGATCCGTTCGCCAGGTGCAGGACCAGGTGGTCGTGTGCACGCAGCGGGACGTCGGGGGTGCAGTGGCGCAGCGAGCCGGACATCCCGAGATGGAGGAGCATCCCGCCACGATCGGTGCGCAGTAGCAGATACTTGGCGCGTCGTGTCAGTTCAATGATGCGGGCGCCGGCCAGTTGTGCCGGCAGCGCCTGTGGCACCGGCCAGCGCAGGCGTCCATCGCGTACCTCGAGCCGGCTGATGGTTTGTCCTTCAAGAAGGGGTGACAGGCCGCGTCGGGTGGTCTCGACCTCGGGCAACTCAGGCATGCACGCCCTCGATCTCGAGCAGGAGTTCCGGCCGGCAGATGTCGCCCCGAACCCATTGAACGACAGGGCCTGGATTCATTGCCTTGTATTGCTCGGCAATTACGGCCGCAACTGCGGCGCGGTCCTCCGGATGCCGCAGGTAGACCCGCAACCAGGCAGGGCCGGGTAGTTCGCGCCCCGCCGCGTCATGCAGGGCATGCAGGTTGCGTACCGTCTCGCGCGCCTGTGCGACCACGTCCTCCGCGTGGCGGCTCTCGTGGCCGACGATGCTGGCCGTCCCGGAGACCATCAGCATGGGCCCCTGCTCGGCCTGCAGCAAAGTGGCGCGGGCAAAGGTCGGGCTCTTCGGGCTGTAGCGCTTGGGGTAGTGATAGGCGCTGACCTGGCGTGGATTCTCGATCGCTTGTGCCGGACTCCGCGTGGCAATGAGATAGACGAAAAGTCCCGACTTGCGGGTTCCGATGGCGGTGGCTGCGGGCATGCTGCCCAGCGGGACCTCAAGTGCTTCCAGGGCCTCGGCGCGGCCGACGCAGAAGGCCTGGTAACGCTCCCGGTCCTGCTCGTCGCCGTGGATGTCGGAAAAGTAATTCCAGATGCGCGCTGGATGTTCGAAGCCGCGTTCCCGGCAGGCCCGCAGCAACTGATCGTAGGCCTGCTGCGTTTGGTCCCGCAGGGGCTGGTCCGGTCCCTGCCAGGCGGCAAACAGGACATCGTCAAATTCCAGCAGATGCAGGGGGCTGGCGTCCATGGACCGAGCCGGGCCCTCTCCCCACCAGCGCTCGACGTAGAGGTCCGGGGCGAGGGGCTCGAGCCCCGGAACGATCCGTAGCTGGCCGCCCTCGGCAGAAACGCTGGCGGGCCCCTCCAGCCGTACATGCAGGCCATCCTGAGGCGTCGTCACGGGGGAACCGAGCCGGCTATGGAGGTGGGGTGCCATCAATTACGTCCTGGACAGCGAATCGAGTAGGTCCTCCGTCCAGCGTACCGCTTCCAGATAGAGTCGGCTGGCAACCTGTGGTGCGACCGGGGATTGTTCCGCGGGCGGGGGTGCGGCCGGTCCTTCGGAGGCCTCGATCGTCTGGAGCCAGGGCGCCAGTGGTCCGCGCTGTTCGAGCAGGGCCTGCTCCATCTCCGGTGACAGGTGCAGGTCGTTCAGGATGCGGCGCAGGGGGACGCCCAGCACTCGATCCAGGCCCGAAAGCATCCCCAAGGTGAAATAACGTTCGCACTCCGCCTCGGGCAGGCCCTGGGTCCGCGCCAGGAGCATGCCCATGCGGGCACGGATCATTACCTGTTCAACTCCGGTCGAAGGGCCGGTCGCACCGTGGAGGATCATCAACATGGCCATGCGCCGGATGCGCCCCTGGCCGAGGCGGAGGATCGCCTGATACAGGTCTTCGGTGGGCTGTGCACCGCGATAGCTGGGGCTGTTGGCAATGCGCAGAATCTGAACCATGAGGCCGGGTTCAGCGCTGATCAGACGCTCCAGCTCACGGGGTTCCGGGTCGACCTGCTGCAAGGTCTGCAACAGGCGCAATAGCGCCAGTTCCAGGCTCTCCAGGCGCTGGCCTTCGATCACATGCGGGTGTGACAGGTGGTAGCCCTGGTAGTAGCGAAAGCCCAGCGTCTGGCAGTACTGGTACTGTTCGGCCGTTTCCACCTTCTCCGCCAGCAGCTCGACACCGAACTGCCTCAGGCCATGGACCTCCCGGGCCAGTGCCTCGTGGGTCATCGTCAGGATATCCAGCTTTACGATGTCGACCAGTTCAACAAGGTCGGAATGGTGGTCCTGGAACTGGTAGTCGTCGAGCGCGATGCGAAATCCCGCGCTCTTAAGCCGCTGAACGGCCGCTACGACCTCGTCGTCGATCTCGATGTCCTCCAGGAGTTCCAGTACGACCTGATCGGGGGGGAGTGCGGTGATGACCTCGTTGTCCAGAAAGGAGCGCGTCAGGTTGACGAAGGCCAGGTGCTGGCCCACCAGGTGGGGAAGCCCGATATCCACGAACGCGCTGCGCAGCAGGTCTGATGTGGCCTGGTCGCCATCGGTGATGGTGGCCTCGTTATAGTTTCCCGCGCGAAAAAGGAGCTCGAAACCCACCAGCTGTTCGTGGGCGTCGAAGATGGGTTGCCGACCGACAAAAATTGGGTGCATGCTTGCGTTTGCCAGTAGAGGGGGTAGGCAGCCATGATCTGCACGTGGCTGGCCCGGGAGAGAGCGAACACATCATGGAGTCGATTGAGGCGCCGTTCGGCGAGGTCGTGGAGCTGCGGCAGATACTGCACGACTCGGGAATCCCTCTCCTGAGGATTATTATCCGTGATGGAGGTCGCTATACCAAGCTTGACTTGGACCCGTCAACTGCCCATAGCTGGGGACGGATGATGGTTCGCTGGGCCGAGTCCGTGGCTGAAAGCGGCGATGTGGAGGGGCGACGGGACCAGGGTGATTCCGGGCCGTGACGGGGCAACAGGTTGTTTCCAGTAACAAAAAGCCCGGCAATGCCGGGCTTTTCTTGTCTGTATTCAGACGATCTCGCGCCGGGCAATGGCTACTTGATCTTGGCTTCCTTGTACATCACGTGCTTGCGGATGACGGGATCGAACTTCTTGATCTCCATCTTTTCGGGCATGTTCCGCTTGTTTTTCGACGTAGTGTAGAAATGGCCGGTGCCGGCGGAGGACACCAGGCGGATCTTGTCGCGTGCGCTTTTCGCTGCCATGGAGAGCTCCTTACACCTTTTCGCCGCGGGCGCGGCAGTCCGCGAGCACTGCATCGATGCCCAGCTTGTCGATGATCCGCATGCCCTTGCTGCTCACACGCAGCCGCACGAAGCGGTTCTCGCTCTCCACCCAGAAGCGGTGGGTGTGCAGATTGGGCAGGAAACGCCGCCGCGTCTTGCGGTGGGCGTGGGACACGTTGTTACCGGTCGCCGGGCGCTTGCCGGTCACCTGACATACTCGGGCCATCTCGGGGACTCCGGAAATTGGGTCTAGCAAAAGACGGCGGATCATAGCCCAGTCGCCCGCCGGGTGCAAGATCGTCAGCGATCGCGGTGGCCTGTGGCGACCGGGCTGTCCTGGGCAGGCGCAGGGGAGTACTGGCGCGCCCAGGACAGTGCCTCGTCGAAGGGCATGGGGCGGGCGATCCCGAAGCCCTGGGCGTCGTCGCAGCCCAGCTCGCGCAGCATTGCGAGGGTCTGCTCGTCCTCCACGCCCTCGGCCACCACCTTCAGACCGAGGTCGTGAGCGAGACCGGTTGCCGCGCGGGTAATCTGCTCGTCCACTCGCTGTGTGGCCATTTGGGACACGAAGGTTTGATCAATCTTCAGGGTCGTGACCGGCAGGCTTTTCAGATAGGAAAGGGACGAATATCCGGTGCCGAAATCATCGATGGAAAGCGCCAACCCCTGTCCGTTCAGGCGCCGCAATGCACCGATCACCTCGTCGGGGTCGGCCATAAGGGCCGTCTCGGTAAACTCGATCTCCAGCGAGCTGGCCGGCAGGCCGGCGGTCTCCATCCGATCGATGATGGTTTGTGCAAAGTCGGGATTGAGGAAGTTGCGTGCCGAGACATTGATGCTGACGGGCGCCAGGATTCCCTGCGCGCGAAAGGCAAGAAGGTCGGCGATCGCCAGATCCAGTACCTGGAGCGTCACGGGATGGATGAGGCCCGTGCGTTCGGTCTGCGCGATGAACTGACCGGGCGGGACCTGACCTCGCTGCGGGTGTTCCCAGCGCAGCAGGGCCTCGAAGCCGCACACTTCGCCGCGCAGAAGGTTGATCTTGGGCTGGTAATGCAGCCGGAGCTGATCCCGCTCCAGGGCGTCCTGCAACTCGCCCAGCAATTCCACGCTATGGCGGCTGGCATCGTTGCTGCGTCGGTCGTAGGTGCGGTAGCGACGCCCGGACTGGCTGGCCTCGTGCATGGCGATCCACGCCTTGGTCAGCAGCCGTTGCGGGTCGTCCTGTTCGTGGAATGGAAACGACGACACCCCGGCGTGCGCCCCCAGGTACACCTGCAGCCCCAGCACCTCGAACGGGGACTGCAGTGCCTCCACGGCCTTTTGCGTGGTGGCCAGGCATTCCGGCCGGCTGCTGTGAGGCAGCATCAGGGCGAAGTGATCGTCGTGGATGTGATAAACGAGGGCATTCGCAGGCCCGGCAACCGCCTGCAGTCGTTCGGCGATACTCTTCAGCAACGGTCGTTCCGCGGCAAAGCCCAGGACACCGATCGTGTCCGGATAGCTGTCCATCTGCAGGCTGACGACGAATACCCGGGTAGCGGGCTGGTCTGCGCTCTGGGCTTGGGCCATCAACTGGTGGATTTTCTGTTCCAGCGATTCGCGATTGGGCAGTGCCGTAACAGGATTGAGATAGGCTTGGTCAATCAGGCGGTTCGCGTGCCGGCGCAGCTGGGAAAACAGCCAGCCGCTGAACCCGCCAAGCACCAGATAGATTCCCGCTCGAGTCATCCAGTTGGCGGCCGGTTGCGCGATGCCTTCGTCGACATTCAGGGGCATGAACGGCCCCAGCAGCAATCCGGCCAGCAGCCCGAACGCCAGCCCGCCCCACAGGCCCATCAGTGCGGCGCCCAGCAGTACCGGGATCAGTATGAAGTTGAGATAGGAGGTACTGGTTCCGCCAGTCTGATAGACCAGCAGCGTGACGCCGGCCATCAGGATCAGGATCAGCCCCACACCGGCCAGGCACCAGGCACCGGTCACTCCCAGCCAGGATTCGGGACGCCACGGTCGATCGAACTCCGATAGCCGCTCCATGTGCGTTCCTTTTTATGGCATGAGTTCCGTGGTTCTTCCTTGTCTATAGACTCATTCTAGTAGCTTTACGCATTCTTGCTACCAGCACCTGCCGTTTTGCTGCCAGCCTTGAGCGGAAAGTGCGTCCGTCAAGCGTCACCGAGCGGTTGGGTCCGGCCTTCGCCCGGCTGTCACGCTTGCTGGCGGCTTGGTAGCATGCCAGGGGGTACGGGGTTGCGGAGTGGTGCATGGCCGATCGACGTTTGCAGGTCTTTCTAACGGTAGCGCGTTTGCTGTCCTTCACGCGGGCGGCCGAGGTCCTGCACATGACCCAGCCGGCGGTCACCTTCCAGGTGCGCCAGCTGGAGGAACAGCTGGAGACGCGGCTGTTCGACCGCAACCACAACCGGGTGACCCTGACCGAGGCCGGGCGCCTGGTGCAGCGTTATGCCGAGCGTATCTTCGATACCTATGGCGAGCTGGAGGCCGCACTGCGCGAACTCAAGGGCGCGGACGGCGGGGCGATCGTGATCGGCGCGAGCATGACGGTGGCCGAATACATGCTGCCGGCTCTGCTCGGGGCCTTCCGGCGCGCGCACCCGGATATCGGCATCCGCCTGCGTGTCGGGAACACCGAAAATGTCGTCGCGATGGTCGAGGAGGGCAGTGTCGATCTGGGCATTGTCGAGGCGCCGGTGAGCCATCGGACCCTGCTGGTGCAGCCCTGCACGGTGGATCAGTTGCGGCTGATCGTGCCCCCGGAACATGCGCTGGCCGGGCGCAAGAGCGTGCGGGTCGCGGAGTTCGTCGAGCAGCCATTCATATGCCGCGAGGAGGGTTCCGGGACCCGCGAGGTTATCATGGAGTACCTTGGGCGGTCCGGTTACGACCGCAACACCCTGCGCGGGTGCATGGAACTGGGCAGCCCGGAGGCCATCAAGGGCGCCGTGGCGGCGGGCATGGGCGTGTCGGTGCTGTCCGAGGCCGCGGTTGCCAAGGAACTGGCGCTGGGCGAGCTGGCGGCCATCCCGCTGGACCCGCCGCTGGAGCGCCCAATCTCGCTGGTGCATGCACGCCAGCAGTTCCGCGTACCGACGCTGGAGGTGTTGATGCAGTTCCTGCGCGGCTACTGCACGGGCCTGGGGCCCGGCGTGGCCGAGGGTGAAACCGCGAATACCAAACCCAAGCGAATAGAAGACGCGACATGAAGAATTACTGCGTAGTGCAGCACAGTTACTCCGAGTTTCTCGGCCTGATCGAGTCACAGCTCGAGAAGCGCGATATCGGCTTTTCCTACTACCGGCCCTTTGTCGGCCAGGACCTCCCCGGGTCGGCGGCCCAGTTTGATGGCCTGTGGTTGCTGGGGGGCGCCTGGCCGACCGCGGACCACGAGGAGAACCCGCAGGTCCCCGACGAGCTGGCCCTGATCGATATCTTCCGCCGTTCGCAGCGCCCGGTCGTCGGGCTGGGCATGGGCGGATTGCTGGTGGCCGAGCAGGCCGGCGGGACCGCGTATGAGGACCCGATGTACCGAGCCCGTTTCGTGACCGCGCACAAGACCGCGGCCGGCGAGGGCGACGATCTGGCCGAGGCCCTGGACGGACGCCGTGTGCTGCAGCTGGTCAACGGCCGCGTGGATCTCCCGGAGGGGGTGGAACCGGTTCTGGTGGACGACGATGGTGACTGGCTGGCGATCCGGCCGGACAAGCTGACCTATGGGTTGCTGTTCCGGCCGGAAATGAAGCCGGGCATGCTGGAAGACATCATCATGGAGGCCAAGCACAACCCGCCGCCGAACATGGGCGAGTTGCTGGGCGAGGCGCGCATGGAGTGGGGCGAAATGCAGAAGGTCACCGAGGACGTGATCGTCGCCCTGGTCAAGGAACTTGGCTTGATGCAGGAGCGTCGCAAGATGCCCGTGTTCAGCCTGAACATCGAGAACGACTAGCGATGCTCCCGCCGATGGGCAATCCGGGTGGACTGGGCGGGGGCGATGTCGCCTCTGCCCTGGCCGCCCGTGGCAAGAAGAAAAAGGACGACCCGGCGCGGGAGTTGGCCGAGATCGCGGCGCGCCTGTCGCCCGAGGATCAGGACAGCCTGCTGAAATTCGCGCGCTTTCTTGAGCAGCAGTCGCCGGCCCCGACGCCGGAACCGGTGCCCGATCCTGCGCCGATCCCGCGCCCGGAGAGCGAATCGGTGATCAAGGCCATGCGGCGGCTGTCGGCGACCTACCACATGCTGGATCGTTCCAGGCTGCTCAACGAGACCTCGGCGCTGATGGCCCAGCATGTAATGCAGGGGCGTCCCGCGGTGGAGGTGATTGACGAGCTGGAGGTCGTGTTCCAGGCCCACTACGAAAAGGTGGTGGCCGAAGACCCGACGCGCCAGGGCGGGTCCGCCGAGGCGAGCACGGACGCGGAGGGGGACGGGCCTCGATGATCGACGTCCTGCGCGAGTGGTATCGCCGACACTTCACCGATCCCCAGGTGGTGATCCTGGCCTTCCTGCTGCTGGCGGGGTTCCTGATCATTATCTTTGCCGGGCGCATTCTCGCCCCGCTTCTGGCCTCACTGATCATCGCCTACCTGCTGGAGGGGGCGGTGCAGAAGCTGATACGTCTGCATATTCCGCGCCTGCTGGCCGTGACGATCGTGCTGATCGCGTTCCTGGCGCTGACGGTGGCCGCGCTGTTCAGCGTCGTGCCGTTGATGTCGGCCCAGGTGACGCAACTGGTACGCGAACTGCCGGGCATGATCCGCGAGGGTCAGGCCCTGCTCCTGCAGTTGCCCGAGCGCTATCCGCAGCTGATCACCGACGAGCAGGTGCGCGACCTGATGGGCGCCATTCAGGCCGAGGCCACCATGCTCGGACAACGCGTGGTCTCGTTCTCGCTGGCCGGTGCCCGGCATCTGGTGGATGTCGTGATCTACCTGATCGTGGTGCCGCTGATGGTGTTCTTCATGCTGAAGGACCGCGACCTGATTCTCGACTGGGTGCGCAGCTTCATGCCGCGCGACTCGCACCTGGCCAGCCAGGTGTGGCGCGAGGTCAACGTGAAGATCGCCAGCTATGTGCGCGGCAAGTTCATCGAGATCCTGATTGTCTGGGCCGTGAGCTTTCTGACCTTCAACTGGTTCGGCCTGGAATACGCCGTGCTGCTGTCGTTCATGGTTGGCATCTCGGTGATCATCCCGTACATCGGTGCGGCCGTGGTGACCATTCCGGTCGCCGCGGTGGCCTACTTCCAATTCGGGCTGTCCAGCGAGTTTGCATGGCTGCTGATCGCCTACGGGGTGATCCAGTTCCTGGACGGCAATGTACTCGTGCCACTGCTGTTCTCTGAGGTGGTCAATCTGCATCCGGTCGCAATCATCGCGGCAGTGTTCGTGTTCGGGGGTATCTGGGGGCTTTGGGGCGTGTTCTTTGCGATCCCGCTGGCGACCCTGGTGCACGCGGTGATCAAGTCCTGGCCGCGCACCGACAAGCTCGATACGAGGCCCGAGGCCGAGCCACCGACTGCGACGGCCGAACCCACCGAAGCCGCACCGAAGTAGCCCTGCCAGCCCGGCGTTCCGCGTTCGCGCGGGAGTCTGGCTCGGCTTGCACATTCACAACAACAAGAAGAAAAACCCAGCATGACCGGTACCGAAATCCTGATGAACGTGACCCCCCAGGAAAGCCGCGTGGCCCTGGTCGAGAATGGCGTTCTGACCGAACTGCATCTGGAACGAGCCCGTCGGCGCGGGATCGTCGGCAACATCTACAAGGGCCGTGTTGTGCGCGTGCTGCCGGGTATGGACGCGGCGTTCGTGGACATTGGCCTTGAGCGTACGGCCTTTCTGCACGCCTCGGACGTGGCCCCGGTGGAGCGCGAAGAGCTCGATGGCAATGGACAGGGCAACGGGAACGGAAACGGGTCCGGCCGTGCGGAGACCATCCGCGAGCTGCTGCGCGAGGGCCAGGATGTGCTGGTTCAGGTGATCAAGGACCCGCTGGGCTCCAAGGGCGCCCGGCTGACGACCTACATCACCGTGCCGTCGCGCCACCTCGTGCTGATGCCGAATCAGAGCAATGTGGGTGTGTCCACGCGTATCGAAGATGACGGTTCGCGCAGCCGCCTGCGCGAGAAGGTGGAGGCCCTGCGCGACGAGATCGCCCCGCAGCACGGGTTTATCGTGCGCACCGCGGCGGAGCTGGTGGATGACGAGGCGCTGGAAAACGACACCGCCTTTCTCAAGAAGGTCTGGGACAGCATCCAGATCGCGGCTTCCGAGGCTGGCGCCGGAGAGGAGGTTTACGCTGACCTGCCGCTGGTGCTGCGCATCCTGCGCGACATGGTCGGGGTGGAGATCGAGCGCATCCGCATCGACTCGCGCGAGACCTACCAGAAGGTGTGCGAGTTCGTCGCACAGTACCTGCCGGAGCTGGTTGGGCGGATCGAGCACTACCCCGGCGAGCGTCCGATCTTCGATTTGTTCAATGTCGAGGAAGAGATCCAGCGGGCTCTGGAGCGCAAGGTCGAACTGAAGTCCGGGGGCTACCTGATCTTCGATCAGACCGAGGCGATGACCACGGTGGATATCAACACTGGCGGCTTCGTTGGCCATCGCAAGCTCGAAGAGACGATCTTCAAGACCAATCTCGAGGCGGCCCAGTCGATCGGGCGCCAGCTGCGTCTGCGCAATCTCGGCGGGATCATCATCATCGATTTCATCGACATGCAGGACGACGAGCACAAGCGTCAGGTGATCCGTGCGCTGGAGAAGGCGCTGGAGCGCGATCACGTAAAGACGCAGATCTGCGATGTCTCGCCGCTGGGGCTGGTCGAGATGACGCGCAAGCGCACACGCGAGAGCCTGGAACACCAGCTGTGCGAGCCGTGTCCAACTTGTGCGGGGCGCGGCTATCTGAAGTCGGCCGAGACCGTTTGCTACGAGCTGTTTCGCGAGATCCTGCGCGAAGTACGACAGTACGACGCGCGCGAACTGCGCGTGCTCGCCTCGCAGAACGTGATCGACCTGCTACTGGACGAGGAATCGGCCAGTCTGGCGGAGCTGCAGAGCTTTGTCGGTATCCCGATCCGTTTCCAGGTGGAGACGCTATATACCCAGGAGCAGTTCGACGTGGTTTTCGTCTAGTCAGGGAAACGCTGGGTAAACGATCGCCCAGCCAGGTACGGAGGAGGATACGGACGGCGTGACATCGATGCGCGGGCCCAGACAACGCGGGGGTCCCGGCACACCGGGCCGGCAGGGTTGCGACTGGCCGGGGCTGAAATGAGAGTTCTGTCACACTCAGTCCGGATTGTTCTAGGCGTGCTCCTGCTGCTGGTCGCACTGGCCGCGCTCGCTGTGCTGGCCCTGCGCCTGACCGTGGCCCACTGGGACGGGCTTGATTATTGGGTGGAGTCAACGGCCAGCGAGCAACTGGGCTATCCCGTACGCACGGACGAGATCGATCTGGGCTGGTCCGGCTGGTCCCCGGCGCTGGTCGCGCGGGGGGTGAGCGTCGACCTGTCTGGCGAGGAGCCGCTACACCTCGAACGCCTGCGTCTGTCACTGAGTGCCGGCGCATCACTTCGCAGCCGCTATCCTTCAATGCAGGTCGAGGTCGCCGGCACCGAGGTCCGGGTCGTCCGCGAGGCCGATGGTGCGATTCACGTACACGGGTACGAGGTTGGCCTGGGCGATGGTGCCTTGCTGGAGATCCCGGTGGAGCGCTGGCCGGATCTCGAGGCCAGTGAGGTGCGTATCACATGGGAGGACCGCGGGGCGGGCCTGGAGTCAGTCCTGGATGTGCGGCGTCTGGCCGTACGGTCGGATGCCCGGGGTCGGCTGCGACTGTTCCTCGATGGCGCTATGCAGGGCGCGGCCGATGGGGACTTCATCCTGGGGGTGGAGGTTCCCGATGCGACCATGCGCGACGGGCGTTTCTTCCTCGACACCGAACCGGTGGCACTGGGGGCCTGGTCTCCCTGGCTGGTGCGCCTGGGCTGGGAGCCGCCTCCCGGCACGACTGCGCTGCGTCTTTGGGGCGAGATTGACGATGGCCGTGTGGTCGCGCTGCGCGGCGAACACGACACCCAGCTGGACGGAGCCGGGGGCGAGCCGGGGGGCGCCTTTGGTCATCGTTTCGACTGGCGGGTGCGCGGCGCCGCCCACGAATCCAACTGGACCGCCACCCGTCCGGGTTCGGGTGACGTGCGTCTGCGCTACACCCTCAAGGGGGAACCCGACGCCCTGATTGTCGACGAACTGGAACTCGCGGCGCGAGATCTGGAAGTGGAACCGTATGCACCCCTGCTGTTCCTGGTGGAACAGCGGGCCCCCGAACTGGCTGACCCGCTGCGCGAGGTGCGGCCGCGGGGTCGGCTCGCTGATGCCTGGGTGCGGGCACGTCACGACGGGGAGCGCCTGGAGCCGGATGAGGGGCGGGCGGAATTGCGCGATATGCAATGGCATTCGGGTAACTACGGACCCGGTGTGCAGGGGGTCGACGGGGAGCTGGCCTGGCGCGAAGGGGGGCTGGAGCTCGATCTCGACAGCCGCAATGTGCGCTTCGAAATGCCGGCGTTGTTCGACGACCCTCTGTGGATCGAGACGGTGCGCGGACGGCTGCGTGCCGAGCGCAACGAGGCCGGTGACTGGCGTATTGCTGGAGAGGGCCTCGATGTCGCCAACGAACACGCAGCGGCGCGGGGCCGCATGCGGTTGTTGTTTGACGGGCACGAGTCGGGTCCGCGTGTGGACCTGGCGCTGGATATCCTGCGTGCCGATGGTGACTACACCCAGCGTTATCTGCCGGTCCACCTGTTACCGTCCAATACCTACCAGTGGCTGGCCGAGAGCATCCAGACCGGGGTCTCCAGCGGGGGCGGCATGGTCTATCGGGGCCGAGGCCGTGACTTTCCGTTTACCGATCAGGAGGGGGTGTTCGATCTGTGGGCGGACATCGAGGAAGGTCTGCTTGACTATGAGCCCGGCTGGCCGGTGGCGGAGGATTTGCGTGGGAGGTTGCTGTTCCACAATGCAAGTTTCCGTGCGACCGATGTCTCCGGACGCATCCTCGACACGGCTGTCCACGGGACGGAAGTGCGGATCGACGACATGATGGACAACCCGGTCCTGGAGATCGAAGGCACGGCCGACGGCACCGCACAGGACCTCATGCTGTATCTGCGTCAGGCCGGGCTGATGGAGGATGCCGCCGAGATTCGCGATGCCGCCACACTGGAGGGGGCTACGCGCCTGGCCTTGGGTATTACCCTGCCGCTTGACGAGGACCGCCTGCAGGACGTCCGTGTACAGGGACGGCTGGATTTGTTGAGCACGCGGGCCGAGGTGGCCGACTGGCCGACCGGGTTCGAGGCCGTGGAAGGTTCGGTGCATTTTGATACCCACGACCGGGTATGGGCTGACGACGTGCAGGCGCGCGTCCATGGGGAGTGGATCAACCTCAGTGCCGACTGGCCGTTGAATGGCGAGGAGGCCAGTATCCGGGCGTATGGTCCCCAGCCGCTGGAACCGTGGCTGGAGGAAATACCCACTCTGCAGCCCTACCTGGACGGGCACGCGACCTGGGACGTGACCCTGCGGCTGGGGGATGCGATCGATGGTGTGCGCCTTGATTTGAGTTCGGATCTGGTCGGAGTCGGGATCGACTGGCCCAGTCCCATCGGCAAATCCCCTGATGAGCGGCGTCCGCTGGAGGTGACGCTCCCGTTCGGTCACAGCCGAGCGGGCATCGGGCATGTCCGGCTGGGCGAGACATTGCGGGCCCACCTGCGCCTGAGCCCAACCCAGGCGCCGGACGATCCGGCCGCGAGGGGAGTGGATCCGCACACCGCCGCTGCGGGCATGGCGGTGCAGGCCATGGCGCTGGAGATCGGGATCCCGGAGGCAACGCTGCTCCCGCTCCCCGGCGAGGGACTGTCGGTGCGGGCGCGGTTGCCGGAGCTGGAGGTTCAGCCCTGGCTGGAGGCTCTGGCCGAGGCACCCTGGGCGCGAGACGTGGACCTGGGCGATGTGGAAGCCGCGGATGGCAATGGCGGGCTCGGCCTGCAACGAATCGAGCTGGACGTGCGCGATCGTATCCGCTGGGGCGAGTGGGAGATCCCGGGGACGCGTCTTCAGGGGCAGCGTCGTGATGATGGCTGGGACCTGGAGGCCCGGTCTTCCTGGCTGGCGGGCAGTGCTGCCTGGCGGTCGTCGGCTGATGGGCGTGACCGCTGGCAGGCGCGTCTGCGTCACCTGGTGCTCGAAGACATGGATTTCGACGGCGAGCCGCAGACGGACACCACCGTGCAGGCCGTAGAGGAAGGGGGGCTGGACGATCCGCGGGAGTGGCCGGGGGTGGACCTGATCCTCGACCGGCTGCAAGTGGGGGAGTACCGCCTGGCCGATGTGCACCTGGCGCTGGAACCGGTGGACCAGGGCCTGCGGGTGGACAGCCTGCGGGCCCGTGGGCCGGATGGAGATCTGCAGGCGACAGCCAGCGGCCATTGGCATGTGCTTGCCGACGGACGCCCCGATACGCGTCTGGATGTCCGCTTGTCGGGGGGTGACTGGGGCGGGGCCCTGGAGTCGGCCCGGTTTTCCCGCGCACTGGTGGGTGGCGAGGGCGAGGGTCGACTGGACCTGTCCTGGGCTGGCCCGCTGTATGCACCGCGCCTGGCGTTACTGGCCGGCACGATGGAACTGGAACTGGAAGATGGCCGTCTGGCGGATGTGGAGCCGGGAGCGGGGCGCCTGCTGGGGCTGGTGAGTCTGGATGTGCTGCCCCGGCGTCTGCGTCTCGATTTCCGTGACGTGTTCACGGAAGGGCTTTCGTTCGACCGGCTGGACGCGACGGCGACGCTGCAAGATGGCAATCTGCACGTCCCCGACATGGAGATGCGGGGCCCGTCCGCGCGCGTGCGTCTGAGTGGCCGCACCGGTTTGATCGCACGGGATTATGACCACCATATCGTGGTCGTCCCGAGCCTGCGTACGGCATTGCCGATCGTCGGAGCCCTGGTCGGCGGTCCGGTAACCGGGGTGGTGGTACTGTTGGCGGAACGAGTGCTGGGAATTGGGGATCAAATCGAAGAGGCGGCTCGCGTGGAATATCGCGTGACCGGTCCGTGGGACGACCCGGAGGTGCAGACCCTGGTTCAGCCCGCCACTGACAACGACGACTAGCGGATGTACCGATGACACAGGTAGCGGCAATACAGATGGCCTCCGGGCCCCAGCCCCAGGCAAATCTGCTGGAGGCCAAGCGTCTGCTGCAGGAGGCCGCGGACAAGGGGGCGTGCCTGGCGGTGCTGCCGGAGAATTTCGCGTTCATGGGGATGCAGGAGCCGGACATCCTGGGCATCGCCGAGGTGGCGGACGGGGCAGGGCCCCTGCAAGCCTTTCTCGCCGAGCAGGCGCGCCGCCTGGGATTGTGGATTGTCGGCGGGACCGTGCCTCTGCAAACCGAAGGAGGCCAGCGCGTACGTTCCGCCTGCCTGGTGTTCGACGACCAGGGTCAGCAGGTGACGCGCTACGACAAGATTCACCTGTTTGATGTGCAACTGCCAGACAGCAGCGAGGCCTACACCGAATCGAAGGTGTTCGAGCGTGGCGAACAGGTGGTCGTCGTGGATACCCCGGTGGGGCGTATGGGGCTCGCGATTTGCTATGACCTGCGCTTCCCGGAGCTGTTTCGGGCCCTGCTCGATCAGGGCGCTGACTGGGTTGCGCTGCCGGCGGCGTTTACCGCGCAGACCGGCCAGGCCCACTGGGATGTCCTGCTGCGTGCACGCGCAATCGAAAACCAGTATTACATGCTCTCGGCGGCCCAGGGCGGGTTTCACGTGAATGGTCGCGAGACCCATGGGCACAGCGCACTGGTCGACCCCTGGGGGCGGGTTGTGAATCAGCTACAGCGCAACCCGGGTGTGCTGCTGGCCGATCTGGATCATGCCCAGGTCGAACGTATCCGCACGGTATTTCCGACCATCGATCACCGGCGTCTGGCTTGCCCGGGGACCGTTTAGTACGTCTGTCCGGGCAGGCACGACTGCCTGGCATAACCGCGTGGCGCACGGGCTTGAAAGCCCGGCGTGGACCCCAAGCTCCATACTGAACGTCTTCCCGAACCACGAGGATTCCATGATCGACAGCCTTGCCCAACAAACCCTGCTCGACCCGGCCGGCCTGGGTGACCACGAGCTGACCACCCTGCTCGGTACCACCTTCGGCCGCGGTGTGGACGGGGGCGACTGCTACTTCCAGTTTGCCTGCCAGGAGGGCTGGTCGCTGGAGGACGGCATCGTCAAGTCGGCCAGCTTCAACATCGAGCGCGGGGTGGGCATTCGCGTGGTGCGCGGCGAACAGACGGGTTTCGCCTATTCCGACGACATCGCGATGCCGGCACTGCTGGATGCGGCCCGGACCGCGCGCAGCATCGCCGATGCGGGCCAGAGCGGACGGATCGCGGTCGCGAGCCGCGCGCCCTCGCGTCCGGCGCTGTACGCCCCGGAGAATCCGATGGACTCGCTGGACGAGCAGTCCAAGATCGATCTGCTAAAGGAAGTGGACGCCGCGGCGCGCGCTGCCGACCCGCGCGTGACCCAGGTGATGTGTTCCCTGTCCGGGGTACACGAGGTGGTCCTTGTGCTGAATGCCCGCGGCGAACTGACTACCGATGTGCGCCCGCTGGTCCGCCTGAGCGTTCAGGTGATCGCCCAGCAGGGCGATCGCCGCGAGTCCGGCACCTCCGGGGGCGGCGGCCGCTTCGGTTACCGCTACTTCCTCGAGAACGACCGCGCGGCCGGCTATGCCCGCGAGGCGGTGCGTCAGGCCCTGGTGAATCTGGAGGCGCGTGACGCACCGGCCGGTACGATGAAGGTTGTGCTGGGCCCCGGCTGGCCCGGTGTGCTGCTGCACGAGGCGATTGGCCACGGCCTGGAGGGCGATTTCAACCGCAAGGGGACCTCGGCCTTCTCTGGGCGCATCGGCGAGCAGGTGGCTGCAAAGGGCATCACCATCGTCGACGACGGCACCCTGGAAGGGCGCCGCGGTTCGCTGAACGTGGACGACGAGGGCACCGCGACGCAGCAGACCGTACTGATCGAGGACGGCACCCTGCGCGGCTACATGCAGGACGAAATGAACGCACGGCTGACGGGCGTCCAGTCGACCGGCAACGGCCGGCGCGAGTCCTACGCCCACCTGCCGATGCCGCGCATGACCAACACCTACATGCTGGGCGGCGAGGCCGACCCGGAGGAGATCCTCGCCTCGGTGGAGGACGGCCTGTATGCGGTCAACTTCGGCGGCGGGCAGGTGGATATCACCTCCGGCAAGTTTGTCTTCTCCGCTTCCGAGGCCTATCGCGTCGAGAAGGGCAAGGTGACCTACCCGGTCAAGGGCGCGACCCTGATCGGCAACGGCCCGGACGTGCTGACCCGCGTCTCGATGGTGGGCAACGACATGCGCCTGGACCCCGGAGTGGGGACCTGTGGCAAGGAAGGACAAGGCGTGCCGGTGGGAGTGGGGCAGCCCACCCTGCGTATCGACGGCATGACCGTGGGTGGCACCCAGGCCGCCTGAAGGCCGGGTGCCCGAGCAGCGACAAGGAGGCTTAGATGAAGCTGGATTTTCTGGATCAGGAACATTCCCTGCCCGAGGGACATGGCCACGACAAGATCGTGCAGTGGCATGTCTTCCGCGACCGCGAACGGGCCGAGCATTTCGCCGATCACGTCGAGCTGGGTGCGGGCCAGGAACTGGTCGGTGGCTGGACCCGTGACAGCGTTGGCAAGCTCTACTGGGTCGGCGTGCACGTCGAGGACCTGGAACGCTGGGGTAACGTTGGCGCCGTACACAAGCACACGGGCCGCCCCTCCTGAAGCCCCGCGGGGCTTTACGCACCACGGCGGGCCGGGATGCACCCGGCTCGCCGATACTGTTGATCTGATTGCAAACGGACGTCTGTATGAGCACATCCCCCGAACGCATGGCGCCGGATCGCGAGATCCAGGCCCTGTCCCATTCCGCCGACTCCCTGCAGGATCGCGTCCAGCGGACTCTGGACGCGGCCCGCGCGCAGGGGGCTTCGGGTGTGCAGGCGGTGGTCAGCCACAGCGTCGGGCTGGAGCTCTCCGTGCGCAAGGGCGAGATCGAGACGCTGGAGTACGAACGCGATCAGAGCCTGTCGCTGATTGCCTACTTCGGCCAGTCGAAGGGGGCCGCCTCGACCACTGATTTCAGCGAGCAGGCCTTGCTGGATACGGTCGAGGCCGCCTGCCGCATCGCGCGCTACACCGAGCCGGACCCCCATGCCGGGATGCCCGATCCCGCGCTCAAGGCCGGGGAGTGGGATGACCTGGACCTCGATCACCCCTGGGACTGCGATGCGGAGCAGGCGACCGAACTCGCGCGCGCGATCGAGGCCGCGGGCTTTGCCGCCGATTCGCGGATCGAGAACTCCGAGGGTGCGAGTGTCAGTACCCGCCGGGCGATCGCCTTTCTCGGCGACTCGCAGGGCTTCATGAGCGGGTATCGCAGCACGCGTCACGCGATGTCCTGTGCCCTGGTGGCGCGCGACGACGCCGGCATGCAGCGTGACTATGCCTACACCGTGGCCCGCCACTCGGCGGACCTCGACGCCTGCGAGGCCATCGGGCGTCAGGCCGCCGAGCGTACCGTCCGGCGTCTGGGCGGGCGCAAGCTCTCCACGCGCAGCTGCCCGGTGCTGTTTGTCCCGGAGATGGCGCGCACGCTGATCGGCAGCTTTACCCGCGCGATCTCCGGCCCCGCACAGTATCGCCACAGCTCGTTCCTGCTGAATGCGGTCGGGGAGCCCGTATTCCCCGACTGGATGCAGATCGAGGAACGCCCGCTGACGCCGCGCGCGCTTGGCAGCGCTCCGTTCGACGGCGAGGGCGTGCGTACGCGCAACCGCCCCCTGGTGGCCGATGGCGTACTGCAGAGCTATACCCTGGACAGCTATGCCGCCCGGCGCCTGGGGCTGGAGAGCACCGGTAACGCAGGCGGCGCGCGTAACGTGACCGTCAAGCCGGGCGAGCGGGACTTTGCCGCCTTGCTGGCCAAGATGGACACGGGCTTTCTGGTGACCGAACTGATCGGCCAGGGCGTAAACGCGGTAACTGGTGACTACTCGCGCGGCGCCGCCGGCTTCTGGGTGGAGAATGGCGAGATTCAGTACCCGGTGGAAGAGATCACCATCGCCGGCAATCTGAAAGACATCTACCAGCGCATCGTCGCGGTGGGGACCGATGTGGACCGCCGGGGCAACATCCACACCGGTTCTATCCTGGTCGAGTCGATGACCGTCGCCGGCGACTGACTCCCTAACCGCAAGCCGCCTGCCAGATTGGTACCTGATAGGGGTCGCGGGTCTGGTCAAGGCGCGCGATCGTCATCGTCCTGCCCCAGACGCAGCCACTGTCCAGTGACAGCCAGTCGGCTCCCCGGCGGTGGCCGAGGGCGGCCCAGTGACCGAACACAAGGGGCGAACCGTGACTCGGGCGTCGCGGCCAGGCAAACCACGGTATCAGTGTCTCCGGGGCGTCTTCCGGTGGCCCGTTGCCCGCGAATTCCAGACCGCCATCGGGCATCAGATAGCGCATGCGGGTAAAGGAGTTGATCGTGTAACGAAGGCGATCATACCCGGCTAGCTCCGGGTCCCAATGGGCGGGCTCGTCGCCATACATCACTTCGAACAGGGCGTGGCGTCGCGCGTCATCGCGCAGTTCGGCCTCCACCCGCCGGGCCTCGGTCTGCGCGGTCTCGAGATCCCAGCCCGGCGGGATGCCGGCGTGCACCAGGGTCCAGCCAGTGTCGGAATCCGTGTGCAGCAGGGGGCGCTGTGTCAGCCACTCCAGGAGTTCGGCGGCATCCGGGGCATCCAGCACGGGTTGCAGGGTGTCCTTGTTCCCGGGCGTGCGCACGCCCTCGGCAGTGGCCAGCAGGTGCAGGTCGTGATTGCCGAGCACGGCCGTTGCAGCATCGCCCAGGGCGCGTACGTAGTGCAGGCAGCCAAGCGAGTCCGGTCCCCGGTTGACCAGGTCGCCCACCAGCCACAGGTGATCCGTGGCGGGGTCAAAACGAACCTGCTCCAGCAGGCGTTCCAGCGGATCCAGGCAGCCCTGGAGGTCACCGACGGCGTAAAGGGCCATGGGGCCGGCCTAGTGAAGCGTGCGGGGTACGGAGAGCGTGAAGGGCGGGATCGGAGCCTCGAAGGTGTTGCCGCGTTCGTCCTGCATGCCGTAGCTGCCCTCCATGGTGCCGACGGGTGTCTCGATCACCGTGCCGCTGGTGTATTCGAAGCTGTCGCCGGGCTCGATGCGCGGCTGTTCGCCCACCACGCCTTCGCCGCGCACTTCCTGCGTCTGGTCGCGGCCATCGCGGATGATCCAGTGGCGGTTCAGCAGTTGCACGGTCAGCGCGCCGGAGTTGCGGATCGTGATGTGATAGGCGAACACGTAGCGGTCGTCATCGGGTTCCGACTGGTCCTCGACGTAGGCCGTGGCGACCTCGATCTCGATTGCGTGCTCTTCGGTTGTGTGGGGCGAATTCATTCGTTTGCGGCTCCTTGTGGGGGAAACACTGAGATCAGTGTTTCCCCTGCCGCCAGGCGCTGACGGCAGCGCCCAGCAGGCCGGGTTCAGGGTGCATGATAAGGGACACAGGCAGACGCTCAAGCAAGTGGGTCATCGGTGGGCGATTATGCAGGGCCCGCAGAAACGTCGTGTCCTGGAAGTAATCGGCCCAGCGCGGGGCGATTCCGCCGGCCAGGTACAACCCGCCGGTGGGCAGCGCGGTAAGGGCCATATCGGCCAGTTGTCCCGCATAGATCGTCACGAAACGCTGGACGACGGCGAGGGCCGCCGCGCGGCCGTCATCGGCCAGATCACTGATTGCGGCGGCCGGGTCGGCCGCGGTCAAGGCCCGTGCCAGCGCGCCATCGTCCCGGCGTGTCAGCTCGAAGCGTGCGATGCGCGCAATGCCGCGGCCGCTGAGCAGGTGTTCGCGGGTGCAAAGCCCTTCCTCGGCGCTAACGAACGCCGCGAGCGCCGCCTCTTCTGCATCGGCGGGTGAAAAGCGCGCGTGACCTCCTTCTCCGGGATGAATGGCAGGCTGCCGGGGCGGGCCGACCAGGCAGGTCCCTAGACCCGTGCCGGCCCCCACCACCAGGCGCATTCCGTCTGCATCGGCTGTCGCGTTCTGGAGGGTGATTCGGTCTCCCGGTTCCAGGGCATCCAGGCAGGCGCCGACCGCGGCGAAATCGTTGATCAGGGCTACGGGTATGTCCAGGGTCTGTTCGAGGGCACGCGCATCCAGTTCGGGCCAGTCGAGGTTGGTCGCGCGGGCCCGACTCCCCTGCACGGGGCCGGCGAGGGCCAGGCCGGCGGCCGCCAGAGGCTCGCGCGGAGCGACCTCGGCTCGCCAGGCCTCGAGGATGTGACCAAGGTCCGGAAAGTCACGGCTGGGATAGCGGTGGATATCATGCAGCGACCAGTGCGTGCCGTTGTGGCGGGCGCGTGCGACCCGGGTGCGGGTCCCTCCGATGTCGGCCACGATGAAGTCCATGGGCCCATCATAGCGGATCACGGTCCGCTGGCGTGGCAGATCAGTTTGGAGCGATCAGTCGCGCCAGGCCCGCGAAGCCGTGGACATCCACGGTTTCCGGGCGGGCACCCGGGTCGAGTTGTGCGGCCTCGATGGTGGAGGTGTCTGCCAGCCCGGACAGTCCTCGTCGAAGCGTCTTGCGGCGGTTGGAGAAGGCCTGGTTGACGACCTTTGCAAACACCGGGTATAGCGCGTTGTCCACCAGCGGCGCCTCCAGTGGCGTGATGCGTACGATCGCGGAGTGGACCTTCGGCGGCGGGTGGAAGGCGCCGGGAGGGACTCCAAACAGGGACTGGGCCTGGGCGCGTGCTGCGAGCATGACCGTCAGTCGGCCATAGGTCTTGCTGCCAGGAGCGGCGGTCATGCGTTCGACCACCTCGCGCTGCAGCAGGAAATGCATGTCGCGGATGGCATCCATCTGATCGAGCAGATGGAACAGCAGGGGGGTCGAGATGTTGTAGGGCAGGTTGCCCACGACGCGCCAGCCACCCTGTGGTGTCGGGCCGAGGCTTTGCAGGTCCAGATCCAGGGCATCGCCCACATGGAGATCCAGGCGCTCCGGGGCAAATGCGGCCTGCAGGCCGGCCGCCAGGTCACGGTCGATCTCCACCGCGACCAGACGGTCCAAACGCTCCAGCAGGGCCCCTGTCAGGGCCCCACGGCCGGGGCCGATCTCGAGCACCGGGTCGTCGGGGTGCGGGGCGATCGCTCCGACGATGCGCGCGAGCACGGCCTGGTCATGCAGGAAGTTCTGGCCGAACCGCTTGCGGATCGGCGGCAGCGCGCTACCCATGGGCGTGTGCGGCCTGTTCCTGCAATCGATGGCGGGCGAGTTCGCGCGCCAGGCTCTCGGCCGCGAGGAAGCTGCCAACCTCGGCGCGACCACTGCCGGCCAGGTCGAGGGCCGTGCCGTGATCGACCGAGGTGCGGACAAAGGGCAGCCCGAGGGTCACGTTGACGGCATGTCCGAAACCCGCATGTTTGAGCACCGGGAGCCCCTGGTCGTGATACATCGCCAGTACCGCGTCGACCTCGGCAAGTGCGCGCGGTGTGAATGCAGTGTCGGCGGGCAGTGGCCCGCGCAGGTCCAGGCCTTCGCCCCGCAGACGGTCAAGCGTCGGGGTGATGACCTCGATCTCCTCGTGACCCAACACACCGTCTTCGCCGGCGTGGGGGTTCAGCCCGCACACGCCAATGCGCGGCTGCTCGATCCCGAAATCCTCGACCAGGTCGTGGTGGAGTACCTGGGTGACCGCCTCGATCCGCTCCGGCGTGATCGCATCGGGGACATCGCGCAGGGACAGGTGCGTGGTTACCAGCGCGACCCTCAGGGATTCGGTGGCCAGCATCATCACGGGCATTGGCGCGCCGGCGCGTTCGGCCAGCCACTCGGTATGCCCACTGAAGGGGATGCCCGCGCGGTTGATCACGCCTTTGTGCACCGGACCGGTGACCATCGCATCGAAGGTGCCATCGAGACAGCCATCGGCGGCGGCGGCAAGCATCGCCAGCACGCCCTCGGCGTGCCGGGGGTCGAGGATGCCGGTCTGCACCGGGCCGCCTGCCGGGACCGCGACGATTTCCAGGGTGCCGCGCGCCGTGGCAGAGCGCGGTCGTTCGGGGTCGAAGGGGGTCAAGTGGATCGGCTGGCCCAGTTGCTGCGCCCGTTGCTCGAGCAGATCCGGGTCGCCAATGGCAACGCGCTGGGCGCCACCGCCAGGCTCGTGGGCCAGGGCAATCAGCAGATCCGGCCCGATCCCGGCCGGCTCGCCGGCGGTCAGTGCCAGACGCGGGATTACATCCGGCGCCCGGGCGTCAGGAGTCGAAGCCGTCAACGCGGTACTCGACATAGGCCTCGTCGCGCAGACGCCGCATCCACAGCTCGATCTCTTCCTCGCGCTTGCGGTTTTGCAGGATCTCGCGGGCACGGGCACGGATCTGCTCGCGCGAGGTATCGACCTCGCGGTGGTCGAGGACCTCGATGATGTGCCAGCCAAACTGGCTCTCCACCGGCTCGCTGATCTCGCCCGGTTGCAGGGCGTTCATCGCCTCCTCGAACTCGGGCACCAGCTCGCCGGGGCTGATCCAGCCGAGCTGGCCGCCCTGGGCGGCGGAGCCGGGGTCGTCGGAGTTCGCGCGTGCCAGTGCCTCGAAGTCACTGCCCTCGCGGATGCGGTTGTACAGCGATTCAGCCTGGCGGCGGGCCTCTTCTGCGGTACGGACCTGGTCCGGGCTGATCAGGATATGGCGTACCTGCGTCTGACGGACGCGGGTCTGGTCACCCCCTTCGCGGTCGACGAGCTTCATGATGTGGAAGCCGTTTGGCGAGCGCAGCACGTCGCTGATCTCGCCGGTCCGCATCAGCGCGATTTCACGGGCAAATACGGAGGGGATCTCGCCGGCCGTACGCCAGCCGAGGTCGCCGCCCTCCAGGGCATCCGGCGCGTCGGATTCGGCGATTGCCACGCTGGCGAAATCGTCGCCCTCGCGGACCCGCTGGCGCAGTTCGCGGGCCTTTTCGCGGGCGGTGGCGATCTGGCTGGAGTCCGCACCGCGCGGCAGCGAGACCTGGATGTGCGCGATACGATAGCGCACGCCGCGGTCAATGGCGCCGCTTTCCGAGGCGATCAGATCCGCGATTTCCTGATCGCTGACGCGAATCTGGTTGTCGACCTGGCGGCGCTGCAACTGGTTGACCGTCAGCTCGTTGCGGATCTGCTCACGGAAGGCGTTGAAGTCGACACCGTCCTGCAGCAGGGCCTGGCGCAGCTGCGGCAGGGTCATGCGGTTCTCGCGCGCGATGTTCTCCATCGCCCGGTTCAGGGTCATCTCGTCGATGTTGATACCGACCCGCTCGGCCTCCTGCAGTTGAACGCGTTCGACGATCAGGCGCTCCATGACCTGCCGGGCGAGGGTGTCGCGATCCGGCGGGCGGGTTCCGCGCTCCATCATCTGCTGGGCGACCAGGTTCATGCGCTCGACCAGTTCGCGCTGGGTCACCACGTCGTCGCCGACCACCACCAGGATGCGGTCGGTGAACTGATCCCCCTCCGGTGGCGTGATGGGCGCGGCGGGCGCGCCGGCCTCGGAGGCGGCACCCGGGGTCACCGGGGCCTCGACGGCGTCCTCGGGCTGTTCGCCGCCGGGGACCTGCGCCTGCGCAGACAGGCCGAGGCCCATGAGCACGGCGCCCAGTAGCGGGAGCCAGAAGGCTCGGCGGTGTTGGTCAGGGGAGTGCGTCATATCCGGCTATACCCTCGCTCAAAAGCGAATCCACGCCGGAGTCGAAGCGTCCGAGTCCGTCCAGCGTGAGTTGGAAATAAATCGAGTTGTCGTAGGTCTCGTCGAAGTCGTAGGCGCGGCGGGCGACCACTCGGATGCCATAGCAGCAACTACGATACTGAAGGCCGGCCAGAAGTTCGAGATCACGCTCCTCCTGCAGGCTGTAATTCCAGCGCCCGATCGCATCAATACGAGGGGTGACCGGCCAAAGCACCGAGACATCAGTTTGGTCGATGGAACGGTCGCCAGCCTCGCGCTGACGATATCCCAGGTTGATGCGGGCGCGCGCGCCCGGGCTGTAGCTGACCGACAGCGCTGTGAGGGTGGTCTCGCCTTCGTCCTGGTTGTACAGGAT
This sequence comes from Thioalkalivibrio sp. ALD1, assembly GCF_000381245.1. NCBI lineage: Bacteria > Pseudomonadati > Pseudomonadota > Gammaproteobacteria > Chromatiales > Ectothiorhodospiraceae > Thioalkalivibrio > Thioalkalivibrio sp. ALD1. The sequence continues at coordinate 117,895 of NZ_KB906243.1, read as the reverse complement.
GGAGCCACGACCGCTCCAGGCATCGCCGATGTGTACGCGGCCCTCCACGGCGAGATCGGAGCGGGACTCGGTCAACGGGTCGCCCTGCGGGTCGCGGCGGACCTCGCGGTCCTCGAAGTAACGGATCTGGCCCGCCGACAGACTCATCCGTTCCTGGCCGGTCTGCTCGTCGAAGATGCGGGTGGTCAGCGCGGTGGTCAGCTGGTGGGTATCCCCGACCCGGTCGGCGCCGACGAAGCGGTCCAGACTGAACAGGTTGTCGAAGCTGAAGTCCGCCTCGCCGGTGTCGAAGACCGGGATATCGGTCTGGTCGACGAACGGGACATAGCCATAGAAGATGCGGGGCTCCAGGGTCTGCAAACGACGTCCGTTCTGGATTGGACGCTCGAAGACCAGCCCGGTGTCGATCGAGGCCCGGGGGACGGTGCGGCTGATCGATTCGGGACCAGGTTCGCCCCGGCGGTCCAGCTCGTAGTGCGTATAGCGCACGCCGGCGCGGGGCTCGAAGAAGAAGCCGCCGGTATCGTAGCGCCAGGAGGCCGTAGGGTTCAGGTCGAAACGTGTCCCCAGGGGCTCCAGCGAGTCCCCCTCGCTGCGCTCGAAGCGTACCAGCTCGGTGTCCAGGTCCCAGGCCAGCCCGCGGCCCAGATACTCGCCTGCCTCCAGGGTGATCTGCGGCAGTCGCTGGTAGGGTTCGCGCTGGGCGCGCAATTCGGGATCGACGATCTGGTAGTCCTCGATCCGGGTGCGCAGACGGTAGGCCGGTTGGCTATAGGTCAGATCGGCTCGGCGGCGCAGATAGGGGGTGCTACCGGAGTAGCGGTCCGCGCCACCGAAGTCGCGGAAATACTCGCTGTCGGAGGCATCGGCGGCGTCCAGCCGAAAGCGCAGGTCCGAGGTCAGCCGGCTCTGGTGAAACCACTGTACGTAGTGCCGGTCGTCGCCGAACTCACGGTCGCTCGGCAGGTATCGAATATCGGCTACGCCCTCGTGGCGGGGCTGCAGGTAGCGAAACTCGGTGCCGAGCTTGACCCCGCGATCCGACATCACCCGCGGCGTGAAGGTGGCGTCGTAGTTCGGCGCAATGTTCCAGTACCAGGGTGTGCTGATATCGACCCCGTGGCGTGAGCTGACCCCGGCGCTGGGCAGCAGGAAGCCGCTCTGGCGGCGGTCGTCCAGCGGGAAGTGGATATACGGCGTGTAGGCGATGGGCACGCCCTTGAAATCGATGCGTGCGTTGCGGGCAACGCCGATCCCGCGTTCGCGGTCCAGCTCCAGATCACGCGTGCGCAGCCACCAGCTGTCGTTGTCGATCGGGCAGGTGGTGTATTCGGCGTCCTCGAATTCGTGCAGGTGCGGCGCGAGCTGGATGCCCACCCCGGCGCTGCCGCGCGCGGGCACGGACTGCACCAGATAGTCGATGCGCCGGAATTCGCCGGTTTCCTCGTCCAGCCGGTATTCGCCGCCGTCGGTGTGCAGCAGCAGGTCACCGTCGAACATGCGGGTGTCACCCTCGGTGCGGGCCAGTCCCGTCGCGCGGTCATACTCCAGGAACTCGGTATCCAGGCGCCGGCCTTTTTCATAGAGCTGGACGTTGCCCCACGCGCTGATATGTTCGCCGTCGCGTCGAACATGATCGGCGTCGATCTCGGTGATCTCGGCCGCGAGCTCGCGGCGCTCGGGCCACTCCATGTCGGGCGCGAACTCGCAGCCAGGAGGACGTTCCAGCCGTTCGAATTCGGCCTGTGCTGTCATGGCGATGGCACCAATCGCCAACACAATCACGGCCCGCGCGGTTGCCCGGCGGTACAGCGGGTTTGCAGGGCCGGCAGGCGGGGGCATGATGTGGATTCAGCCTGGGTAAACACTGATCATTCTGGATCAGTGTTTACCCAGCAACTGGCGGATTTCGTCAAAGATCAACGCGATGTCGCGGGTGCCATTCACGTGCCTGAGCAGATCGCGACGCGAGTAGTATTCGATCAGCGGCTGAGTCTGTTCCTCGTAGACCTTCAGGCGGTTGACGACCGTTTTCTCGGTGTCATCGGCACGGTGTACGAGTTCGCCGCCGCATAGATCGCACACGCCTTCCTGCTTGGGGGGAAAGGTACGGGTGTTGAACACGGCCCCGCAGTCGCCGCAGGAGACACGGCCCGTCAGGCGCTGTTTCAACTCCTCGAAGGGCACGTCGATCTGGATGGCCTGGTCCAGCGGCGCGCCGAGATCCTCGAGCATGGTGTCCAGCGCCTCGGCCTGGGCCACGTTGCGCGGGAAGCCGTCGAGGATGAAGCCCTCTTGCGCGTCGGGTTCTTGCAGCCGGTCGTGGATCAGCCCCAGGACCAGATCGTCTGGTACCAGCTGGCCAGCGTCCATCGCGCTTTCGACCTGCCTGCCCAGCTCGGTCCGGGCGGCGATCGCGGCGCGCAGCAGGTCGCCGGTGGAGATCTGGGGGATGCCGAAGGTGGCGACCATCTTCTTGGCCTGGGTACCCTTGCCGCACCCCGGCGCGCCCATCAGGACGATACGCATGACTGACTCCTGCTCCCCGGTGCATCGCCGAACCGCAGCACAAGCCGGTTGCGGGACGGCACGGTGAATGGCCATCGAAGAAGATTTGCGCAGACCCTGCACAAACCGTTTCCCGAGCGCGGTCTTATACCGCCTGAGGGTAATCGGCCGCAACCGCGCGATACAGCCCGTGGGTCCCTGGCCTGCCGGTGACGGGTGCCAATGCGGGCGCTCTCCCCTGTATAATCCCCCGCTCTTCAAAACAACCGGAATATAATCAAGTATGGACCTCAACCAGATCGAAGCCGGCAAGGATCTCCCCCACGACATCAACGTGGTGATCGAGATCCCCACCCAGGGCCAGCCCGTCAAGTACGAGATGGACAAGGACAGCGGGGCTCTGGTGGTCGATCGCTTCATGGCGGTCGCGATGTTCTATCCGTGCAACTACGGATTCATCCCGAACACGGAGTCGGAAGACAACGATCCGGTGGACGTGCTGGTGATTACCCCGGTGCCGCTGCTGCCGGGATCGGTCGTGCGCTCGCGCCCGATTGGTATGCTGAAGATGACCGACGAGGCTGGGGTGGACGCGAAGATCCTGGCGGTTCCGGTGAGCAAGCTGTGCTCGCAATCCGAACGATTCCAGGGCCCGGAAGATGTGCCAAAGGAATTGCTGGATTCGATCAAGCACTTCTTCGAGCGTTACAAGGAGCTGGAGAAGGGCAAATGGGTCAAGGTGGAAGGCTGGGCGGACGCCGAGGCCGCCAAGGCGGAGATTGTTGCCAGCTACAAGCGTTACCAGAAGAGCAAGATTTGACGCGGTAGCGGCCCGGCTGCGGCGCGTGGCGCGGATGGCCCCTTTTTTGTCGGTATGCCCAGCGGCCGTGTCTGCGTCGCGGGTGGCGGCGGTTCTCTAATATGGCCAGGCGCGATGATTACGGGCAGGAACAACAGGACCAGCAGCGGTTTGTCGTACGGATCCTGCTGGCGCTGGTTCTGCTTGCCGCAGTCCTGCTGCTGATCGGCTGGCGCCTGTCGGGGCTCCAGGTCGGCGCGCATTCTCATTTCACCACGCTGTCGGAAAACAACCGCCTGCGGGTGGAGCCGATTGCGCCCAGCCGTGGCGTGATCCGGGATCGCAATGGTCAGTTGCTGGCGGGCAACCGCGCCTCCTACCAGCTGGAAGTGACGGTCGAGCAGGCCGGTGACCTGGACGAACTCCTGGAGCGGCTGCACGATTTTGTCGAGCTGTCGGAGGCGGACGTCGAACGCTTCCGTCGCGGTGTTCGTCAGCGTCGCCCCTTTCAGCCGGTCCTGCTCAAGGCTGGTCTCGATGACACCACGGTGGCCAGGATCGCGGTATCGCGACACGAGTTGCCGGGCGTGGAGATTGAGGCCCGCCCGATGCGCTTCTATCCGCTCGGCAAGGAATTTTCTCATGTGGTCGGCTATGTGGGGCGCATCAACCAGCAGGATCTGGCACGGGTCGATCCGCGTGCCTACGCCGGCAGCTCGCACATTGGCAAGATCGGCATCGAGCGTTACTACGAGGACCTGCTGCACGGTCGTCCGGGGTACCGCCAGGTGGAGGTCAATGCCCAGGGCCGGGTCATCCGCGAGCTGTCGGTAACGCCACCGGAGCCAGGGACCGACCTCACCCTGACCATCGACGCGGATCTGCAGCGAGCCGCGTATCGTTCCCTGGCCGGGCGCGAGGGGGCGATCGTCGCGCTGGATCCCAATAACGGAGAGGTCCTGGCGCTGGTCAGTGCTCCGGGGTTCGATCCCGAGATGTTCGTGCGCGGGATCTCCCAGGCCGATTTTTCCGATCTGCAATCCGATCCTTCGCGCCCGTTGTTCAACCGCGCCCTGACGGGGCAGTACCCGCCGGGCTCCACGATCAAGCCCCTCGTGGGGCTGGCGGCGCTGGACGAAGGAATCACCACCGCTGATCGGCGTATGTTCGCGCGCGGATACTTTCAGATCCCCGGCCACGAGCGCCGCTACCGCGACTGGCGCAGGGAAGGGCATGGCTGGGTCGACATGTCGCGCGCCATCGCGGTCTCCTCCGACGTGTATTTTTACGATCTTGCGCATACGATGGGGATCGACCGGATGGTGCCGATGCTGGGGGCCTTCGGCATCGGGCAGCGAGTCGGTATCGATGCGACGGGCGAGCGCGCGGGCATCCTTCCAAGCCGCGACTGGAAGCGGGCCACACATGACCAGGTCTGGTTCCCCGGCGAGACGCTGATTACGGCGATTGGCCAGGGCTACATGCTGTCGACGCCGATGCAGATGGCGGATTTCACGGCGACCCTGGCCGGGCGCGGACAGCGCATTCAGCCGCGCCTGCTGCAGTCGATGGACAATGGCAACGGCGAGCTCGAACGGTTGCTGCCGCAACCCCGCGAGCCGGTGCATACAGCCCCGGAACACTGGGACACGATTCACGAGTCGCTGATCGAAGCCGTGCATGCGAGGCATGGCACTGCCTGGGGCTCGATTGGCAGCCGCCCGCCGACGAATTATCGCATCGCGGGCAAGACCGGCACTTCGCAGGTCTTCGGGCTGGGGCAGGACGAGGAATACGATGAGGACGAGCTGCCCCGGCATCTGTGGGATCACGCCCTGTTCGTCGGCTATGCGCCCGCGGATGATCCACAGATTGCGGTGGCCGTGCTGGTCGAGCATGGGGGGTCGGGTGGTCGTGTGGCCGCGCCGGTGGCCCGCGAGGTGATGGACGCCTTCCTGAAGGGTGATGCTGGAATGACGCTCGACGTGTCGGAGGACGAATGATCAGCGTGACGGGGCGCGAGATGCCGCTGGGCCAGTGGCTGCTGGGGCGCCTGCGCCTGGATGGCGTGCTGCTGGTGCTGATTGGCATCCTCCTGCTGGTCGGTCTGGCAGTGCTGTTCAGTGCCTCCGGCGAGAGCATGATTGCGCTGGAGCGGCAGACCATGCGTATCGGACTGGGGGTGGCCGCGATGGTGATGGTCGCGCAAATCCCCGTGCGTACCCTGCGGTCCCTGGCGCCGTGGCTGTTCGTGGCCGGAATTGCGTTGTTGCTGGCGGTAATGGTGGCGGGCGAGATTGGCAAGGGCGCAAGGCGCTGGCTGGATCTCGGCTTCATGCGCTTTCAGCCGTCGGAGATCATGAAGCTTGCCGTGCCAATGATGGTCGCGTGGTACCTGTCGACGCGTAATGATCGCCCGCGTTTTCGCGACCTGCTGGTGACGGTGCCGCTGATCCTGGTGCCCGTGTTCCTGATCATGCGTCAGCCGGATCTGGGGACCGCGATGCTGGTAGGCGCCGCGGGTTTTCTGGTGATCTTCCTGGCAGGGCTGAGCTGGCGCTGGTTTGTCGGGCTCGGGCTGGCCGCGGCCGCCGCGATTCCGGCGTTGTGGCTACAGATGCACGATTACCAGCGCCAGCGGGTGCTGACACTGTTCAATCCGGAGTCGGATCCGCTGGGGGCGGGCTATCACATTATCCAGTCCAAGATCGCGATCGGCTCCGGCGGGCTGTACGGCAAGGGCTGGTTGAACGGTACGCAGTCGCATCTCGATTTTCTGCCGGAGCGTTCCACGGATTTCATTTTTGCGGTATATGCCGAGGAATTCGGGTTTATCGGTGTCGCGCTCCTGTTGTTGCTGTATTTTGCGATCGTGGCGCGCGGGCTGTGGATCTCTGCCCTGGCCCAGGATCGCTTCGCCCGTTTGCTGGGCGGCAGCCTGGCGCTGACCTTCGCCGTCTACATGGCGGTCAATATCGCCATGGTGACGGGGCTTCTGCCCGTGGTTGGCGTGCCGCTTCCGCTGGTGAGCTACGGCGGTACATCATTGGTGACGCTTATGGTCGCCTTCGGTATTCTCATGAGCATCGCGTCGCAAAAGCGCCTGGTGAATCGATGACCCTGAACCTCCGCCCCCTGGGCACCCTTCGTTCCGTCCTCCTGCAGGCCGGTTTGATCATGTCACTGGGGGCCTGCTCCCTGTCGAACGTCTCGGGGTCCGAGTTTCGCGCCGGCGACCCGCCTTACCTGGAGCGCGAGGAGGTCCAGGCCTTTATCGACGAACAAGTCGAGGCGGGCATGGATCGCGACGAACTGGAGGGCCTGTTTGCCGAGGCCGATCCTCAGCAGCGCATCCTCGACCTGATCTCGGCGCCCGCCGAGGCGCGACCCTGGAAGGACTATCGCCCGATTTTCGTGAACGACCTGCGCATCGAGCGTGGCGAGCGCTTCATGGAGGAGCAGGCCGAGACGCTCGCCCGGGCCGAGGAGGCTTTCGGTGTCGAGCAGGCGCTGATCACCGCGATCATTGGCGTGGAGACCAACTACGGGCGCAACACCGGGGGCTTCCGCGTGTTCGACGCGCTGGTCACGCTGGGCTTTGACTACCCGCCGCGTGCGGATTTCTTCCGCAGTGAGCTGGGCCAGTTCCTGACCCTGGTGCAGGAGGAGGATCTGGATGTCCGCGAAACACGGGGTTCCTACGCCGGAGCCATGGGGCGCGGACAGTTCATCTCGTCGAGCTATCGCCACTATGCGGTGGACTTCGACGGGGATGGCCGCCGCGATCTGCTCAATTCCTGGCCGGATGCGATCGGCAGCGTGGCCAACTACTTCCGCGAGCATGGCTGGCGCACCGGCGAGCCGGTGGTGGCGCGTGCCCGGGTCGAGGGTGATGCTCACGAGGAACTGATCAGCCGCAATTTCCAGGCGCGCTTCGACCTCGACGAACTTGCCGAGCACGGCATTTATCCCGACGAGTCCGTGGCCGAGGACGGGAAGTACTCGTTTATTCGTCTCGAGGGCGAGGACGGCTACGAGTACTATCTGGGGTATCCCAATTTCTATGTGATCACGCGTTACAACCGGAGCCCGCTGTATGCGATGGCTGTCCACCAGCTGGCCGAGGCCTTTGCCGAGTAACCGCTGCCGGCTTGGCGCGGCGGCCGCCGCGCTGGCGGTGTCGTGCGCGCTGATGCTGGCGGGTTGTTCGTCCGCCCCCGATCGCAAGGCCGATCCGGACCGCCCGCTGGGCGATGCGGCGTTTGACGCCTATCCGGATCCGGATGACATCCCGCAGGATCTGGCGCTGATTCCCGATGCCGTGCCGAAGGACGAGCCTCCGAGTCGCTACGGGAATCCGGCCGAATACGAAGTGTTCGGGAAGCGCTACCGCACCCTGCGTACCAGCACCGGGTTCGAGGAAGAGGGACTGGCCTCCTGGTACGGGACCAAATTCCACGGCCGGCGCACATCCAGTGGCGAACCCTACGACATGTACGCGATGACGGCGGCCCACAAGACGCTGCCGCTGCCCACCTATGTCGAGGTCGTGAACCTGGAGAATGACCGCCGCGTGATTGTGCGGGTTAATGATCGCGGGCCCTTCGTGGACGACCGCATTATCGACCTCTCCTATGCGGCCGCCCATCGGCTGGACATGACCGATGCCGGTGTGGCGCCGGTGCGGATCCGTGCAGTGGGACCGGATGACGTGGACCCTCCTCGTGTGGCCGAGCCGCGCTCGCCAGCGCCGGAACCCATCGAGCTGGCCGATGCTGGCGAGGGTGTCAACACAAGCTCAACCCCGGCATCGTCTGATGACGCCCCGACCGCCACCGAGTCGAATGCCTCGGAGGTGCCCGCGAGCAACGGCCGTTGGGTACAGGTCGGGGCATTTTCCGAGCGCCGAACGGCGGAGGAGATTCAGCGGGATCTGCAGGCCCTGGGGTTCGAGTCGGTCGAGATTTCCACGCTGGAACGCGACGCGCAGGCGGATCTGCACCGGGTGCGTATCGGTCCGCTGGAAGAGGTCGAGTTGCAGGAGGCAACCGAGCGCCTGCAGGAGGCCGCCCATGTCGACTATCGCATCGTCGACGACTGACTCCGCGGTTCCTTGTCTTTTGTTCATGCCGACCGGCCTGTGTGCGTTCATCTGCGCGGGTTCGGTCTGCTATCGTTAGCCATCTCTACAGGAGGCCTCTAAATACCATGACCGCCCCTCTCCATACGTTTGCCCGCCGCGTCCTGATGACTCTGTCCCTGGCTGCGTGTGTTGCCGCAATGCCGGTGATTGCGGACGAACCACTGCCGGTACCCGGGAGTGGCGGGGGCATGCCGAGCGGGGTCCCGAGCCCGCCCTCTGACGTGACGGCGAAAAGCTATGCGCTGATGGATTTCGACTCCGGTCTGCTGCTGGCCTCGCGCGAGCCGGATGTGGACCGCGAGCCCGCCAGCCTGACCAAGCTGATGACGGCCTATGTCGTGTTTGGCGAGATCCGTGACGGGCGTTTGGGACTGGAGGACACGGTCACCATCAGCGAGCGGGCCTGGCGCACGGGTATGCGGGGCGCATCGCGCATGTTCATCGAGGTTGGCGACGAGGTGGAGGTCGAGGACCTGCTGCGCGGGATGATTATTCAGTCCGGGAATGACGCCTCCACCGCGCTGGCCGAGGCCGTGGCGGGTTCCGAGGGCGCGTTCGTTGACATGATGAACAGCCAGGCGCGTGAACTCGGGATGATGAACTCGTATTTCACCAACTCGCACGGCTTGCCGTCCGACGAGGCGCAGTCCACCTCCGCGCAGGACATGGCGCTGCTGGCGCGGGCATTGATTCGCGATTTCCCTGACCTTTATGGCTACTACAGCGAGCGCTCGTTCGAATACAACGACATCTCGCAGAGCAATCGCAACATGCTGCTGTGGCGCGATGCCGGGTTCGATGGCCTGAAGACAGGCTGGACCTCCGCGGCTGGCTACAATCTGGTTTCGTCGGCGAAGCGCAACGATCGCCGCCTGGTTGCCGTGGTGCTGGGCATCGAGGCCTCCAATCACCAGGAGGGCGGTACTCGTCGGGCCAACGAGTCGCAGGCCCTGGTCAACTGGGGCATGCGCTTTACCGAGCCGCAGCGCTTGTTCGAGGCGGGTACGCAGCTGGGCAGCCCGCGCGTCTATCGCGGTACGAATAGCGAGGTTTCCGTCGGGGTCGCCGAGGACTTCTGGGTGATCGTGCCGCCGGGTCGTGGTGACGGCCTCGAGGCCACGATGGAACTGAATCAGCCGCTGGAAGCGCCGCTGGCCGCAGGGGCCGCAGTGGGCGAGGTGCATGCCCGTCTGAATGGCGAGTTGATCGGGCAACAGCCCGTGGTTGCCCTTGAAGAGGTCGAGGAGGGCGGCCTGGTGCGTCGCCTGTGGGACGGTGCTGCCCTGTCGCTGCGCTCGGTCTGGCCGTTCTGAGCCGGGGCGAGTGTGGGCATTGCGTATTTCAATGGCGAGTTCATACCGCTTGAATCCGTGCGCATCTCGCCGCTGGATCGCGGGTTTCTGTTCGGGGACTCGGTCTACGAGGTGATCCCCAGCTACGGCGGGCAGCTGTTTCTGTTGAGGGAACACCTGCAACGGTTGCAGCGTTCGCTGGACGCCATTCGTCTTGAGACGCCGCTGTCGCTCGACCAGTGGCGGGCCATGCTGGAGGAGCTCGTCCGGCGCAACGAGGGTGACGAGGCCGCCGATCTCGGCCTGTATCTGCAAGTCACGCGGGGCGTTGCCCCGCGTGACCATGCCTTTCCTGCCAGCGGGGCGCCAACGGTTTTTGCCATGGCGAACCCGATCGCGCCACTGCCGGACACGATCCGCCAGTCCGGGGTTGCGGTGGTAACGGGATCCGACACGCGCTGGGCCCGTTGTGACATCAAGGCCACGACGCTCCTGGCGAATGTGCTTGCGCGCCAGGATGCGCGTGACCAGGATGCGGTCGAGGCCATTCTGCTGCACGACGGGCAGGTGACCGAGGGTGCGGCCAGCAATGTGTTCGCGCTGGTCGACGGCACGCTGGTGACACCGCCGCTGGCGCCATCGCTGTTGCCGGGTGTGACAAGGGCCCTGGTCCTGCGTCTTGCCGCCCAGTGCGGCCTTCAGGTCATGGAGCGGGCCCTGTCCGAATCCGAGTTGCGCGCCGCCGACGAGATCTGGCTGACCAGTTCCACAAAGGAGGTCCTGCCTGTCTGCCGCCTTGATGGCCAGCCGGTGGGACTCGGGACACCCGGACCGGCCTGGAAGTCGGTTCATGCTGCCTACCAGCAGGAGAAGGCCACGGCAAGGCAGTCCCGAGCGGCGGTCAAGGGGTGTGCATGACGGACAAGCGCGAAAGCCTGATCGAGTTCCCCTGCCGCTTTCCGATCAAGGTGATGGGGGACTCCCACCCGGAACTCCTGGAGGCCGTGGAGGCCTGCGTGGCCGAGCATGTGCCGGACCCCGACGATGCCGTGATCCAGCAACGCGCCTCCAGTGGCGGGCGCTTCCTCGGCATCACCATCACGTTCACCGCGACCAGCCAGGCTCAGCTCGATGACCTTTATCGGGCCCTGGGGCGTTGTGACCGGGTCCGCATGATCCTGTGAACGGCCCGCTCGTTCCCGGCGGGCCCGTGGTCCGTCTGCTGGGTGTGCAGCCCTATGTACCCGTCTGGCAGGCGATGCAGCTCCAGGCCCGGGAGCGCGATGCGACCCGTCCGGACGAGTTCTGGTGCGTCGAACACCCCCCCGTTTTTACCCAGGGCCGTAATGGCCGCCCCGAGCATCTGCTGGACCCCGGCGCGACGCCGGTGGTGGCGATCGATCGCGGGGGGCAGGTGACCTGGCATGGCCCCGGGCAACTGGTCGTCTACACGCTGGTGGACCTGCCGCGGCTGGGGGTTGGGGTCCGGCGCCTGGTCGAGGTGCTGGAGCAGGCGCTGATCGATACGCTCGCGCAATGGGGCATCCACGCGCAGCGCCGGGAGAAGGCGCCGGGGGTGTATGTCGACGGTGCCAAGATTGCGGCGCTGGGCCTGCGCATCCGGCAAGGACGCAGCATCCATGGGCTGGCGCTGAACATCGCCCCGAATCTGGCGCCGTTTCAGCGCATGAACCCCTGTGGCTATCCTGGTCTCGCCGCGACCTCCATGCAGCATCTGCTCGGCCCGCTGGACGCCACCCGCGTCCGCGAGCAGCTGCTCGCCCATCTCGCCGAACAGCTGTTTCCCGCCGATGCCGCGAGCATCCGGCATGAACCGTCTTTGCCGCCCGAGCTCGTCCGGGTGCTGGCGCTGGGTCATTGCCCCGTACCCTGAGGCTGGGCCTGGTTCAACATCTGGAGTTTACGTTGGCTTCGGCCTGCCGCCTGCCTGCGCTCACTCGCGAGCGCACCGCGCCAGTTGTTATTCAAAAACGGGCTTCTTTGCTCGTGCAAAGAAGGAACCAAGAAACACGCCCGGGATTCGCCCGGGGACCTTGCTCCGGACGCGCCAGGCCGGCGGCGCTGAAACTCGCTTCGCTCAGACAGTCAGCGCCCCGTGTCTATTTTGAATCGTCCGGCCTGTCACGCCCTCCACAAGGGGCTCATATCGGGAGGGTAGGTCAAAACCGCCGGTGTTCCTGCACCTGTCTAAATCCCGAGCTGTAGGGTGCGTTGAGTGCAGCGAAACGCACCATCCCAACGCCGGGGTAACCCCTGATGCGATTCGCTGCGCTCATCCGCATCCTACATGGGGTCTGGCGCCCGCTTGCGGGCGCGGCACGCCAGGGCCGCAGGCCGCGCGTGCCAAGATGTCCGAATACCCACCTCCATCCACTGGCACGAACGTCAGGCCAGCCGTTGTCTTGACCTTCTCCCCCCGTATGAAGCCCCTTGCGGAAGGGTTCTCGGGACGGACGATTCAAAATAGACACGGGGCGCTGACTGTCTGAGCGAAGCCGAAGGCGCAGCGAGTTACAGCGCCGCCGGCCCGAGGGCCCTGGAGCAAGGTTCCCGGGCGGAATCCGGGTGCGCCTCGACGGGTACTTTCTTGGGCAAGCAAGAAAGCCAGTTGTTGATCAAAACGGGCGCGGCGCGCTCGCGAGTGAGCGCAGGCAGGCAGTCAGTCGAAGGCACCGTAAACTCCAGATGCCGAACCAGGGCCAGCCTCAGGGCGCGGGGCAACGCCCTAGGGGAGGGGCGCGGGGCTGATCAGGCGGTTTCGAGTCCCTGTGCCTGGAGGTCGGCGTGGTAGGAGGAGCGCACCATAGGCCCGCTGGCCACCTGCTTGAAGCCCATTTCGCGCGCGGCCTCGCCGAGCTCGTCGAACTCCTCGGGTGTCAGGAAGCGCGTGACCGGCAGGTGATGACGCGAGGGCTGCAGGTACTGGCCCAGGGTCAGCATGTCGCAGCCGTGTTCGCGCAGGTCTGCCAGGACCTCCAGCAGTTCCTCACGGGTCTCGCCCAAACCGAGCATCAAACCGGACTTGGTCGGCACCCCCGGGTGCTGTTCGCGGAAGCGCTTCAGCAGCTCCAGCGACCACTGATAATCGGCACCGGGGCGCGCCTCGCGGTAAAGCCGCGGGATCGTCTCGAGGTTGTGATTGAAGACGTCTGGCGGGGCCTGGTGCATGATCTCCAACGCGCGGTCCATGCGGCCGCGGAAGTCGGGTACCAGGATCTCGATCTTCGTGTTCGGATTCAGCGTGCGGACCTCGCGGATGCACTCCACGAAGTGGCCGGCACCACCGTCACGCAGGTCGTCGCGGTCCACGGAGGTGATGACCACATACTTCAGGCCCAGCGCCTGGATGGTCTTCGCCAGGTGGCGAGGCTCGTCCGGGTCGAGGGCCTCGGGGCGGCCGTGGGCGACGTCGCAGAACGGGCAGCGGCGGGTGCAGATGTCGCCCATGATCATGAAGGTGGCGGTGCCATGGGCGAAACATTCGCCGAGGTTCGGGCAGCTCGCCTCTTCGCAGACGGTGTGCAGCTTCTGCTCGCGCAGGATGCGCTTGATGCGCTGCACCTCGGGCCGCGCCTGGCTCTGGGCGCGGATCCACTTCGGCTTGCGCTGTGGGCGCTCGGTCGGGCTGATCTTGACCGGGATGCGCGCGACCTTGTCGGCGGCGCGTTGCTTTTCGCCAGGTTGGGGTCGGGTTCGAGTGGTCATAGGGTCTTCCCTGAATGGGTTGCGGTCGCTCCGCCCTATCGGGGGCGGTGGCGGCGCGATCGGGGTCAGGCGACTTCGCGGATCAGCGCGTCAATCTCGCGGCGGGCCGTGTCGATTGCAGGTAACTGCCCGTTGTCGTCGAGTACGAAGCCGAATCGTGGCACGGCGTTCAACTCGGCCAGTGGCGTCCGGTCCGCAAGGGCGTTATCGCCATCGCGCGTGCAGGCGCTGCGAGCGATGCGCACGATGTCGGTCAGGGGTGCTGCCGTAGCGGTTTCCGGGCCACCGGAATCGCGAATAGCTTCCATGATATCGGAAGCCAGGCCCCACTGTTGAGCAACCAGTTCGCCGATCAGGCCTTCCAGACGGTAGAGGATGCGTTCGATGTCTTCGGCACTGCGATCGGGGTGGTTGCGGGCGACTTCACCGATGATGGGCAAAGCGCCGACCCGATGGAGCAGGCCTGCCAGCAGGGCCTTCTGCGGATCCACGGCCTCGCTCTGGTCGGCCAGTACACAGCTGATGGCCGCGATACGGGCCGAACGGCGCCACAGGCGTTCCAGCAACCGGTGGTAGGGACTGTCGTGGTGAATGAACACCTGGTGTGCGGCCAGGGCCATCACCAGTTGTCGTGTACGTTCCAGGCCAAGGCGGGAAACGGCATCCCCCAGTCGCGAGACCTCGCGCTGGCTCCCCATCGCCGGACTGTTGGCCACCGACAGCAGGCGCGCGGCGACGCTGGGGTCTTCTTCGATGATCCGGGTGACTCGCTCGATGTCGACGTCCGGGTCCTTCAGCGCCGCTTGCAGGTGCAGCGCGACCTCGGGCAGTTGGGGCAGTTCCAGTTCGCCGGAGAACGCGTGGGTGTAGATGCTGGTGAACAATTCGCCCTCGAGGTCGGAGAGTTCGATCTCGCTTACCTCGACCCCTTCGTGCGCCCCGTCGATCAGGTTCTCGTAGACCTTGCGGTCGAACAGCGCGATGCGGCCGCGGCTCGCTACGATGGCATGGCTGTGATAGTCGCGCTCATCGAATACCGGGTGCAGGGATTCCGGACTGCCGCTCTTGAGCATTACCGTGTGGCCGTCGTCGGACAGGATGAGCCGGCCTTCGAGAAGAAAGATCAGGTAGCGCCGTTCGTCGCGTGCATGCAGCTTGAGACCGGGCGTGATATCCAGGGTGCTCGCGTGCTGCAGGAGCTTCTGGCGCGCCCGTTCTCCGAGATCGGTAAACGGGACCAGTTGTGGAAGACGTTCCTCGAGCACCGGCGCTTCAGCCTCACATATCGAACAGTTTCTGCAACTCCGCTAGATCCTCGGAGCGGGCCTCCAGGAACGCAATCGGTTCCCCGGGGGCGGGGGCATCGATGCCCAGGAGTTCGAAAGCCTTGACCTCGGACGGTGGCGGCAGTTCCTCGCCCTCCGCCTGCAAGGCAGCGTACTGGGCGACCAGCGCGATACTGGCGTAGTCGGGCTCCGCGGGTCGGTAGCCCCAGTCGCTACTGTGTTCGGCGACGTTGACCAGGTCTCCGCCCAGGTCCCAGTAGTTGATGACCAGGACCCCGGCGAGGTTGCGCAGGCGGCGAACCAGGCGAGCGATGCGCTCGGGATCCGGGTGGTCTTCGCGTACCTCGATGAACTGGATGATCGGGACGGCCCCGATGCCGGCGACCAGGCCGGCGAGCAGCGCTCGTTCTCGGTCCAGCAGCTTCAGGGAGTCGGCCACAAGGTAGGCATAGGCCGACTGCAATACCCCGTGTTGCCAGACTGCCTCCATGGCATTGCGTGTGGCGGCGTGACGTGCCTTGAAGGCTTGTCGCATGGCCATGTTCATCGCCAGCATGCGGGTGTTGCGAAAGCCCAGGCGAGTGACCGCGTCGCGTACCGACTGGATCTGCTGGGACCCGCGGAACAGCGGACTGTTCGTGGCATGCAACAGGGCACCCGCGATGGTCCCGTCGCGCTGGATGACCTCGGTCAGCTTGTCGATATCCGCATCCGGATCTCGGGTCAGTTCCTGGATGCGCAGAGCGACCTCGGGCATGGTCGGCAGCTCCAGACGATTGCTGGTAATCAGGTCGTACAACTCGCCAAAAAAGGCGCCTTCCGTGTCGTCCAGCTCGGTGTCGTGCATCACCAGCGAAGCACTGTGGGCCTGCTCCAGCGCCGCAGTGGGTACCTCCAGCATGCGGCAGGGCTTCTCGGTAATGATGAAGTCCTGCTGGCCGGCCCCACCGTCGAACATCTGCAGTGGTGGCTCGCCGTTGCCATCGCCAACGGTAATGCGGGATGGCGTACCGCCGCTGACACGTACCAGCTGGCCGCTCAGCAGGAACAGGTGCCGGTCGGCAACGTCCTGTGGACGCAGTCGCTTACCGGCGGGCAGCTCCGGGCTGGCGCATGCCTGGGCGAGTTCTGCGCGGGCGGACTCCGACAGGTGCGCGGTGAGATCCATTTCCTGGAGCAGACTGTCGATGGTCGTCGTGTCCATGAGCGGTTCCGTTGCCTGTGTTTCCATTGATCCCCAGCCCGGGAGGGTGGCCAGTGGGTTCGTGATTGCCCGGCGCGCTGTGCCCGGCAGCGCAATCACCGCATTGGATCCTGGCTGGCGTTTTCCGGGGGAGTCGCGTCTTGTGACGTGGATCTCAGTGTAGCATCCCGCGCAGTCTCGAGGGCCCCGCGACAGGCGAATGAAAGCCGCTCGCGCGAGTCGATCAGCCCCTCGGAGCGGAGGAAGACCCGTGCATCGTCGGCGTCCTCGTCAAACCAGCGCGCGGTCGAACCCAGACGGAAGCTGTAGCCCCAGGCGTCCATGTCCCGCATCAGGCGTTCGCGACCCACTCCGGGCAGGGCATCGGCCAGCAGAATCTGCAGGTAGCAAACCCCGCACTCCTCCAGGTCGTCGCCCCCGGCATTGGTATGCAGTGTCGCGCGGCGCTGCGGTTCCATACAGATCAGGTGGCTGGCTTCGTGCAGCGCCGAGTGCAGCGGTGTGTCGGGGCGGACATGTACGGTATGCCCGATGATCCCCGCCTCGGGTTCGCCCCACCAGGTTCCGGGCAGCGCCGCGCCCGGCGGGTGCATGACCAGTTTCAGCCCGTAGCGTCCTAGCAGCTGGCGCAGCGGTCCTTCAATCGCGGGCTGACCGCATTCGAGAACATCGGGGGTCATGGCTCGGAGTCGCCAGGGAGGGTTTGGGTTCGTGCGCGGCTGCGACGCGGACATTCCTCAGGGTGCTCGCGGCACCAGGCGTCCACCCGTTCGGCGAGGTCGTCCTGAAAGCAGAGCAAGTAGAAACGGGCCTGTTCGCGGTTGGCGATGGCCGGCCGCCCGAGGGCGTCGACCACGCCGGTACGCAATGCGGCGATGATCGCGTTGGCGGCCTTTTTCTGCGGCCAGGCAGTAATCTGTTCCCACGCCTCGGGGCTGAAGTACAGACGGAGCAGGTCCGGGCGCGTGGTCAACAGCATGCGCGTGACATTGCGCAGCGTCGTCTCGGCCTCGCCCCAGTCGTGAACCAGGCCGCCCTCCAGCAGGCGCTCGATCTCCTCGCGGCCCTTGGGCGAGAGCATCCCGGCGCGGTGCTCAGGCGCCTGCGGCTTCTTCCGGCGTCAGGGCGCGGATGGACAGTGCGTGGACCTCGCCGGAGTCGATCTGGTCACGCACCGTGGCGTAGACGGTTTGGTGCTTCTTGACCTTGTTCATTCCGGCGAATTGCGGGCTGACGACCAGGGCCTCGAACTTGCCCTCGCCCCCGGTGACCTCGACCTTTTCGGCCTCCGGCAGGCCGGCACGAATGAGCTCGGCCACTTGATTGGCTTCCATGATGGGTCCTTGGTGTCTGTGTCGGCGAAGGACGCATGATAGCCAGTGGCGTGTCATGACAGAAGGGTGGGGCCTTTCCCAGAGGGGAACTTGTGGCGGTCCAGGGGCTCCGAAACGGACAAGGGCGCGCGTCCAGTGTGCCGGCTTGGTGCATCGGCTGACCGCCGGTTAGCATCGAGCCAACCGATTGAAAAGCGCCTGGCGCTCACGGAGGACATCGCATGATTTTCAAGCAGCTGTTCGAAGAAGAATCGTCCACCTATACCTATCTGCTGAGCTGCCCGGACACGGGCAAGACCGCCCTGATCGATCCGGTCATCGAGACTGTGGACCGCGATCTGCGTGTGTTGCAGGAGATGGGACTGAGCCTCGACTACGCCATCGAGACGCATATCCACGCCGACCACATCACGGGGGGCAAGATGCTGCGCGAGAGGACGGGCTGCCAGCTGGCCGGCCCGGCGCTGGACGAGCTGCCTTGCCGCGACGTCGGCCTGCGCGAGGGCGAACCTTTCCAGTTGGGGAATCTGGTGATTAACCCCCTCTACACCCCCGGGCATACCGATACCCATCACGCCTTTCTGATGGATCATGTCGGGCTGAAGATGCTGTTCTCCGGCGATGCCCTGCTGATCGAGGCCTGTGGCCGCACCGACTTCCAGTCAGGTGACGCCAAGACCCTGTACCGGTCGATCCACGACAAGTTCTTTACCCTGCCGGACGAGACGCTGGTGTATCCGTGCCACGATTACGAAGAGCGTCAGATCACCACCATCGGGCAGGAGAAGATGCGCAACCCGCGCCTGGGCAAGAACAAGCCCGAGGCCGAGTTCGTCAAGATCATGGAGGAGATGGATCTGCCGTATCCGAAGAAGATTGACTGGGCGCTGCCCGGCAACGAGGGCTGCGGGATCTGCCCGGACAACCTGCCCGACGAGAAGAAGCGTCTCTGCGAACCGGACCAGCAGGGCTGATCGAGGGTGTCGGGGCCGATTGCACGGCCCCGGCACTGGCATCGGAGTGTGGCAGGCGGTTTTGCCCGCCCACTGGACCCCTTACACTCCGCCCTCATGAGGAATACCAATCCCGTGGAGCGCCTGCGCGCGATCATGGCGCGCCTGCGTGATCCCGAGCAGGGCTGTGCCTGGGATCGGGAGCAGACCGCCCAGACCATCGTGCCCCACACGCTGGAGGAGGCCTTCGAGCTGGCCGACGCGATCGCTCGCGACGATGGCAGCGAGGCAGCCACTCGTGAGCTGCGCGACGAGCTGGGCGATCTTCTGTTTCAGGTGGTCTTCCAGGCACGGATCGCGGAGGAGGCCGGGCGCTTTGATCTCGACGCCATCGCCCGTGCGATCGGCGACAAGCTGGTGCGGCGCCACCCGCATGTATTCGCCGATGCCGAGTACGCGGATGATGCCGCCCGCGAGGCGGCCTGGGAATCGGCGAAGGCCGAGGAGCGCGCCGCCCGCGACCACCACAGCGCGATGGACGACATCCCGCTGGCGATGCCGGCCCTGGCTCGTGCCGCCAAAACCCAGCGCCGCGCGGCCCGGCTGGGCTTCGACTGGGATGAGCCGGCTCCGGTGCTGGAGAAGATCCACGAGGAACTGGACGAGGTCCACGAGGAGTTGGCCGGCGACGCCGATCCCGACCGCGTGGCCGAGGAGATCGGCGATCTGTTGTTTGCCGTGACCAACTGGGCGCGTCATCTGGGAGTGGAGCCGGAAGGCGCGCTGCGCGGGACTACGCGCAAGTTCGAGGCGCGCTTTCGTACCATGGAGGCCCTGGCCCGCGAGCAGGGGCAGGCCCTTGAACAGCTGGATTTCGACGCCCAGGAGGCCCTCTACCAGGAGGCCCGGCGGCGCGAACGCGACACTAGCACGGACCCCAAATGACACACGCCGTTGAACTGCCCGAACACTTCATGCCGGCCCGGATCGAGGCGATCGAACCCGTCACGCCGCTGATCAAGGTCTTTACCCTGTCGGCCGACCCGGCGCGTTTTTCCAGCAAGGCCGGGCAGTGGCTGGATCTGGTGATCCCGCAGGCTGCCGGCAAGCCGTTTGTCGGGGGCTACTCGGTGGTCTCCGCGCCGCGCGATGACGGGCGGCTGCAGCTCGCGATCAAGTACGCCGATCACCATCACGCCACGCACTACCTGCACACCACCGCGTGCGAGGGGGATACGGTCTACATCACCCCCGGGCAGGGCAGCTTCTTCTTCGAGCCGGGCATGGCGCAGAACGTCGTGCTGCTGGGCGCGGGGATCGGCGTCACGCCACTGTTCAGCATTCTGCGCGCGGTCAATGACGGCATGCCGGACGTCTACGCCCATCTCGTCTACAGCGTCGCGCACCAGGACGAGATGCTGTTCCCGGACGAACTGGCGCACCTGGCCAAGGCCGAGAACATCGACATAACCCTCACGGTAACGCGCGAGGCCGAAGACTGGCTGGGGCACACCGGGCGCATCAGCCACGAGCTGCTGGAGTCGCTGAAGCTGCCGCGCGATGCCCTGTTCTATTTCTGCGGTTCGCGCGAGTTCATCGAGGACATGGCCACGCTGCTGGCCGAATGGGGGATCCCCGAGACGCAGCTCAAATACGAGAAGTGGTGGTAATGCCTTAGGGAGACACTGATTTAATCGCGCGTCCGCGCTCGAGTCGCTTTTGCGTGCGAACAAGGCGCGGTGACTGCCGTGCAGCGATTCTGCACAAGGGAGCCGCAACGCTGTGAGCGCGCCCGTTTTTGATCAACAACGGGCGGCCGAGCCCCTGCTTCCAATGTCTTGTGGGGTTGGTGCCCCCTGTTCCCCGATCCTGCGTTGCGCCCCGAATCAATCAGCAACGGGCGGGTAGAACCACTACCCGCTGCACGATGCGCCTTGTCTCGGAAAACAGGGGGCACCAACGCGGACGTGCGATCCAATCAGCGTCTCCCTTAGCGCGCTGGCCGTGCTGCTACTGGGGAGAGCAGGTTACGGTCGACGGCTGTCGCCCGGGCGCAGAGCGTTGTCCGGGGCCAGGATCGTCGGCTGTCCATCCAGGGCCGGGTCGGTCTCCGGGTAGTCGCGGATAAAATGCAGCCCGCGGCTTTCCTTGCGGGACAGGGCGCTGGTCACGATGATCTCCGCAACCATCGCCAGGTTGCGCAGCTCGAGCAGGTCCGGCGAGATGCGGAAGTGGCTGTAATACTCGTGGATCTCTTCCTGCAGGATGCGGATGCGGCGCTCGGCACGGTGCAGGCGCTCGCGGGTGCGCACGATGCCCACGTAGTCCCACATCAGGCGGCGCAGTTCGTCCCAGTCGTGGGCGACCACGACCTCTTCCTCGGATTCCGTAACGCGTGACTCGTCCCAGGCGGGCGGTGCCGTGAGTTGCTCCGGAGCGGGCAGATCGGTCTGCGACAGGATGTGCTCGGCGGCTCCGCGGGCGTAGACCAGGCACTCCAGCAGCGAGTTGCTGGCCATGCGGTTGGCCCCGTGCAGGCCCGTGTAGGAGACCTCGCCGGCCGCGTACAGGCCGGGCAGGTCGGTCTGGCCGAAGTGGTTCACCATCACACCGCCACAGGTGTAGTGCGCGGCCGGCACCACCGGCAGCGGTTCGCGGGTCATGTCGAAGCCGAACTGCAGGCAGCGCTCGTAGATCGTCGGGAAGTGCTCGCGGATGAACTCCGCCGGTTTGTGACTGATATCCAGGTTCACGTGATCCAGGCCGAGGCGTTTCATCTCGTGGTCGACCGCGCGGGCGACGATGTCGCGCGGGGCCAGTTCCGCGCGCTCGTCAAAGCGCGGCATGAAGCGTTCGCCGTCGGGGAGCAACAGCAGCCCGCCCTCGCCACGTACCGCCTCGGAGATCAGGAACGACTTGGCGCGCGGGTGGAACAGGCAGGTCGGATGGAACTGCATGAACTCCATGTTCGCGATGCGGCAGCCGGCCCGCCAGGCCATCGCGATGCCGTCGCCGGTGGCGCCGTCGGGGTTGGAGCTGTACAGATAGACCTTGCTCGCGCCACCGGTCGCCAGGATTACGGTCGGGGCGAGAATGGTCTCCACCTCGCGGGTCTTGGCGTCCTGCACATAGGCGCCCACCACGCGCCGGGTGCCGTCCACGGGCTGGGTGATCAGGTCCACCGCCACGTGGCGCTCGAAGACCTCGATGCTGGCCTGCCCGGAGGCGCTCTTTACAAGCGCATCCTCGATTGCGCGGCCGGTGGCGTCGGCGGCATGGGCGACGCGCCGGGCGCTGTGGCCCCCCTCGCGGGTCAGGTGCAGGCGGCTGCGCCCCTCCAGGGCCTCGCGGGTGAACGGCACACCGAGGTTCAGCAGCCACTGGATCGCCTCGGGGCCGGCGGCCACGGTGCGGCGCACGGCGTCCGGATCGCACAGGTCGGCTCCTGCATCCAGGGTGTCGGCGATATGGGCATCGAACGAGTCGGCGCGGTCGAGAACGGCGGAGATTCCGCCCTGGGCATAGCGGGTCGAGCCCTCGTCCACCGGGCCCTTGCTGATCACCGTCACGCGGCGATACGGGGCCAGATGCAGGGCGGCCGAGAGTCCCGCTGCGCCGCTCCCGATCACCAGTACGTCGGCCAGGCGAGGTTGTTGTACTGTTTCCATGGCTCAGGTAACGTGCTGCGCTTGTTGCCCGAGCAAATCGTGGCCCTTTCGCAACAGTGTTGTGCGGAAAGCGAACTTAATGCGAGTCAGGCGGTCCATGCACCATAGATTACCGGAGACCGGCGTCGTCGCGGGAGCCCCCGCATGAGCGAGAAGGCTTCCGACGAGGCCCTGGTCAAACGCGTACAAAACGGCGACAAGGCGGCTTTCGACATTCTGGTGCTGAAGTACCAGCACAAGATCGTGAACCTGGTCGGGCGCTATGTGCATGATCAGGCTGCTGCCCTGGATGTGTCCCAGGAGGCCTTCATCAAGGCTTACAAGGGACTGGCGAACTTTCGCGGCGAGAGTGCGTTCTATACCTGGCTCTACCGTATCGCCATCAATACGGCCAAGAACTATCTGGTTTCCCAGGGACGGCGGCGGCCCGAGGCCGAAGTCGATGCGCAGGATGCGGAACAGATGAGCGGGGACTCCGCTCTCAAGGACAATGCAACCCCGGAGGGGGAGCTCTTGTCCGAGGAGATAGAAGGCGCGGTGCAGCGCACCATCGAGAAACTGCCCGACGACCTTCGCATGGCGATTACGCTGCGCGAGATCGAGGGACTGAGTTACGAAGAAATCGCGCAGACGATGGGATGTCCGATCGGTACCGTACGGTCGCGCATCTTCCGGGCCCGCGAGGCCATCGACCGGACCTTGCGTCCTTTGTTAGACGACGAATGACGAGAAGCACCATGAAAGAACAAGTCACCAAGAGTGAACGTCTATCCGCCCTCGTAGACGGAGAAACGGATGACTTCGAGACGCGGCGCCTGATCGACGAACTGGTCAAATCCGAAGAAGATCGCAGTCAGTGGGAACGCTATCACCTGATCGGTGACAGTCTCCGCGGCGGGCTGCGCAACACGGCCCCCGCACATTTCATGGATGACATTCGAACGGCCCTGGCGGACGAACCCGCCTTGCAGGGCGTGCCCCGGCGCGAGTCGCCGCGCTGGCTGAAGCCGGTAGCCGGTACGGGTGTGGCCGCGGCCGTGGCGATGGTCACGCTGGTCGGCATGCAGATGCTGGGGGATCGCCCCGGTCAGGATGCGACCCCGGTGGCCGTGGAAAGCGGCACCCCGGCAGCCGCAGGCGACGTGCAAACGGCCAGCTCCCGGGCCAGTGCCGAAGATTCGGCGCAGACGGAGGTTGGCGAGTCTCTGGATCCGCGGTTCGCCCGCTACCTCGAGAACCATGCCGAACTGACCGGCCCGGGCTCTTCGGCCCTGGGACGCGTACGCTACTCGGTCAGCGACGAGTAATACGCCATGTGGCGTGGGCTGCCGCTCGTTCTGGCCGCAACCGCCCTCTGCCTTCCGGCGCAGACCCTGGCGGACGAGGCCTCGCCGCTGGAATGGCTTGAGCGCATGACGACAAGCCTGCATGCGGAGAGCTATCAGGGCACCTTCGTTCTGCAGCGCGATGACCGCATCGACACCATTCGCGTGGTGCACATCGCCGAGGATGGTGGCTATCGCGAACGTCTGGAGACCCTTACGGGCGCCGAGCGCGAGATTGTCCGATCGGTGGACCGCCTGAGTGCAATCAAGGGAGCGCGTGGCGCCTCGGGCGACGGTGCGCAGTCGCCGTTGGGCCCTGCCGGCGCGCCGGTTTCCCTGCTCAAAGAACACGACCTCTATGCCCTGAAGGTCCAGGGCCTGGATCGTGTGGCCGGTTACTCCTGCACCCTGGTTCTAGCGCGTGCACGCGACACTCTGCGCTACAGTCATCGCTACTGTCTCCACTTGGAAAGCGCCCTCCCGCTGTTGAGCGAGTTGTACGATCCGAGCGGGAAACTGCTCGAACGTCTTGCCTTCACCGATCTCGAACTGTCTGCCGAAATCGCCGAGAGTGAGCTTGAGCCGACGACCGACCAGGCCGAATTTATCGAGGTACGCGCCGACCGTGGCCACAAGAAGCCCCAGTGGGACGAAGACAATGGTCTGGGTGGCTGGAAGTTCGGTGAATTGCCCTCGGGCTTTCAGGCGGTGGCCGCCAGCGAGCGTTCGCTTGGCAACGGAGACGAGGTCTCGCGCCATTTCGTGCTGAGTGATGGCCTGGCCTCGGTGTCGGTCTACGTGGAACCGGCGGATGGTGACAAAAGTTTCGAGGGTACGACCCGTGCCGGCGCCACCCATGCCGCCGCGCGGGTGATGGCGGGGCATCAGGTTACGGCGGTGGGTGATGTGCCCCATACGACGGTCCAGCAGGTGCTGGATGCGGTCTCCTATCGGGACGCCGCGGGCGACTAATACCCGTGGCGCACTGGATCGAGGAACAGGGTGTGGTGCTCTCGGCCGAGGCGCACAGCGCGCGCGTGCGGATCGAGCGCCAGTCCACCTGTGGCAGCTGTTCGGCCCGTACTGGCTGTGGCAGTGGTGTGCTGTCGGAGGTGCTGGGGCGCAAGGCCGTGGAGGTGACCATCGGTCACCCTGGCCAGCTCCGCGCAGGCGACCGCGTGATTATCGGGATTCGGGACCAGGCGCTTGTCTCCGGTGCCCTCGCGATGTATCTGCTGCCATTGCTGGGCTTGGTCGTGGTGCCAGGCCTGTTGATGTGGATATGGCCGTTACTCGGCGAGGGCTGGCTGCTGCTGGCGGGTGTGGCCGGTTTCGTGCTCGGCCTGGGCGGCGTGCGTTACTGGATGCGCCACCGCGCGCCGGATCTGGCGCCGGTGTTCCTGCGGCGCGAGACCGATACAGGCGTTGTGAGTGCGAGGTCGCCCGCGCCCGATTGACCAATGAATGTGACCGCCGGGAACTTGTCCCGGCGCGGATTTTCTAGAGCATGAACGCACGAACAAAAGCGGTTTTAACCATGACGCGACCGATGCAATGGGCCCTGCTGGGGCTGATCCTTTTCGCCTTTTCCCTGCCGGCCTCGGCGCGCATGCTGCCGGACTTCGTGCCGCTTGCGGAGGAACACAGCCCGGCGGTGGTCAATATCTCCACCACGCGAGAGCGCGAGGGTGGCCAGACGGGCGGGCACCCCGATTTCGAGGGCTCTCCGTTCGAGGATCTGTTCGAGCGTTTCTTCGGCGCGCCTCCGGGCGGCGGCCGAGGCGAGGGCGGTGAAGGCCGTATGCCCGAGCGCAGCTCGCTGGGTTCTGGCTTCATCTACACCGAGGATGGCTACATCATCACGGCGAACCACGTCGTGGAGGGGGCCTCCGAGGTCGTCGTCCATCTCTCCGACCGGCGCGTTTTCGATGCCGAGGTGGTTGGCAAGGACCCGCAAAGCGACGTGGCCCTGCTGAAGATCGACGCCGACGACCTGCCTACGCTGGAGCTGGGTTCGTCGGATGACCTCAAGGTCGGCGAGTGGGTGCTGGCGATCGGCTCGCCGTTCGGCTTCGACCATTCCGTGACGGCCGGGATCGTCAGCGCCAAGGGGCGCAACCTTCCGACTGAAAACTACGTCCCGTTCATCCAGACCGATGTCGCGATCAATCCGGGTAATTCCGGTGGTCCGCTGTTGAACCTGGACGGCAAGGTCGTGGGCATCAACGCCCAGATCTACAGCCGGACCGGTGGCTTCATGGGGCTGTCGTTCGCGGTGCCGATCGAGATGGTCGAGGATGTCGTCACGCAACTGCGCGAGCACGGCGAGGTCACCCGCGGCTGGCTGGGCGTGTTGATCCAGGAAGTGACGCGTGATCTGGCCGAGTCGTTCGGCATGGACAAGCCCAGCGGCGCTCTGGTTGCCCGGGTGCAGTCGGACAGCCCGGCAGAGAAGGCCGGCTTCGAGACCGGGGATGTGATCCTCAAGTTCAATGGCATCGAGGTCCCGAACTCCTCCGCCCTGCCGCCGATTGTGGGGCGGACGCCGGTCGGCACCGAGGCCGAGGTGGAGATTCGCCGAGGCGAGGAAACCCGGACCATTACGGTCGAGATCGAACGCCTGCCGGACGATATCGCGGCGGAGCGCGGCGGCCGCCAGCCGGAGCAGGAAGATCCTGCCAAGCCGCAAAGCCTGCTCGGGATGCATCTGGAACCGCTGGATGCCGCCCAGGCCGAGGAGCTGGGTCTGGACGGCGGACTGGTGGTGACCGAGGTGACGGGCAATCCGGCGCGTTCCTCCGGCATTCGCCCGGGTGATGTAATCGTGCAGTTCGGTCGTCACTCGGTGGATTCGCTGGAAGAGCTGGAAGAGCAGATCGAGGCCGCCGGTGCCGGGCGTACGGTGCCGGTCCTGATCCAGCGCGACGGCAACCCGACCTTTATCGCCCTGCGCATCCCGTCTGAATGATGATCGTGCCCCGGTCCGGGCGCCCAGCGCCCGGGCAGCGGCGATCATGATGCGGACGCTGACGCTGTATCACCGCGAGGGCTGCGGGCTCTGCGAGCAGATGCTCACAGAGCTTTCGGCCCTCAAAAGCCGTTATACTTTCGTCCTCGAGGTCGTCGACATCGACGAGGACCCGGACCTGCGCGCGCGTTTCAACGCGAAGGTCCCGGTGCTTGCGGTCGACGGCGACATTCTTTGCTGCCATTTCCTCGACCGAAAGGCACTGCTGGACCTACTGGCCCCTGCATGACCGAAACTCGCCTGACCCGTAATTTTTCCATCATCGCGCATATCGACCACGGCAAGTCCACGCTGGCCGACCGCCTGATCCAGGGCTGCCATGGCCTTACCGAGCGCGAGATGTCCGAGCAGGTGCTGGACTCGATGGACCTGGAGCGCGAGCGCGGGATCACCATCAAGGCACAGAGCGTCTCGCTGTTCTACGACGCCCAGGACGGCCAGCGTTACCAGCTGAACTTCATCGATACCCCGGGGCATGTGGACTTTTCCTACGAGGTGTCACGTTCGCTGTATGCCTGCGAGGGCGCGCTGCTGGTGGTCGATGCGTCGCAGGGCGTGGAGGCGCAGAGTGTGGCCAACTGTTACACCGCGATTGACCAGGGGCTCGAGGTCGTCCCGGTGCTGAACAAGATCGACCTGCCGGCGGCCGAACCCGACCGCGTGGCGGCCGAGATCGAGGACGTGATCGGTATCGAGGCCACCGACGCCATGCGGGTCTCCGCCAAGACCGGCGAGGGCATCGCCGAGCTGCTGGAGGAGATCGTGCGCCGTATCCCGCCGCCGGAGGGGGATGCCGAGGCAGCGCCCAAGGCGCTGGTGATCGACTCCTGGTACGACAACTACTTGGGCGTGGTCGCGCTGGTGCGAGTCAAGGCCGGGCGCTTTTATGCAGGCCAGAAGATCAAGGCAATGTCCGTCGGACGCGCCCACGAGGTCAGCCGGGTCGGTGTGTTTACGCCCAAACCGGTGGACCGCGAGACCCTGGAGGTCGGCGAGGTCGGCTATCTGATCGCGACCATCAAGGACATCTCCGGGGCCAAGGTCGGGGATACCTTCACCGACTTCAACAACCCGGCCGACGAGCCGGTGCCGGGATTCCAGGAGATCCAGCCACGGGTGTTCGCCGGGCTGTTCCCGGTCAGCGCGGACGACTTCAACGATTTGCGCGAGGCGCTGGACAAGCTGCGCCTGAACGATGCGGCGCTGTCCTTCGAACCGGAGACCTCGCAGGCGCTGGGCTTCGGCTTTCGCTGTGGCTTCCTGGGTATGCTGCACATGGAGATTGTGCAGGAGCGCCTAGAGCGCGAGTACGACCTCGACCTGATTACCACCGCACCCACGGTGGTCTACGAGGTGGAAAAGAGCGACGGCGAGGTGGTCATGGTGCACAACCCCTCCGGGCTGCCGCCGAGCAACGAGATCGCCGAAATTCGGGAGCCGATCATCGAGGCCAACATCCTCGTGCCGCAGGACTATGTGGGCGCGGTGATCACCCTGTGCATCGAGAAGCGCGGGGTACAGACGAAGATGCAGTATCTGGGGCGTCAGGTGCAGTTGTCCTATGAACTGCCGATGTCCGAGGTGATGCTGGACTTCTTTGACCGGCTGAAGTCCGCAACCCGCGGCTACGCCTCGTTCGACTACCAGCCGCGGCGCTTCCAGGCCGCTCCGCTGGTGCGCGTGGATATCCTGATCAACGGCGAGCGGGTGGATGCCTTGTCCGGGATCGTGCATCGTGACCATGCGGAGTCGCGCGGTCGCGAACTGACCGAGCGCATGGCCAAGATCATCCCGCGTCAGATGTACGAGGTGGCGATCCAGGCGGCGATCGGCTCGAAGATCATCGCGCGTTCCACGGTCAAGGCGATGCGCAAGAACGTGCTGGCCAAGTGCTACGGTGGCGACGTCTCGCGCAAGCGCAAGCTGCTGGAGAAGCAGAAGGCCGGCAAGAAACGCATGAAGTCGATTGGCAAGGTGGATGTGCCGCAGGAGGCCTTCCTGGCGGTGCTGTCGGTCGGCGACGACAAATAACGCCCGGGTCGGAGCGGGCACGCCGCAAGGCGGTGATGAGGACAATACATGGCGAATCTGGAACTGATCCTGGTACTGGCCACGGCCGCAACGGGCCTGATCTGGCTGGGCTGGGTGCTCCTGCGGCGGCGGCTGAGCCCCGAGCGCCAGGCGCGCATGCCGTGGTTCGTGGACTACTCGCGATCATTCTTCCCGGTGTTGCTGATCGTGCTGGTGCTGCGCTCGTTCGTGGCCGAGCCGTTTCGCATCCCGTCGGGATCCATGATGCCGACCCTGCTGGTGGGCGACTTCATCATGGTGAACAAGTTCTCCTACGGGATCCGTTTGCCGGTTACGCGTACCAAGGTCTTTGACATGGGCGAGCCCGAACGTGGCGAGGTCGTGGTGTTCAAGTACCCGCGCAACCCGCAAGAGGACTACATCAAGCGGGTAATCGGGCTGCCGGGAGATACCATCGAGTTCCGTGATCGTGTGCTGTATGTCAACGGCGAGGCGCAGTCGGCCGAGCGTGTGGGAACCTTCGAGGGCGAGGGCTCCGGGGAAGTCATGTCGGGGGCGTCGCTGTACGAGGAAACGCTCGACGGACGCACCTACACGACGCTGATGCGCGAGGAGCGCCCGAGTCTGGATGGTTCGGTGACCGTGCCCGAGGGTCATTACTTTATGGTCGGCGACAATCGCGACAATTCCAATGACAGCCGGACCTGGGGCTTTGTCTCCGAGGACCTGCTAGTGGGGCGTGCCCTCTTTATCTGGTTGCATTGGGATTACAATGAAGGGCACAGGGACTTTTCGCGGATTGGCCAGGCGATTCGTTAGGGAAACTTTCGTTTCCCTAGCGCGTTCCGCGGGGCGCAGGCAACCAAGGGGTAGCGCGATGCAGCATTCCAGACATTCCATGCGCGGGGCGGGAGCCCTGACGGTGATGGCCCTGATCCTGCTGGCCCTGCTGGTCGGGACCTTCGTGATCAAGATGGGTACGCAGTACACCCAGTACCTCACTGTGCGCTCTATCATGCAGGACGTCGCGGCTCAGCCAGGTGCGGCCGACAAGAGCGAGCGCGAGCTGTGGCGCGAGATGAATCGCCGGTTCCAGATCAACTCGGTATATGACGGGATCGAGGAGGATGACTTCTCCGTGACGGAGAGCGGCGATCGCAGGCAAATGCATCTGGAGTACGAAGTCCGCCGCGAGTTTCTGGGCAACGTGGATGTGGTCGCGCGCTTCTCCCGCAGCGAAACCCTGGCGCCTTAGGCTGTTCGTACGAGTCACCGTGGGATTGTCGGAACACCATCTGCAAGGGTCTGCCGCGAGTCGCGATTTTCGCGATCTGCTGCCGAAGGCTGTGCGCGAGGGCGAGGGCATCCGCCAGGCCCTGACCCATCGCAGTGCCGGCGGGCGTAACAACGAGCGCCTGGAGTTTCTGGGCGATGCGGTCCTGGGGCTGGTTATAGCCGATGCCCTTTACGAGCAGTTGCCGGACGCGCCAGAGGGGGACCTCACCCGCCTGCGCGCGGCCCTGGTCAACCGCGAGTCGCTGGCGGCCCTGGCCCGCGAATCGGGGCTCGAGGGGATGCTCAATCTCGGCCAGGGCGAGCGCAAGAGCGGGGGGCAGCGGCGCGACTCCATCCTGGCCGATGCGGTCGAGGCACTGATCGGCGTAACCTATCGCGAGGCGGGTATGCAGGCCGCCCGTGACTTCACCCTGGCTCTATATTCCGAGCGCCTGAGGAACCTCCCCTCGGCCGAATCCCTGAAGGACCCGAAGACCCGGCTGCAGGAACAGCTGCAGGGCCGCAACGCGGAACTGCCTGTCTACGAGGTGCTGGATGTGGTGGGCCCCGATCACGAGCGCCGCTTTACCGTCTCCGTGCATTTACCCACACAGGGCTGGGGACAGCGGGGCGAGGGTTCGTCGCGACGCCGCGCGGAGCAGGCCGCGGCCGAGGCGGCGCTGCGGCGGTTGCAGCAGCAGGCCCAGGAGCAGTGAGCGACATGGAGAGCACCCCCGATTTCGGGACCCGTTGTGGTCTGGTCGCCCTGGTCGGGCGCCCGAATGTTGGCAAGACCACGCTAATGAACCGCCTGGTGGGCGAGAAGCTGGCGGCCACCACGCGGCGTCCCCACACCACGCGCAATCGCATCCTCGGCATCGTGACCGAGGGGGACGACCAGATCGTGCTGATGGACACCCCGGGGATCGACACCGAACGCACGCGTCTGGTGAACCGGGTACTGAACCGCACGGCCAGCCAGGCCCTGGCCGACGCCGACCTGGTGTGTTTCCTCGTCGAGGCGGAACGCTTTGGCGAGGGCGACGAGCGCATCGAACAGCTGATTCGCCAGTCCGAACGGCCTGCGCTACTGGTCATCAACAAGGTCGACCGGGCGCGGGAAAAAGAAGAATTGCTGCCGTTTATCGCGGCGCGGATGGAAGCGATGCCCTATGCCGGTGTCGTGCCGCTGTCGGCGAAGACGGGTTCCAACGTCGGGGGCCTGATCGACGAGATTCGGGTGCATCTGCCCACGGGCCCCTTCCTCTACGACCCCGAGCAGTTGTCCGATCGCCCGGAGCGCTTTCGCGCCGAGGAGATGATCCGCGAGTCCCTGCTGGAGAGCCTGGGACAGGAGGTTCCGTACTCGGTGGCGGTGCGCGTGGAGCAGTGGGCCGACGAGCCAAGGACCACGCATATCGACGCGGTCATCCTGGTCGAGCGCGACAGCCAGAAAGGGATCGTGATCGGCAAGGGCGGTCAGCGTCTGAAGCGCATCGGACAGGCGGCGCGCCTGCAGCTGGAGGAATTGCTGGGACGCAAGGTCATGCTGCGCCTGACGGTGCGCGTCGAGGCGGACTGGACCCGGAACCCGCGCGCCCTGCGCGAGCTGGGCATCGAAGAACCCCGGTGAAGGCTCTGCGGCGCGCATGAGTGGCGCGGCGACGGCGGTTACCCAGGGTGTGGTCCTGCATGCACGCGCCCTGCGCGAAAACAGCCGTGTACTGGAACTGCTGACCGGCGAGGCCGGGCGTGTGGCGGCGGTGGTGCGGGGCAAGGCGGGGTCGGTACAGCCCTTTGTGCTGCTCGATCTGGCCTGGCGCGGCCGTGGCGAGCT
The DNA here is from genome assembly GCF_000381245.1 of Thioalkalivibrio sp. ALD1. Taxonomy (NCBI): domain Bacteria; kingdom Pseudomonadati; phylum Pseudomonadota; class Gammaproteobacteria; order Chromatiales; family Ectothiorhodospiraceae; genus Thioalkalivibrio; species Thioalkalivibrio sp. ALD1. Next base: position 86,486 of record NZ_KB906243.1, on the reverse strand, counting down.
CCCCACGCTGCAGGTGGCGGAGCAGCAGAGGGTCTTTCCGCTGACCGGGCGGGCTTTGGTCTGCGGTTTGTACCTGAACGAACTCGTGCTGCGTCTTTACCCGCGCGAGGCCCCGATCCCCGAGGCGCTGCCGGCCCTGTTGACGGCCTACGCGCGGCTGGCGGCCCGGGAGCGCGCGGACGTGGTGCTGCGCCGCGCCGAGTGGGCGCTGCTGTTGCCGATCGATTCCGGGCTGGAACATCTGGATTCTGCCGACCTTGAGTCCGGTGTCTGGTATCGCTACGAGCCCGAGAGGGGGCTTGAACCCACACAGCCGGGTCGTGCGGGCGCCGTCGCCGGGGAGGTCTTGCGGGCGCTGGCCTTGGAGCAGGAGGTCCCGGATAATCATGCCCGCTCGGCACGTGACTTTATGCGTGCCCTGATCGACCACCACCTGGCCGGCCGCGCGCTACGCACGCGGGCGTTGCTGTAGCCCACGTCCTGATCCATAACGAAGGCCACTCGCATCATGTCGCATCCCGTATCGCTCAAGCTGGGGGTCAACCTCGACCACATCGCCACGATCCGGCAGGCCCGCCACACGCCGTATCCGGATCTGATGCAGGCGGTGCGCCTGGCCGAGGCGAGCGGAGCGGATTCGATCACCCTGCACCTGCGCGAGGACCGCCGTCACATACAGGACGATGACGTGTTTGGTATCAAGCCGCGCCTGACCGTCCCGATGAATCTCGAAATGGCGGCTACGGAAGGCATGCAGGCCATCGCACTGAAACTGCGGCCCGAGGCCTGCTGCATTGTGCCGGAAAAACGCGAGGAACTGACTACCGAGGGTGGGCTGGACGCGGCCGGGCAACTCGAGCGGTTGCGCGATTTTGTCGCCCCGCTGACCGCGGCCGGGATCGATGTCTCGCTGTTTGTGGAACCGGATGTTCGCCAACTGGAAGCGGCCGTCGCGATCGGGGCCCCGGTGGTGGAGCTGCATACGGGGGCCTATGCCAATGCCCGCGAGGCGGCCGAGCGTGAACGCCTGCTCGTCGGGATTAACGAGGCCGCCGCTGCGGGCCAGGCCATTGGGCTGGTGATCAATGCGGGTCACGGTCTGGATTACGACAACGTGCGCCCGATCGCGGCCAACCCGGTGTTCCACGAACTCAATATCGGGCATTCCATCGTGGCGCGCGCGTTGTTCACCGGCCTGCCCGAGGCAGTCAGTCATATGCGCGGGCTGATGGATGCCGCCCGCGCCGGCCTGCCGGTCGGCCAGTACCCGGTGTGATCGCTACATGATCCTGGGGATCGGAACCGACCTCGTCCAGGTGGCACGCATGCAAGGCATGTGGGATCGTCACGGTCACCGACTGGCAGAGCGTATCCTGCACCCTGTGGAACGTGCGGATTTGCCGCTGGAGCAACCGGGAGGGTTTCTGGCCCGGCGCTTCGCCGCCAAAGAGGCCCTGGCCAAGGCGCTGGGGTGCGGGGTTGGTGCGGACATGGCACTGTCCGAGGCGGGGGTGATCCATGACGCCCGCGGCCGCCCCGAGTTTGTGCTGGGAGGCCGCGCGCAATCGACCGCCGAGCGGCTCGGGGTGAGCGTCATCCACCTCAGTATTAGCGACGAGCGCGAGTATGCGCAGGCCTTTGTGGTTATCGAAGGCAACGAGTAACCCGCTTTTCCCTCCGGGCGTGGTTGCCCGGGTGGGGGCGGCTCCCTAGAATGTGGCCCCTTATGCCCATCCGTGTCGGGTGAACGGATGGTGTCAGCCCTGAGCGAGTGACGGAGTCCAGTCCATGCCCTGGAACGAACCGGGAAATAGTAACCGCGACCCCTGGAGTGGGGGCGGCGGTGGCCAGCGCGGCGGTGGTAGCGGTGGCGGCGGGGGCAACCAGCCCCCCGATCTGGAAGAAATGATGCGCAAGCTGTCGCGCCATCTGAACGGGATCTTCGGCGGTGGTGGCGACGGTGGCTCCGGGGGAAGCTCCGGTGGTGGCATGGGTCGTGGTACCCAGGCCCTGGTCAGCCTCGGGCTGATCATCGCCCTGGTGGTCTGGCTGGCCTCCGGGTTCCATATCATCTCCGAGGGCGAGCGCGGCGTGGTGCTGCGTTTTGGCGCCTTCCAGGAAGTGAAGAACCCCGGACCCGGCTGGCATCTGCCGTATCCGATCGAGCGCATCGAGATCGTCAACGTGGATAACGTGCGGACCATCGAGCACCGCGCGCTGATGCTGACCGGGGACGAGAACATCATCGATATTGATATCGCGGTGCAGTACCGGATCCTTGACCTGGTTGACTTCCTCTTTAACGTGCGCAACCCGGACTCCACCGTGAACCACGTGATGGAATCGGCGATTCGCGAGCGCGTGGGACGTTCCAATCTGGACTTCATCCTCGGTCAAGGGCGTGGGGAGATTGCATCCTCCGCGCGCGTGGTGATGCAGGAGAGTCTGGATGCCTATGGGGCCGGGGTGACGGTGACCGCCGTGTCCATGCAGCAGGCCCAGCCGCCGGAGCCGGTGCAGGAGGCCTTTGCCGATGCCATCCGTGCTCGCGAGGACGAGGTCCGCTTCCGAAACGAGGCCGAGGCCTACGCCAACGGTGTGATCCCGCGGGCCCGTGGTCAGGCGGCCCGTATCATCGAAGAGGCCGAGGCCTATCGCGATCAGGTGATCGCCCAGGCCGAGGGTGATGCCTCCCGCTTCGACCAGTTGCTGGTCGAATACCAGGAGTACCCGGAAGTGACCCGCGACCGTCTGTACCTGGAGGCCGTCGAGGCCGTGCTCGAGGATTCGCGCAAGGTCATGCTCGACGTGGGCAGCAGCAACAACCTGATGATGCTGCCGCTGGATCAGCTGTTCCGCGGCACCGGCACCCGCACCAACTCGGGTGAGATGCCGACCCCGCAACCCATCGATACCAGCCGCGGTGGCCTGGGCGCCACTACTGGGTCAGGTGTCAATCGACTGGGTAGCCGCGATCCGGCGGCCCAGCGCTCGCGGGAGGTGCGCTAATGCTACGCATAGCCGGTATCGCCGTTGTTGTCATCGGGATCGTGGTGGCGCTGTCGACCTACACCGTCGACGAGCGCGAGCGCGTGATCAAGTTTGCCCTGGGCGAGATCCGCCAGGTCGACCCCGAGCCCGGTCTTCACTTCAAGTTTCCGCTGATCCAGAACGTCGAGAAGTTCGACGCCCGGATCATGACGCTGAACATCCCGCCGGATCGGTTCCTGACCTCCGAGGCAAAGAACATCATCGTCGACTTCTATGCCAAGTGGCGGATCGACGATGTCGGCCAGTTCTACCGCTCGACCCGCGGTGACGAACGTCTGGCCGAGGAGCGCCTCGCGCAGATCCTGCGCGACGGGATGCGTAACGAGTTCGCGCGGTACGAACTGCAGGAAGTCGTCGCCGGCGAGCGCCTCGAGATCCTGGGCGCGGTGCGCCAGACGGCGCTGGAGACAGCGCTGGAGCTGGGGATCAATCTGGTGGACGTGCGTGTGCGCCGGATGGATCTGCCGGACGAGGTCTCCGAGTCGGTGTACGAGCGTATGCGTGCCGAGCGTGAGCGCGTGGCGCAGGATTTCCGTGCCCGCGGTCAGGAGGAGGCCGAACGTATTCGCTCGCGTGCCGACCGTGACCGCACGGTCATCCTCGCGAATGCCTACCGCGACTCCGAGGAGATCCGGGGTGCCGGTGACGCGCGCGCGACCGAGACGCTGGGCCGCTCGTTCGGCGAGGACGAGGAGTTCTTCCGCTTCTACCGGAGCCTGATCGCCTACCGCAACAGCATGAGCGGCGAGAAGAGCACCTTTATCCTGGAGCCGAATTCGGAGTTCTTCCAGTTCTTTAACGCCCCGGGCGGGGAGCGGCCGGAACCGCTGCCGACCCGCTAACACCGGGGCCGGGCGCCATCGCAGGTGTCCGGTGCGTGATGACCGTTTGACTCGGGCCCGGTCTTCCGGGCCCGAGTCATGCCGGGCACTGCTGTCTACCGGGTGACACAAGGACAAGGCAGGGACGAGATGACCGAGATCAACCGCTGGCTATTGCCGGATGGCCTCGACGAGGCGCTGCCGGACGCTGCGCGGCACCTGGAGGGCCTGCGGCGCCGGGTGCTGGATCAGTTCGACACCTGGGGCTACGACCTGGTAATGCCGCCGCTGGCGGAATACCTGGAGTCCTTGCTGGTGGGCGCGGGCCACGCGCTGGATCTGCAGACCTTCAAGCTGACCGACCAGATGAACGGTCGGCTGATGGGGGTGCGCGCGGACTTGACCCCGCAGGTGGCACGCATCGACGCCCATCGTCTGAAGGTCGAGGCACCCAACCGCCTTTGCTATGTCGGGAGTACGCTGCGCACGCGTGCAGACGAGTGGTCCGGATCGCGCAGCCCCCTGCAGGCCGGGGCGGAGCTGTTTGGCCATGACGGACTGGATTCCGATCTCGAGATCATCCGTCTGATGCTGGCGACGCTCGAGGTTTGCGGGGTTTACGAACCCAGCATGGACCTGGGGCACGTCGGCATCTATCGCGCGTTGGCCCGAGAGGCCGGTCTGGACAACGCACGCGAGGAGGCCTTCTTCGACCAGTTGCAGCGCAAGAGCGTCCCCGAGATCGAAGAGACCCTCGAAGCATGGGAGGCAGAAGGCATGAATGCGGCCGTCTGCCGGCGGTTGCGTGCGCTGGTGGATCTCAATGGTGACGCCGGCGTGATCGCGACCGCGCGCGAGGCCCTGGACGGCGCACCGGCCGAGGTGGGTGCGGCGCTGGATCATCTTCAGGCAGTGGCCGAGCGCCTGGAGGCGACGCAGCCGAATGTGGATCTCCACGTCGATCTCGGCGAATTGCGTGGTTACGCCTACCATACGGGGCTGGTGTTCGCGGTGTTTGTTCCGGGTTCCGGGCAGGCGATCGCACGTGGCGGACGCTATAACGACATCGGCCGTGTCTTTGGCCGGGCTCGTGCCGCGACCGGATTCAGCACGGATCTGCGCGAGTTGCTGCGCCGGGCCGATCTGGCGCCGCCAGTGCCGCGCCGCACGGTGCGCGCGCCGGCCTCCGGTGACGTGGCCATGGAGGCCGCCATCGCCGATCTGCGTGCGCGCGGTAATCGTGTGGTGCGCGATCTGGAAGGGCAAACCAATGAATCCCCCGCCGATGCGTGCCTGCAGTTGCGCGACGGGGCCTGGACGGTAGTGGAGTACTGAGCCGATGGGACGTTTCGTAGTCGTACTGGGCAGTCAATGGGGTGACGAGGGCAAGGGTAAAATCGTCGATCGCCTGACCGAGGACGCAGCCGCTGTCGTGCGCTTTCAAGGCGGGCACAATGCCGGGCACACGCTGGTGATTGGTGGCGAAAAGACCGTGCTGCACCTGATTCCGTCGGGGATCCTGCGCACGGGTGTGGAGTGCATGATCGGCAACGGTGTCGTGCTCTCGCCCGAAGCCCTGATTACCGAGATGGAGGAACTGGAGGCCAAGGATGTGCCGGTGGCCGACAGACTGCGCCTGTCGGATGCATGCCAGCTGATCCTGCCCTACCACGTGGCACTGGACCACGCGCGCGAGAAGGCGCGCGGCAAGGCCGCGATCGGGACGACCGGGCGTGGGATCGGACCCGCCTACGAAGACAAGGTCGCGCGTCGCGGCCTGCGCCTGGACGACCTGTTTCATCGCGAACGTCTGGCCGCCAAGCTGGGCGAGGTGATGGATTACCACAACTTCGCCCTGAAGCATTATTTCAAGGCCCCGACCATCGACCAGCAGGAGGTGCTGGAGCAGTGCCTGGCGCACGCCGAGCGGCTGCAGCCGATGGTGGCGGACGTGGCCGGGCGGCTGCACGAGTTGCGTGCACAGGGCAAGGACGTGATGTTCGAGGGTGCGCAGGGCACTTTGCTGGATATCGACCACGGGACCTACCCGTTCGTCACCTCGTCCAACACCACCGCCGGCGGCGCCTCGACGGGCTCCGGCGTCGGTCCGCGTGACATCGACTACGTGCTGGGGATTACCAAGGCCTACACGACCCGTGTCGGGGCGGGGCCGTTCCCGACCGAGCTGTTCGACAACATGGGCGAGCACCTGGCCACCCGGGGCAACGAGTTTGGTTCCACTACCGGCCGTGCCCGACGCTGTGGCTGGTTCGATGCGGTCGCGCTCAAGCGTGCGGTCGCGATCAACAGCATCAGCGGCCTGTGCATGACCAAGCTGGATGTGCTGGACGGACTCGAGAGCGTGCAGATCTGTGTCGGCTATGACTGTGATGGCGAGCGTCGCGAGGTGCCGCCGTCCGGGGCCGAGGCCTATGCAGCCTGCAAGCCGATCTACGAGGAGATGCCGGGCTGGCAGGAATCCACCGTGGGGATACGCGAGTACGACAAACTGCCGCCGGCCGCGCGGGATTATCTGGAGCGCCTGTCGGACGTAGTGGGTGTCCCGATCGACATGATCTCCACCGGGCCGGATCGTGACGAGACGCTGGTGATGCGGGATCCTTTCGATCGCTGATCACGGGCTGTCGCCCCGGGAGTTGTCCCGGCATATGGTGCGGGCTGGTCCGGGCCGCATGCGCGAGGGCGCCATGATCCAACTGGATGGTTGGCGAGGGTGCTTTCGTTTCGGGGATTCGGGAAGCAGAGAAATGGTGCCGAGGAGAGGACTTGAACCTCCACGAGCTTTCGCTCACTAGCACCTGAAGCTAGCGCGTCTACCAATTCCGCCACCTCGGCACGAGGTCGGAGCGCCGGTAAGAAACCGGATCCTGCGCTTCAGGAGCGCGCAATATAGTGCGCGGCCAGAGGCCTGTCAACGTCCGTCAGCGGGAAGCCGGTGACGGATGCGAACGCGCGATCGGCGTCGCGTGTTGCTGTCCGGAAGCTCCGGCAGCGAATCTTCACATGCCGCATAATAGGTTGCTTGTGTTGCCGGCTCTGCGCCGGCAGCCACCGAATCATCCAACGAGTTGTTTGAATGCCAAGAAAAAGAAGCAAGGCGCCGGCCGATCCCAATTTCGAGCGCGAGGCGCAGAAGTACGACAATCCCATCCCCAGCCGCGAGTTCATCCTCGGGCTCCTGCAGGAAGCCGACAACCCCCTGTCCTATGACGAGATCGCCGAGCGGCTGGAGATTGCCGACGACGACCGTCTCGAGGCCCTGCGCCGCCGCCTGAAGGCGATGGAGCGCGATGGCCAGGCCCTTTGCAACCGCCGAGGCGCCTATCTCCCGGTCAACCAGGAAGACCTGATTCGCGGTCGCGTGATCGGGCACCCGGACGGCTTCGGCTTTCTGGTGCCGGATGAACAGGACGACGATCTGTTCCTCTCGCCGCGCCAGATGCGCGGGGTGTTCCATGGCGACCGTGTACTGGCGCGGGTCATGGGCGTGGATCGTCGTGGTCGCCGCGAGGGCGGCATCGTCGAGGTGCTCGAGCACAACACCACCCAGGTGGTCGGGCGCCTGCGCATCGAGGACGGGGTGGGCACCCTGACCCCGGACAACAAGCGCATTACGCACGACATCCTCGTGCCACCCGATGGTCTGGGCGAGGCCGGTGACGACCAGATCGTGGTGGTACGCATCCGCGAGTCCGCGTCGCGCACTGCACGCCTGCGCGGCGATGTGATCGAGGTGCTGGGCGAGCACATGGCGCCCGGTATGGAGATCGATATCGCGATCCGTGCCCACGGTCTGCCGCACGAGTGGCCGGAAGAGGTGACCGCGGCGGCCGACGAGCTGGGCGCCGAGGTCAGCGAAAAGGCCAAGAAGGGCCGCCTGGATCTGCGCGAGAAGCCGTTCGTGACCATCGACGGCGACGACGCGCGCGACTTTGACGATGCGCTGTATTGCGAGCGCGACGGCAAGGGCTGGCGGCTGTGGGTGGCCATCGCGGATGTGTCGCACTATGTCGAGCGGGATGCGGCGCTGGATCGCGAGGCACGTACGCGCGGAACCTCGGTGTATTTCCCGAACAACGTGATCCCGATGCTGCCGGAGGTCCTGTCCAACGGGCTGTGTTCGCTGAACCCGAACGTGGACCGGCTGAGCATGGTCTGCGAGATGGAGATCGGTGCCCGTGGCGCGCTGAAGAACTATCGCTTCCACGAAGGCTTGATCCGCTCGCATGCGCGCCTGATCTACGAGGACGTCGCGGCGATGCTCGACGGGGACACGGCCCTGCGCGAGCGGAACGCCCACGTGATGCCTCATTTGGAGGTCCTGCACGAGGTCTTCAAGGCGCTGCACGCCGCGCGCAACCGCCGCGGGGCGATCGATTTCGATACCACCGAGACCAAGATCCTGTTCGGCGAGGACCGCAAGATCGAGCAGATCGTGCCGACCGAGCGCAACGACGCGCATCGCATGGTCGAGGAATGCATGATCATGGCCAATGTGGCGGCCGCGCGCTTTCTCAAGAAGCACAAGGTGCCGGCGCTCTACCGCATCCATGACCAGCCGCCGACGGACAAGGTCGACGACCTGCGCGACTTCCTCAATGGCGTGGGCCTGACGCTCGGCGGGGGCAGTGAACCGAGCCCCCGCGACTACACCGAGGTGCTGAAGGCGGCGAAGAAGCGCCCCGATCAGCAGCTGATCCAGACCGTGCTGCTGCGCTCGCTGAGTCAGGCGGTGTACGCCCCGGAACTGGACGGCCACTTCGGGCTGGCGCTGGATGACTACGCCCACTTCACCTCGCCGATCCGGCGCTACCCGGACCTGCTGGTGCATCGCGGAATCCGCCATGTGCTGCGCAAGGGCAGCAACAAGGGCTTTCCGTATTCGCACAACGACATGGAATCGCTCGGCGAGCACTGCTCCATGGCGGAGCGCCGTGCGGACGACGCCACGCGCGACGCGGTCGCCTGGCTCAAGGCCGAATACATGCAGGACAAGGTCGGCGAGACCTTTGACGGCGTGGTCTCCGGGGTGACCGGGTTCGGGCTGTTCGTCGAGATCAAGGATGTCTACATTGAGGGCCTGGTGCATGTGACCGCACTCGATAACGACTTCTACCACTTCGAGCCGTCGCGCCACACGCTGACCGGCGAACGCGGCGGTCGCGTGTTCCGTATTGGCGACGAGGTGCGTGTGCAGGTCGTGCGTGTCAGCCTGGACGATCGCAAGATCGATCTGGCGCTGGCCGAAGAGCCGAAAGCCGAGGCGGCGCCGAAGAAGAAGGGCGGCCGTGGCCGCAAACGCAAGGACGCCGAGGCCGTGCAGCCGGCGCCGGAGGCCGCGCCCGAGCAGGGCCAGGACGATGCCCCGCCGAAGAAGAAGCGCCGCCGTCGCGGTGGGCGCGGTCGCGGCAGGTCGCCGGAGTCCGCTGCTGAATCCTCGGCCGAGGCCCCGGCCGCCGACACTTCGGAGACGTCGTCCGGCGCCGGTGGCGAGCCCGGCGGCAAGTCCGGCCGGCGTCGTCGTGGTCGGCGGCGCCGTTCGTCCAGCTCCTCCTAGGAACCTGAGCGATGGGCAAGGGCGGCAAGGGACCTCGCGGTGAGTCCTTCGGCGGGATCCACGCGGTCGCCGCCGTGCTGCAGCATGCCCCGGAACGCGTGCGTCTGCTCCAGCTGGCGAGCGGCACCCTGGAGCCGGCGCTGGCTCATTTGCTGGAGCAGGCTCAGGCGTGCGGGATTTCGATCGAGCGGGCGGGGCGCGACAAGCTCGACCAGCACCACCCCGGTTTCCAGCATCAGGGCGTGATCGTGCATTGCGCCCCGCGCCCGGTGATGGAGGAAAAGACCCTGGTCCGGCGGGTACAGGACGGGCTGGACCTCGTGCTGGTGCTGGACGGGGTGACCGATCCGCACAACCTGGGCGCCTGCCTGCGCACCGCGGACGCGGCCGGCGCGGGTGCGATCGTGACACCCCGACACCACAGCGCGGCGCTCACGCCGGCGGCGATCAAGGTCGCCTCGGGCGCGGCGGAAACCGTGCCGGTGGTCGCCGTCGGCAACCTCGCGCGGACCCTGGCGGCATTGAAGGAGGCCGGCATGTGGACCGTGGGCCTGGACGGTGCCGCGCGCGAGGACCTCTATGCGGTGGATCTGCGGCCGCCGACCGCGATCGTGATGGGGGCCGAGGGCGAGGGCATGCGGCGCCTGACCCGCGAGGCCTGCGATCATCTCGCCAGGATCCCGATGGCTGGCACGGTGGAGAGTCTGAACGTCTCGGTGGCGACCGGTATCACGCTGTTCGAGGTCCGGCGTCAGCGTCAGCGCTGATATGCTCCTGGAATGTGCGTGCGATCCGGTTCAGTGCAGTGGCGGTTGCTGTTGGCCTTGGTGGTGGCCCTGGTTCTCGCCTTCGTGCAGCCAGCCGCGGCGGCGACCATGAACGATAGCGATCCGGGCGTGTTGTGTGTGGACCTCCACGGTGAGCATGGCTCGGAGACGGCCGAATGCCTCGGTCATGGCTGTTGCGTGGCGCCTCCGTCCGCCAGCCCGTCCGTGGTCTCCGGCCCATTGGCGGCAACCGCAGTGTTTGGGCCTTTGAGCGCGAGAACGCCCGCCGAACCCCCCAATCCCCCGCCGAAGACCTGACGCGTTGTGCGTCCAGGATGTCCTGGCGGGCATCCGTTTTCGTTTTCGAGTGAGAGGGATTCAACATGCCAAAGAAAAACCGAACCATGGTCCGTGCCCTGGCGGGCCGTCCGCACCCGGCGCTTGACCGGAAGGGCGCGGGAAGAGGAGCGTTCATTATCACCCGGTCCACCCTGGCCACCGTGGTCGTGGGGCTGAGCCTGGTCCTCGCGGGATGTGGCGATGAAGCCTCGGATGCGGCACAGCAGGAGCGCGCGCCCTATCCCATCCAGGGCATTAATATCGAACTGGTGGGGGATCCACAGGTCGGGCGGGAGCGCTTCGCACAGAGCTGTGCGGAGTGTCATGGCGCCGATGCCCGCGGTACCGAGCAGGGGCCCGCGCTGATCCACCGGATCTACGAGCCGTCCCATCATGCCGATGTCACGTTCTTCATCGCGGTCGAGCGCGGGGTGATCGCGCACCACTGGGAGTATGGCGACATGCCGCCGGTCCCCGGGCTGGATCACCAGGATGTGGCGGATATCGTCGCCTGGGTGCGGCACGAGCAGCGCGACGACGGGATCATCCCGGACGACGAGTGGCCGGTGAACGAGGAGTGAGCCCACCGCCGCGCGTGGCGCGGTGCTGCCGGCGAGGGCCATCGGGCTTGTTGCCGCAGCCCAGTTCGTTTAAGGTATCGCGCCTTTCCGTCTGCCGGTTTTTCCGGCGGGCGGCATCCTTGCCTCACCGCGTGGACGGGAGGCTGATACCCGCAAGGAGTCGAAAATGCGTCATTACGAAGTTGTGTTCCTGGTCCACCCGGACCAGAGCGAGCAGGTCCCGGCGATGATCGAGCGCTACAAGGGCCTGGTCGAAGGTCACGAGGGCAAGATCCACCGTCTGGAAGACTGGGGCCGTCGTCAGCTGGCCTACCCGATCCAGAAGCTGGTCAAGGCCCACTACGTGCTGATGAACATCGAGGCCTCGGAAGAGGCGCTGGAAGAACTGGTCAGTGCCTTCCGGTTCAACGATGCCGTGCTGCGCCACCTGGCCATGCGCATGGAAGAGGCCGTCACCGAAACCTCCCCGCTGGCCAAGGGCCAGGAAGAGGAAGGTGCCAAGGGCCGTCGCCGCGAGCGTGACGACGAAGGTGGCCAGGCCGCCTCCGACGACTCGGCCTCCGCCGAGTAAGCCCCGCCCGTCCGTTGACCGAATTTTCGAAGGAGATCTGAAATGGCCCGTTTTCCGCGTCGTCGCAAATACTGCAAGTTCACCGCCGAAGGCATCGATTACATCGATTACAAGGACCTGAACCTGCTGAAGGGTTTTGTAACCGAGACCGGCAAGATCGTGCCCAGCCGCGTCACCGGTACCAGCGCGAAGTATCAGCGCCAGCTGGCCACGGCCGTGAAGCGCGCGCGCTACCTCGCGCTGCTGCCGTACAGCGACAACCACTGATCCGCGCTCCGGTTCGCCCGGACGCACGGCCATGCGTGTACTGGCCGAATTCGCGATGAAAAGCCGGGGCCGCGCCGTGGGTGCGGTCTCCGGTTTTGGCGTTGCGGGGCTCTTCCTGCCGCCGATCGCGATCGTCAGCAGTGCCCTGATTGCACTGGTCGGTCTGCGTGTCGGCCTGGGGCAGGCTCTGCTCGTCGCCGCGCTGTCGGCGCTGGTGCTCGGGGCCGCGATGTTCGTGCTGATCCCGGAGGCCCCGCCGATGGCGGGCGTGGCCGCCGGGTTTGTGCAGTGGGCACCTGTGGTCCTGCTGGCCGAGGTCCTGCGCCGTACGGTGTCCTGGCGCATGACGCTGAAGGCCGGCGCGATGGTCGCCGGGCTCGGCGTGCTGGCAGTGCATGCCCTGGTACCGGACGTGCAGACGGCCTGGTCCGAGGCGGGCATGGCCCTGCTGGGACCGCTGGTCGAGGGTACGGATACCGGGCCGCAGGAACTGGAGGCCGCGCTGCGCCGTGCGGCGCCCTACCTGACGGGGCTTTTCGCCGGGATTGTGCTGCTGAGCCTGACGCTGAGTCTGCTGATCGGCCGCTACTGGCAGGCGCTTCTGTACAACCCGGGGGCGTTTGGCGAGGAGTTCCGGGCACTGCAGTTCGGTCGCGCCATGAGCGGCGTGACCGTCGCGCTGGGGCTGATCGGGCATCTCGGTCCGGTGCCGCTGGCCACCGAGCTGGCGTTCATCCTGGGGGTGCTGTTCTTCCTCCAGGGGATCGCGCTGGTGCATGCGCTGACGCATCACCAGAACATGAGCAGCTTCTGGCTGGTAGGCATGTATGTGCTGATGGTGCTGGCCCTGCCCCAGGTGTTTCTGCTGCTGGCGACGATCGGGGTGATCGATGCCTGGGCGGACATCCGCTCGCGTCTGGGCGCGCTGGGCGAGCGCAAGGGTCCGGGTGATGGACCGGGTGGTGACAACAATTCGTGAGGCCGGTCCGCGACCGGTGTAAAATGCCTCGTTTTGGGGCTGACCCAACGTTACAGGAATACCGAAGATGGAAGTCATTCTGCTGGAAAAAATCGATAACCTGGGTGGTCTGGGTGACCGCGTGAACGTGCGCTCCGGCTTCGCCCGCAACTACCTGCTGCCGCAGGGCAAGGCCAAGTTCGCCACCGCGGAGAACATTGCCGAGTTCGAGGCTCGCCGTGCGGAGCTGGAAAAGGCTGCGGCCGAGGCGCTGGCCGCTGCCGAGGCGCGCAAGGCGCAGCTGGAAGGCACCGTTCTGGAGATCACCGCCAAGGCCGGTGGCGAGGGCAAGCTGTTCGGTTCCATCGGCCCCGCCGATATCGCCGATGCCCTGACCGCCAAGGGTACCGAGGTGGAGAAGAAGGAAGTGCGCATGCCGGAAGGCCCGCTGCGCACCACCGGCGAGTTCGAAGTGGGGCTGCACCTGCACTCGGGCGTGGACGTCGATATCCACGTCGTGGTCATCGGCGAGGAGTGATCCTCTCCATGTCGGGAGAGTGGCCACAGGTCGCTGATGCCCGGCAGGCCGGCCGGTTCGGGTGCCCCCGGGCATGAACCGGCCCATGACGCCGAATCCGCGCATCCCGCCGCATTCCGAGGAGGCCGAACAGTCGGTCCTCGGTGGGCTGATGCTGGATAACGCTGCCTGGGACCGGGTGGCGGACCGCATTACCGATGGAGACTTCTATCGCCACGACCATCGCCTGATCTTCCGGGCGGTGGCCGCCCTGGCCGAACGCAACGCCCCGTTCGACATGGTGACTGTCTCGGAGCAGCTCGAGCGAAGCTCCGAGCTGGAGGACGCGGGCGGCATGCCCTATCTGGGGCGCCTGGCGTCCGAAACCCCGAGTGCCGCCAACATCGTCGCCTACGCGGATATCGTTCGCGAGCGCTCCATCCTGCGTTCCCTGATCTCGGTGGGCACCGAGATCGCTGACTCGGCCTTTGTCCCCGATGGCCGGGAATCCAAGGAACTCCTGGACCTGGCGGAGCAGAAGGTCTTCCGCATCGCCGAGCAGGGCGCGCGCGGGTCCCAGGGCTTTCGCGGTATGAAGCCGCTGCTGACCGCCGCGGTCGAGCAGATCGAGCATCTCTACGAGACCCAGAACCCGATCACCGGGGTCGCCACCGGATACGATGACCTGGACCGCCTGACCTCCGGCCTGAACCCCGGTGACCTGGTGATCGTCGCTGGCCGACCTTCGATGGGCAAGACCTCGTTCGCGATGAACATCGCCGAGTACGTGGCGATGAAGAACGCCGAACCGGTCGCGATCTTCTCCATGGAGATGCCTGGCGAGCAGCTCGCGATGCGTCTGCTCTCGTCGATGGGGCGGATCAACCAGCAGAAGCTGCGTTCCGGCCGCCTGGAGGACGGTGACTGGCCGCGGCTGACCAGCGCGGTGCAGATGTTGTCCTCGGCGCCGCTTTTTATCGACGACACCCCGGCACTGTCACCCACCGAGCTGCGTGCCCGTACGCGTCGGCTGATGCGCGAGCACAAGGGGCTCAAGCTGATCGTGGTCGACTATCTACAGTTGATGCAGTTTCCCGGCAGTGGCGAGAGCCGTGCCCACGAGATCTCCGAGATCTCGCGTTCGTTGAAGGCCCTGGCCAAGGAGCTGAACGTGCCGATGATCGCGCTCTCCCAGCTCAACCGCTCGCTGGAACAGCGCCCGAACAAGCGCCCGGTGATGTCCGACCTGCGCGAATCCGGGGCCATCGAACAGGACGCGGACATCATTGCCTTCGTCTACCGGGACGAGGTCTACAACGAAGAATCGCCGGACAAGGGCACAGCCGAGATCATCATTGCCAAGCAGCGTAACGGCCCGATCGGCACGGTGCGCCTGACCTTCCGCGGGCAGTTCACCCGCTTCGAGAACTACGCCCCCGATGTCTACGGCGAGATCGGTCAGGCCTGAGGCAAGGCGTGAGACGCGCGGCCAGCATCCAGCTCCATCCCGAGGCCCTGCGGCACAACCTGGGCGTGGCACGGGAGCTCGCCCCCGGGGTTTCCATGTGGTCGGTGATCAAGGCAGAGGGCTATGGCCATGGGCTGCTGTGGGCGGCCGAGGCTCTCGCCGGGACGAGCGATGGTCTGGCCGTGTCCCAGATCGGCGAGGCGCGGGCCCTGCGCGAGGCGGGGTTTGCCGGTCCGTTGCTGGTGCTGCAGGGGCCCCACGAGACCAGCGAGGTGCGCGCCTGCCACGAGTTGAATCTGGAACCGGTGATCCACGAAGCCTCCCAGCTCGAACATCTGGAAAGCGTGCGGGTTGGCCTGCCCACCGTGTGGGTCAAGCTGAACACCGGGATGAACCGTCTCGGCTTCGACCCGGTCGAGGCCGAAGGTGTGGCCCGTCGTCTCCGCGCGGCAGGACACGGATCCAGGGGGGTGCACTGGATGACCCACCTGGCCTGCGCCGACGAACCCGAACACCCGCAGAATGTCCTCCAGCTGGAGCGTTTCGCCGCGGCGGTTTCGCCGCTCCCGGGTCACGTCAGTGTGGCCAACTCCGCGGCACTGTTTGCGGGCTGGGGTCGGGTGCAGGGACTGGCGCCCGATCGAGTCTGCTGGGCCCGGCCCGGGATCATGCTCTACGGCGTGCACCCGGTCTCCGTCCCGGAGGCTGAGCCACCGGAAGGGCCGCAGGTCGACCTGCGCCCGGCGATGACCGTGCAGGCGCCGATCATCGCAATTCAGCCCCTGGAGCCGGGCAGCACGATCGGCTACGGCGCGACCTGGACCGCTGATGCGCCCGCTCGGGCTGGCATCGTGGCCATGGGCTACGCCGATGGCTATCCGCGCCATGCCCCCTCAGGCACGCCCGTGCGGGTACGCGACCGGATCTGCCCGCTGATAGGGCGCGTGTCCATGGACATGCTGGCGGTGGACCTGACGGATTGTCCCCAGGCCGGGGTCGGCGATCTTGCCACGCTGTGGGGCGAGGGGCTGCCGGTGGAACGGGTCGCGCGCGCGGCTGGCACCATCAGCTACGAGCTGTTGACCCGCGTGGCGGATCGCCTGCAGCCGGCGCGCTGATACACTGTCGCATCCCGGATTCCAGGGAAACACTGATTAATGTATACACTCGCGTTGGCACCCCAGGTTTTCCGAGACCAGGCGCGTCGTGCAGCGGGTAGTGGTTCTACCCGCCCGTTCTCGATTGATTCGGGGCGCAACGCAGGATCGGGGAACCTGGGGTGCCAACCCCACAACGTATTGAGAGCAGGGGCTCGGCCGCCAGTTGTTATCGAAAACGGGCGCGCGCACGGCGTTGCGGCTCCCTTGTACAGAATGACTGCACGGCAGTCACCGCGCCTTGTTCGCACGCAAAAGCGACGAAGCAGCGAGCGTGCACATTAATCAGTGTTTCCCTAGGATGCCGCGATGACCGACTTCGACCCCGACGCTTTTGACCCCAGGGATTACGACCCGCAGACCGTGGCCATCCGGCATGGCTACCAGCGCACGCCGGAGGGCGAGCACTCCGAGGCGATCTTCCCGACCTCCAGCTTCGTATTCGGTTCGGCCGCGGAGGCCGCCGCGCGCTTCGGTGGGGAGGTCCCCGGCAACATCTACTCGCGCTTCACCAACCCGACCGTGCGCACCTTCCAGGACCGACTGGCCGCGCTGGAGGGGGGCGAGGCCTGCGTGGCCACCGCCTCCGGCATGTCCGCGATCCTCGCGACCATGATGGGGCTTTTGAAGGCCGGCGATCACGTGGTCTGCTCGCGTTCGGTGTTCGGCACGACGACGGTGCTGTTCAACAATTACCTCGGCCGTTTCGGCGTGGAGGTCACCTACGTCGAGTTGTCGAACCTCGAGGCCTGGGAGGCCGCCACACAGCCGAACACCCGGCTGTATTTCTGCGAGACGCCGTCCAACCCGCTGGGCGAGGTGGTGGACATCGCCGCGCTGGCGGAGATCGCGCATCGGCATGACGTGCTGCTGGCGGTGGACAACTGCTTCTGCACGCCGATCCTGCAGCGTCCGCTGGATCTGGGCGCCGACATCATTATCCACTCGGCGACCAAGTTCCTCGACGGTCAGGGTCGCTGCCTGGGCGGCGCGGTGGTCGGCGACGCCGAGCGTGTCGGAAAGGACGTCTACGGCTTCCTGCGCACGGCCGGCCCGACGCTGTCGCCGTTCAACGCCTGGGTGTTCCTGAAGGGGCTGGAGACCCTGGCCCTGCGCATGCGCGCCCACAGCGACAACGCCCTGACCCTGGCGCAGTGGCTGCAGGCCCACCCGAAGGTCACCGCGGTGCATTATCCGGGGCTGGCGGACCATCCGCAGCACGTGATCGCGAAGCGCCAGCAAAGCGGGTTCGGCGGTGTGCTGAGCTTCGAGGTCGCCGGTGGACGCGAGGCCGCCTGGTCGGTGATCGACGCCACGAGGTTCCTGTCGATCACCGCAAATCTGGGCGATACCAAGAGCACCATCACCCACCCGGCCACCACCACCCACGGCCGCGTGGACCCGGACAAGCGCGAGGCCCAGGGCATTACCGAGGCCCTGGTGCGGGTTGCCGTGGGGCTGGAGGCGGTCGCCGACATCCAGCGCGACCTGGCCCGCGGGCTCGACGCGCTCTGACGCCGGAGCCGGATCGACCGCACGGGCATGTCCAATCCTAGATCCGGTGATGTCCATCCGAAGCTGCGGCGGCGCCCGCGCTGGCGGATCCTGCTGACGGTTGTTATTGGCTTCCACCTGCTGGGATTTCTGTCATCGCTGGATGCGCTGATGTCCACCCGCACGCCGCAGGGCGCGGTGGCCTGGATCGTGTCGCTTAACACCGTCCCCTATGTGGCCGTCCCGGCCTACTGGGTATTCGGCGCCAGCGAGTTTCGCGGCTACGTGGTGGCGCGCCGCGACGAGGATTCCAGCCTGGCTCGGGCCCTGCAGCCGAAGACCGAGGAGCTGTGGTCGCACCAGTACATCGCACAAGAGCCGAGCAAGCACCTGGACGGCGTACAGCGGCTCGCCCGCTGGCCGTTCCTGCACGGCAACGAGGTCGAGCTCCTGGTGGATGGCGAAGCGACCTTCGACAGTATCTTTCAGGGGATCGAGGAGGCCGAGCGCTACCTGCTGGTGCAGTTCTATATCGTGCGCGACGACGCGATCGGGCGCGAACTCCAGCGGCGGCTGGTGGAGCGGGCGCAGGACGGGGTCGAGGTCTACTTCCTGTATGACGAGATCGGCAGCTACCGTCTGCCCGGGAACTATCTGGACACCCTGCGCGAGGCGGGGGTGCATGTGCAGCACTTCCACTCCACCCGCGGGCGGGGCAATCGCTTTCAGCTGAATTTCCGCAACCACCGCAAGATCGTGGTGGCCGATGGCGAACAGGGCTGGGTCGGTGGCCTGAACGTGGGGGACGAGTACCTCGGGCGGGACCCGAAGATCGGGCCCTGGCGCGACACCCACCTGCGTATCGAGGGGCCGTCCGCCCTGGCCCTGCAGTCGGTTTTCCTGGAGGACTGGCACTGGGCCACCGAAGAGATCCCGGAGCTGGAATGGCAGCCGGCAACCATGGCGGACGATGGTGTCCCGGTGCTGATCCTGCCCTCCGGCCCGGCCGACGAGTTCGAGACCGCCAGCCTGATGATGCAGCAGGCGATCCACGCGGCCGAGCGACGCATCTGGATCGCCAGCCCGTACTTCGTGCCGGACGAGGGTGTGCAGGGCATGCTCAAGCTGGCCGCGCTCAGTGGCGTCGACGTGCGCGTGCTGATCCCCGAGGTCACCGACAACCCGTTGACCACGCATGCGGCCTACGCTTTCCTGGGCCCGCTGCTGGACGCCGGCGTGCGCGTCTACCGCTATCAGGAGGGCTTCCTGCACGGCAAGGCCTTCGTGGTGGACGACATGGGCGCGGCGGTGGGGACCGTGAACCTGGACAACCGTTCGTTCCGGCTGAATTTCGAGGTCACCGCGCTGGTGATGGACCCGGGGTTTGCCCACGAGACGGCGCGCATGTTCGAGGCCGATTTCGCCCGCTCGCGCGAGATGACCCGGCAGGACGTGGACGACCTGCCGCTGTGGCGCCGCGTGGCCGCGCGGGCTGCCTATCTGCTGGCGCCGGTGCTGTAGATGTGGCGTCTCACAAGGTTGTCCTCGGCCTACGCGGGGACAATCTAATGAGGGATTTCAACTAGCGTTCAAGGCAGTGACCGGTAGGCTTGATCTGTGTCATGTGCAGGCGCAGCGCCAGTGCTAGACTTGCACAGAACATGCCGCTTAGAGGCCTGCCGTGTCGCGAGCCCTGCACCATCTGCTGAACCTGTTGATCGTCGCCGCCTTGTTGCTGGCGCCGATCGCCGGTGCGGGGATGATGCACGGCGATGCCCGCGGTGGCATGACGGCGGCGGGCCACTGCCCGGACCAGGGTACCGGATCGCTTTCGGAACCCGTGTCGTTGGACCCTTCCTCGGACCTCGTGATCCAGGCCGAGCCTTCGGCCTGCGAGATGCCCTGCGCGGTCTGTGGCGTCTGCGGGATCTCGGCCCTGCCTTCGCCCGCCGGTACGCCGGTCACCGCGGCGGCACCCGTTCTTGCCTCCCTTCCCGTGGCCATGGGCCCCGGTATCCCTGCAGCACCGGATCTGCGCCCACCGCTCTGATTCCTCCCTGGCCGGGGTTCCGCCCGGCGCCGGGTGGTCGTGGACCACCCGTGCAATGCGTCTTTACGCGCACTGCGTTTTTCACTCTGTCCCCGGGAGGACTACACCATGATGCATGAACAAGGTTTTGGCTGGATGACGGGCCTCGGCTTCGGCCATGGCTGGATTGGTCTCCTGATTCTGGTGCTGCTGATCCTCGGGATCGCGGCCCTGATCAAATATCTGTTCAGCAATCGCTAAAGGAATCGTGCAATGACGACGGAAACGAAGCCAGCGGATGCCCGCGAGGCAGTAGTGATCGTCCCCGGTATGGGGTCGGACCATTGCGCGGGGATTGTGCGCGCGGCGCTGGAGAAGATGCCGGGCGTGGCGTCGGTGGGGACCAATATCGCCCGCCACCGGGTCACCGTGGGATACGATCCCGAGCAGGTGGACCCGCAGGGGTTGCGGGCCGCCGTGGAAGGGGCCGGCTACGATGTTGCTCAGGTCGAGGGCGCGGCGGGCGGTGCCGGTGCGGTGCGTCTGGTGGTACCCGGCATGGGTTCGGATCACTGCGCGGGGATTGTGCGCGGTGCGATCGAGAAGCTGGACGGCATCCAGGCGGTGAGCACCAACATCGGCGATCACCGTGTGACCGTGGAACCCGGTCCCGGAGGCCCCGACGCCGAGGCCCTGCGCGCCGCGGTCGAGGGGGCCGGATATGACGTGGCGGCGGTGGAGACCGAGGAGGCCGGCAGCGAGGCGGACGACGCCGAGATCGACGCCGCCTACCTGAAGCAGGCCTGGCGCCGGCTGTGGATCGCGATGATCCCGACCATCGCGATCATGGTGCTGATGATGCCGCACATGTTCTGGCAGGAGATCCCCGGCTATCTCCTGATCATCGCCGTGCTGGCCTTCCCGGTGGTGTTCATGGCGGGCGGTGCGGCGACCCACCGTTCGTCCTGGCGCGCGCTGAAAAGCGGCAGCCTCAACATGGACGTGCTGATTTCCATGGGCTCGCTGCCGCCCTATCTGATCGGGCTGATCGGCTTCGTCTATCCGATGACCTCGTTCATCGAGATGGCCGCGACCATCATGGCCTTCCACATGCTCGGGCGGTACCTGGAGTACCGCGCCAAGGGCGAAGCCTCCTCTGCGATCCGCAAGCTGCTGGATCTGGGCGCGAAGACGGCCCGGGTCGAACGTGATGGCGAAGAGGTCGAGGTGCCGGTGAAATCGCTGCAGGTGGGCGAGGTGATGATCGTGCGCCCGGGCGAAAAGGTCCCCACCGATGGCGAGGTGGTCTCTGGCGAGAGCACCGTAGACGAATCCATCGCCACCGGCGAGTCGGTACCGGTGGACAAGGGCGAGGGCGATACCGTGCTCGGCGCGACCCTGAACCAGCAGGGGCGGCTGAAGGTGCGTGCGACCCGCGTGGGGGCCGACACCTTCCTGTCGCAGGTGATCCGTCTGGTGAACGAGGCGCAGGGTTCGCGGGTGCCGGTGCAGGAGCTGGCGGACCGCATCACTGCGCGCTTCGTGCCGGCGGTGCTGGTCATCGCGCTGGCGGCGTTCGCGGCCTGGCTGGCGTTCTCCGGGGCGCTGCAGCCGATCCTGATCTGGGGCGAGGGGTTCCTGCCCTGGGTCGACTCGGAGCGGCCGCCGATCGTGCTGGCCATCCTCGCGGCCATTGCCGTGCTGGTCATTGCTTGTCCCTGTGCGCTGGGGCTGGCCACGCCCACCGCCCTGATGGTGGGCTCCGGCATGGGGGCCGAGCGCGGCGTGCTGATCCGGTCGGGCGCCGCGATCCAGACGCTGAAGGACATCCGCGTGATCGTGCTCGACAAGACCGGCACCATCACCCGCGGGCAGCCGGCACTGACCGACGTGATCGCGTCCGAGGACTTTGACGAGTCGCGCGTGCTGCGCGCGGCCGCGGCCGTGGAGGCCGGCTCCGCGCACCCGCTGGCCGAGGCCATTGTGCAGGGCGCGCGCGACCAGGAACTGGCGATCGCCGAGGTCGAACAGTTCCAGTCGCACACCGCGCGCGGGGTGGAGGCCCGCCTCGACGGAGAACGCGTTCTGGTGGGCAGCGAGCGGCTGCTGGAGGAACATGGCCTGGATCCGTCCGGCCTTCTGGAATCGCTGCGGCAGCTCGAGGATGCCGGCAAGACCGCGATGCTGGTGGCCATTGGCGATCGACCGGCCGGCATCGTCGCGGTCGCCGACACGCTCAAGGAAGAGTCACAGGCCGCCATCGAACAGTTGCATGCCCTCGGCATCCGCTGCGTGATGGTGACCGGCGACAACGAGCGCACCGCCAAGGCCGTGGCCGCGCAGGTCGGGATCGACGAGGTCCGCGCCGGCGTGCTGCCGGAGGGCAAGGTCGAGGCGATCCGCGAACTGCAGGCCGAGTACGGTGATCACGTGGCGATGGTCGGTGACGGCATCAACGATGCCCCTGCGCTGCAGCAGGCAAACGTGGGCATCGCGATCGGGGCCGGGGCGGACGTGGCCATCGAGGCCGCCGACGTCACTCTGGTGCGTGGCGAGCTGACCAAGGTCGTCGAGGCCGTGCAACTCTCGCGCATGACGTTCCGCAAGATCGTGCAGAACCTGTTCTGGGCCTGGGGCTACAACACCGCCGCGATCCCCATCGCCGCGGTCGGTCTGCTGCACCCGATGATCGGCGTGATCGCGATGACCGCCAGCTCGCTCTCGGTGATCGGCAACTCCATTCTGCTGCGCCGCAGCATGCCCAAAGGAGAACAATCATGAAACGACGTCAGTTTCTCGGGCTGGCCGCGGCGCTGCCCGTGGTCACCACGTTTGGCGGCTGGACCCTGTTCAACCATGCGGTCTCCGCCCCGCGTTTCGACAATACGCTGTTCCTGCCCGGGAGTGACGGGCCGTTTGCAGTACTGGCGCCCGATGCGCCGTTCACCTTGGTGGCCGAACAGGGGTGGTTGCCGGTGCCGGGCCGTAGCGAGACCCCATTCCTGTGGTACCGCACGCAGGTGAACGGCGCCGACTATCAGAATCCGATCCTGCTGCTGCGTACGGGTGACGAACTGGACGTGACCCTGGACAACCAGCTCGACGAGGGCACCATCATCCACTGGCACGGCCTGCATGTGCCGGGACGGGAGGACGGCCACCCGATCCATACGGTCGACCCCGGGGAGCAGTACGAATACCGCTTCAAGGTGACCAACCGCGGCGGTACCTACTGGTATCACACCCATGCCCACCACCGGACCGCGCGCCAGGCCCACCAGGGGCTGGCCAGCTTCCTGCTGGTCGGGGATGACGACAACGACGCTCTGAACGAGGCACTGGATCTGGAGCTGGGCAGCACCGATCTGCCGCTGGTGCTGCAGGACAAGCGCTTCGACCGGCTCGGGCATCTGGTGTACCGGCCGAATCCGATGCAGGGGATGATGGGGTATCTCGGGGACGAGGTGCTGGTGAACATGACACCGTCCGCCAGCCACGAGGTCGAGCGTCGCATCCATCGCCTGCGCCTGCTGAACGGATCCACCGCCCGGATCTATCGCCTCGCCCTGCGGGCCGATGGCGACGTGGTCCCGTTCCAGGTCATCGGCACGGACGCGGGTCTGCTGGAGTCGCCCCGGGAGGTGAAAGAGGCCTTCCTGTCACCGGGCGAGCGTCTGGAGGTGCTGGTCGACTTCGCGGCCTTTGCCGGGGGCGACCGGGTGGAACTGCACAGCCTCGAATTCGACCCGATGGCCGGCGGCGGCATGATGGGCCGCGGCGGCATGGGAGGAGGCATGGGTCGTGGTGGCATGGGCCGCATGATGGGCGGCGCGATGCACGACGGTGACCCGCTCGCGCTGCTCGAATTCGTGGTCCGCGAGGGCGAGGCCGTGACCGCCCGGGTGCCCGAACGCCTGTCGCGGATCGAGCCCATCGACGTCACCGATGCCGGGGAGCGGGACATCCGCCTGGACATGGCCCCGATGCAGTGGCGCATCAACGGCGAGGTCTATGACCCGGACCGGGTGCCGATCGAGGTCGATGCCAACACGAAGGAGGTGTGGGTCATCCGCAATGCGGACCAGAGCATGCCGCATCCGATGCATATCCATGGCTTCTCGTTCCAGGTTCTGTCGCGCTCCGGTGGCCCCGATTTCGTGCGCGACAGGGCGGTCAATGACGACGGACTGACGGTCGCGGATCTGGGCTGGAAGGATACGGTCCTGCTGTGGCCGGGCGAGACCGTGCGCATCGCCATCGACTTCACACACGACTACGATGGCGACCAGCTCTACGTGTTCCACTGCCACAACCTGGAGCACGAGGACAACGACATGATGGTGAACGTCCGCGTGCGTGCCTGATGGCACGCCTGCACGTACAGGGAGATCCATGGACACGACACCGCGACCGGAGGCGGACCTCTACAGGGCGGCCGGGGCCGCCCTGCTGGAATCCGATCCGGAGGCCAAGTGCGAGCGCGTGCTGGCGCTGATGGACGCCTGGTGGTCCGGTGCGACGGCGCCAACCACGGCGCCACCCCCGCGGCGCCTGGAGGTGCCCGGCCGCCCCGAGCGTCCGGTGCTCGTGCATCCGCGCGAGTTGCCGCGGCGCGGGCTGCACAGCACGGCCGGGCGGGTAGCCCTGGTGCACGCGGTCGCGCATATCGAGTTCAACGCGATCAACCTGGCGCTGGATGCGATCTATCGCTTTCGCGACATGCCGGCACCCTTTGTCAGCGACTGGCTGCAGGTGGCGGCCGAGGAGGCGCGCCATTTCCGGCTGTTGCGTGCGCGGCTCCACGAGCTGGGGGCGGACTACGGCGACCTGCCGGCCCACAACGGGCTGTGGGAGGCCGCACTCGCGACCGACCACGACGTGATGATCCGCATGGCCCTGGTGCCGCGCGTGCTGGAGGCGCGCGGGCTGGACGTCACCCCCGGCATGATCGAGCGCCTGATGGCCGCGGGCGATCACGCAACCGTGGCGCTTCTCGAGATCATCCAGCGCGAGGAGGTCGCCCACGTGGCGATCGGCACGCGCTGGTTCCGCGAGCTGGCCCATGCACGCGGGCTCGATCCCGAGCCGCTGTTCCTCGAGCTGCTGGCCGAGTACATGCCGGGCCGCGTACGCCCGCCCTTCGCCCACGCCGCCCGCCGCGCCGCCGGCTTCACCGACTCCGAGATGGCGCAACTGGAGGCCCAGGCCACCACCGAAACGTCGCCATAACCCCGACCGCCTGCCTTGATGAGGCTGGTCCTGGTTCGTCATCCGGTGTTTACGGTGGCTTTGGTCCGCCGCCTGCCAAGCGCTGTCTCGGCAGCGCACCCCGAGGTACTTTCTTGCTTGCCCAAGAAAGTACCCAAAGAAGGGCACCCGGATTCCGCCCGGGGACCTTGCTCCAGGGCCCTCGGGCCGGCGGCGCTGAAACTCGCTTCGCTCAGACAGTCAGCGCCTCTCTTCCGTCCCGAGGACCCTTCCGCAAGGGGCTTCATACGGGGGGAGAAGGTCAAGACAACGGCGATCCTCATGTTCTTGCGAATGGATGGAGGCAAGGTATTCCGACATCCTGGGCACGCTCGGCCTGCGGCCATGGCGTGCCGCGCCCGCCAGCGGGCGCCAGACCCCATGTAGGATGCGGATGAGCGCAGCGAATCGCATCAGCGATTAGCCCCGGCGCCGGGATGGTGCGTTTCGCTGTGCTCAACGCACCCTACAGTTCGGGGCTTACCGCAGGTGCTGGAACACCTTCTGTTTGGACCTTCCCTCCCGATATGAGCCCCTTGTGGAGGGCGGGACAGGCCGGAGAAAAGGCGCTGACTGTTTGAGCGAAGCGACAGCGTAGCGAGTTTCAGCGCCGCCGGCCTGGCGCGTCCGGAGCAAGGTTCCCGGGCGAATCCCGGGCGTGTTTCTTGGTTCCTTCTTTGCACGAGCAAAGAAGGAACTCGAGGCGCGCTGGCGAGACAGCGCAGGCAGGCGGCCGGCCGAAGGCACCGTAAACACCGAGTGCCGAGAACGAGGCCCAGCTTTACAACGGCGCGAAGCGCGTGGTTCAGGCGTGAAGCAGGTGCGCGGGGTAGGGGGAGCCGTCCAGCTCGCGCAGGACGGGGCCGGTCGCCGCGACTTCCAGGTAGCCCGGGTGCTTGTCCCAGGCCGGGAGCACGCAGCGCTGCCGCGGCTGCCCGTCGACCCTCAGGCCGTGGATCGCGGGGCGGTGGGTATGGCCATGGATCATCAGCGGGACATCGGCGTCGCGGAAGGTATCCGCTACGGCGTCGGCATTCACGTCCATGATCGCGTCGGCCTTCATCCGGCTGTTGTCACGACTAGTGGCGCGCATGGACTCCGCCTGCCGGATGCGTTCCTCCAGCGGCTGGGCCAGGAAGGCCCGCTGCCATTCGCCGCCGCGCACCTCTTGGCGAAAGGCCATGTGCTCGGTGTCGTCGGTGCACAGGGAATCGCCATGCAGTAGCACGGCGGGTCCGCAGGGCAGGGCCGCGTGCAGCGGCTCGGGCGCCAGCTGCATCCCCGCGCGCGCGGCGTAGTCCGGACCCACGAGAAAATCCCGGTTGCCATGGATGAAGGCCACCGGGCTCTCGAGTGTCTGCAGGGCGTCGGCGAGCTGTTCGGCGGCCGGGAAGCCGGCGTCATCGCCGACCCAGTATTCGAACAGGTCGCCGAGTATGTACAGCGCCGAGGCGTTGCGCGCCGGTCCCTTCAGGAAGGCGAGTGTGGCCTCCAGCAGGGGGCCGGGCTCGCGATCCAGGTGCAGGTCGGAAATGACCAGGGCCGGCGCGCTGGAAGCCACGGGGTGGCTCAGTCCTCGACGCGCTTCACGCTTTCCATCACGACCGGCTCCTGCGGCACATCCTGGTGCATACCGGAACGCCCGGTGGGCACGGACTCGATCTGGCGCACGACGTCCATGCCCTCGGTCACCTTGCCGAAGACCGCATAACCCCAGCCCTGCGCATTCGGGGCCGTGTGGTTGAGGAAATCGTTGTCGTTCACGTTGATGAAGAACTGCGCGGTGGCCGAGTGCGGATCCTGGGTGCGGGCCATGGAGATCGCACCCACTTCGTTCTTCAGGCCGTTGTCCGCCTCGTTGCGGATCGGCTCGCCAGCGGACTTCTGGCTCATGTTCTTGTCGAAGCCGCCGCCCTGGACCATGAAGCCCGGGATCACGCGGTGAAAGATCGTACCGTCGTAGAAGCCGTCATCCACGTAGGACATGAAGTTGGCGACCGTCTCCGGGGCGGCTTCGGCGTTGAGTTCCAGCACGATGCGGCCATGGTTGGTTTCGATCGCGACCTGCGGATTGGTATCGGCCATGGGGGCTCCTGAAAGCAGTAGGGCAAGAAGGGCGGTGGCCAGCACAATGCCAAGCCGGAAACGGGATTGCTGCACGGGACTGGCCCTCCGGATGAATGTCGGGCGGCCATGGTACCCGGCAGGCGGGGTGCCTGCCAGCAACGCTGCTAGGGAGACGCTGATTGAATCGCGCGTCCGCGCTCAAGTCGCTTTTGCGTGCGAACAAGGCGCGGCGACTGCCGTGCAGTCATTCTGCACAAGGGAACCGCAACGCCGTTCCCGCGCCCGTTTTTGATCAACAACGGGCGGCCGAGCCCCTGCTTTCAATGGCTTGTGGGGTTGGTGCCCCCCTGTTCCCCGATCCTGCGTTGCGCCCCGCATTCATCAAAAACGGGCGGGTAGAACCACTACCCGCTGCACGACGCGCCTTGTCTCGGAAAACAGGGGGCACCAACGCGGACGTGCGATTCAATCAGCGTCTCCCTAGGGCCACGGCCAGCCCGGCTGGTGGCCCGCGAGGTGCTCCGCTACCATGCGCGCGATGACGACACCGCCGACCAAGACCCGTTTCGCGCCCAGTCCCACGGGGCTCCTCCATCTGGGCAACGTGCGCACCGCGTTGTTCAGCGCGCTGTTCGCCCGCTCGCGCGGCGGGCATTTTCTGCTGCGGATCGAGGACACCGACGCCGAGCGCTCGCGCCCGGAGTTCGTGGCCGCGCTGATGCGCGACCTGCGCTGGCTGAAGCTGGACTGGGACGAGGGCGTTGACGCCGGTGGCGATGCCGGACCGTATGCCCAGTCCGAACGTGGCGGGATCTTCGATGGGTATTACCAGCAGTTGATCGATGCCGGTCAGGCCTACCCCTGCTTCTGTTCGCCCGCCGAGCTGGAACGGGGGCGCAAGCGCATGCGCGCCCAGGGCAAGCCGCCGCGCTACCCGGGGACCTGTGCCCATCTGAGCGTGGAGGAGGCCGAGCGGCGCGCGGCCGAAGGGCAGAAACCGACCCTGCGCTTTCGTGTGCCGCTGGGCCGCACGGTCCGTTTCGAGGACGGGGTGCGCGGGCCGGTGAGCTTTCGCACCGACGAGATCGGCGATTTCGTGATCCGCCGCTCCGACGGCACGCCCGCCTTCTTCTTTTCCAATGCGATCGACGACGCCCTGATGGGCGTAACCGACGTGGTGCGCGGCGAGGACCATATCGCCAACACCCCGCGCCAGATGTTGCTGCTGGAGGCGCTGGGGTTGGCGGCGCCGGCCTATCACCACCTGCCGCTGGTGATGGGGCACGACGGTGCGCCGCTGTCCAAGCGCAATGGCTCGGCCAGCGTCGAGGATCTGCGCACGGCGGGCTACCTGCCGCTCGCGATCCTCAACCATCTCGCCCGCCTTGGGCACCGGTACGAGTCGGATGAACTGTTGAGCGTTGAGGAACTGGCGACCGGGTTCAGCCCGGAGCGTATCGGTCACAGCGCTGCACGCCACGATGCACAGCAGCTGGAACACTGGCAGGCCGAGGCCCTGCGCCAGCTGTCCGATCCCGATCTGCTGGCTTATCTCGGGGACTTCGATGTATTCGGGCAGGTGCCAGAGGACCAGCGCCCGGCACTGGCGGGGCTGTTGCGTGACAACATCACCCGCGCCGAGGACGCCCGTATCTGGGTGGAGGCCTTTGCCGCCGATCCGGCCCCGGTGAGCGAGGCGGCCGCCGCCGAGCTGCAGCAGGCGGGTGCCGATTTCTACCGCGCCGCCCTGGATGCCCTGGACGAGGCCGAGGATTTCCCGGCCCTGGCAAAGGCCGTCGGCGCAGCGACGGGTGCGAAGGGGCGCAAGCTATTCATGCCGCTGCGCGCAGCGCTGTCCGGCCAGACGCATGGGCCCGAGCTGCCGCGTATCTTCGAGTATCTGGGGCGCGAGCGGGTACGTGCGCGCCTGAAGGCCGCGCTCCAACAGGCGGGCTGAAGCGCTTTTTCAGTTTCCCTCGGGCGATTTCGTCGCCGTCACCTTCAGTTCGAGCGCGCCGCGCGCCAGGCGAGCCTTCAGCGGCGCGCCGATCTCGGTTCTTGCGGCGTCGCGCAGGACCTGTCCTTGTTCCGTTTGCAGGATCGCATAGCCGCGTTCCAGGACCGCCTGGGGGCCGAGGGCGCTCAGCTGGCGCCGGGTGGCCTGCAGCCGCTGCTGGCGGAGCGTCAGGGCCTGGCGCATCTGGTATTCGAGATCCCGGTGCAGGCGCGCGAGGCGTTCGCGGTGCGTGGGGATGTCGTGTGCCGGGGCGGCGCGCGCGAGACGCTGGTGCAGGTGGTCAAGGCGCATTCGCGCGGAGGCGATGCGGTTGCCGGGCGAGGCCCCGGCCAGGCGCAGGCGTAGATGCTGCAGGCGCTGGCCGGCCTGCTCGTGCCGGCGCTGCCAGGCGCGTTGCAGGCGCTCGTTCTGGTCGTCCAGGCGCTGCGCGTTGCGTTCCATCAGCTGGCGCGGGTGGCGCCGTTCGAGTCGGGTCCACAGGGCGTTCAGCGTCTGCCGGTGCTGGGAAACGCGCTGGGCCGCGAGTGTAGTCATCCGGTCGCGCGCCCGTTCGATCCGGTGGCGCAGGGTGGCGCCATCCGGGCTGACCGCCTCGGCGGCCGCGGTTGGTGTGGAGGCGCGCAGGTCGGCGACGAAGTCCGCAATGGTGGTGTCGGTCTCGTGCCCGACACCCGTCACGACCGGGATCGGCGAGGCCGCGATGGCGCGGGCCACGCTCTCCTCGTTGAACGCCTGCAGGTCCTCCAGCGAACCGCCGCCGCGCGCGAGGATGATCACGTCTACGGTGCCCTCGCGGGCGGCCTGCTCCAGGGCCGCGACGATCTGGCTGGCGGCCTGCGCGCCCTGTACCGCGGTGGGGTAGAGGGTGAAGGGCAGCAGCAGCGGGAAGCGCCGCGCCAGGGTGCGTTCGATATCGTGCCGCACATCGCCCTGGGTGGAGGTGATTACGCCGAGGCGATGGGTCCAGGCGGGGAGGGGCTTCTTCCGGCCGGGGTCGAACAGGCCCTCGGCGGCGAGCTTTTCCTTCAGGCGCTGGAAGGCCGCCAGGAGCTGGCCCTCGCCGGCCGGCTGCAGCTGCTCGACGATGATCTGGAACTGGCCGCGTGCGGCATAGATCCCGGCGCGGCCCTGGATCTGCACGGCGTCGCCATCGGCGAAGCGGGCGGCGTTGCGGGCATTGCCGCGAAAGAGCACGCAGCTCACCGAGCTGTTCTCGTCTTTCAGCGAGAAGTACTGGTGGCCGGAGGCGTACTGGCGCAGGTTGGAGACCTCTCCCTCCACGCGTACCCGGCCCAGGCCGTCGCGCAGCAGGCCGTCCGCGCACTGGTTGAGTTCGGTGACGGTCAGTACGGGGGCGTCGCTCATGAATCAGTGTTTTTCTAAGGATGTGCGTGGCAAGGGGCTACTGGCGCCGGAACACGCGGTGCAAGACATCGGTGCCGCGTCCCTGCGGATTGGCGCGCAGGCGGGCCTCCTCCTCGGCCAGCATGAAGAATAGGCCGTCCATCGCATGCTCCAGGACGTGCTCGACCGGGTCGAAGCGCACGCGTGAGAGGAAGGGGATGTCGCGCATGCGTTCCTTCAGCTCGCCGTAGGTGTCCAGGGCCTGTACCTGCTCCAGACTCTGCTGGATGGCCGGGCGCATGGCCTCGGTGATGCCGACGCGTGCGTGGTATTCGAGATGCCGGGTGGCGGCGTCGTCATTGCCAACCAGGATTTCGCGGGCGTTGTCCAGATCCAGCGCGAACACGGCCCGCACCAGCGGCTCGCGGGCCTCGGGTATGGCGGCCTCGGCGGCCCGGTTCATCCCCTCCTCAAGCTGGGTCAGCGGCGTTGCCATGCCGATGCGGTCCAGCGAGCGCCGAGCGGTCGCGAGCACCTCCGGTAGCGGGATGCGTACGTCCGGGTTGCCGAAGAAGCCGTTGCGCTGGGCCAGGGTCTCCGTGGCCGAATGAGAGGCGATGATCAAGGCCTCGTGTACTGCCTCGATGATCTCGGCCGTACTGAGGTCCGAGGCGTCGGGGCGGCGGGTCAGCGAACGCAGTACCTCCGGGCTGAAGGGCCACCAACTGGCGCGGGCCACCGGTGCCGCGGTGACCGCCATCAGTCCGGGCGCAAGCATCAGGGCAAGCAGGCGGCGGCGGCTCAGGCGGGGCATGAACGGGCTCGGTGGCTTGAAACGAGGATAGCCATCGTAGCAGGGCGCTGACGTTGCGTCTGCCGTGCTGCCGGTCGGGATGCACGGTGCTTGCCCGGTCTGCTTGTCGGGAGGTGGCCGGAAAATTTATACTGACCGGCTATTTATCATGCCGGGAAAAGAATCGATTCTTTCCCCGGCTGGACTGTCCTGGAGCGATGCATGCGGATACTCGGTGAAGCCCTGACCTTCGATGACGTGCTGCTGATCCCGGGGCATTCGAACGTCGTCCCCCGCGATGTCGATCTGACCACGAACATCACCCGCGAGATCCAGTTGAGCGCGCCGGTCGTCTCCGCCGCGATGGATACGGTGACCGAGGCGCGTCTGGCGATCGCCATGGCGCAGGAAGGCGGGCTCGGGATCGTGCACAAGAACATGTCGTTCGAGGCCCAGGCCGCCGAGGTCCAGCAGGTCAAGAAGTACGAGAGCGGGGTGATCAGCGAACCGATCACGATCGGCCCGAGCGCGACGATCGGCGAGGTCGTGGAGCTGACCCAGGCCAATCACATCTCCGGGGTGCCGGTGGTGGACGGCAATGACCTGGTCGGCATCGTGACGTCCCGCGACCTGCGCTTCGAGACCCGCATGGAAGCCCCGGTCACCGAGATCATGACCCCGCGCGCGCGCCTGGTGACCGTTCCCGAGGGCGCGGAAAGGGCCCACGTACTGGAGCTGCTGCACAAGCACCGCATCGAGAAGGTGCTGGTGGTTAACGACGACTTCCAGCTGCGCGGGATGATCACCGTCAAGGACATCCAGAAGTCCACTGAACACCCGAACGCCTGCAAGGATGATCGCGGCCGACTGCGCGTTGGCGCGGCGGTTGGCGTGGGGGCCGGTACCGACGAGCGGGTGGCCGCGCTGGTCGAGGCCGGGGTGGACGTCCTGGTGGTGGATACCGCGCACGGTCACTCGCAGGGCGTGCTGGATCGCGTGGCCTGGGTGAAGAAGCACTATCCGGACGTGCAGGTGATCGGCGGCAACATCGCCACCGCCGCCGCTGCGAAGGACCTGGTGGCGGCCGGCGCCGACGGTGTGAAAGTCGGGATCGGGCCAGGGTCGATCTGCACCACCCGTATCGTGGCCGGCGTGGGCGTTCCGCAGATCACCGCGATCTCGGATGTGGCCGAGGCGCTGAAGGGCACCGGCGTGCCGATGATCGCCGACGGCGGGGTGCGCTTCTCCGGCGATTTGGCCAAGGCCATCGCCGCTGGCGCCAACTGCGTGATGCTGGGTTCGATGTTCGCCGGGACCGAAGAGGCCCCGGGCGAGGTCGAGCTCTACCAGGGACGCTCCTACAAGATCTATCGCGGCATGGGCTCGCTGGGCGCGATGCAGCAGGGCTCCTCGGATCGCTATTTCCAGGACCCCAACAGTTCGGCGGACAAGTTCGTGCCCGAGGGTATCGAGGGCCGCGTGCCGTACAAGGGCTCGATCGTCGCGATCATCTACCAGCTGATGGGTGGGCTGCGTTCGTCCATGGGTTATGTTGGCGCACATGATATCGACGAGATGCGCAGCAAGCCGCACTTCGTGCGCGTGACCGCCGCCGGCATGCGCGAGAGCCACGTGCACGATGTCGCGATTACCAAGGAAGCGCCGAACTACCGTATGGACTGACTCGGCCGCCACGGCCGGGTATCCCCCGACACCCACCGGCCGCCCGGCCGGTACAGCGGATGACGTCATGACCCAGGATCTTCACGCCCACCGCATTCTGGTGCTGGATTTCGGCTCCCAGTACACCCAGCTGATCGCCCGTCGCGTACGCGAGGCCGGGGTCTACTCCGAGGTGCACGCCTGGGACATGCCGGCGGCGGACATTCGCGCGTTCAACCCCACCGGTATCATTCTGTCCGGCGGCCCGGAGTCGGTGAATGTTGACCACCCGCCACGCGCCGAGGATGCGGTGTTCGAGCTGGGTTCGCCGGTGCTGGGAATCTGCTACGGCATGCAGACCATGGCCGCGCAGCTGGGTGGCCGAGTCGAGCCGTCCGAACGCCGCGAGTTTGGCTATGCCCAGGTGCGCGCCCGCGGCCATACGCCGCTGTTGCGCGACATCGAGGATCACACCACACCGGAGGGCTACGGCCTGCTGGACGTGTGGATGTCGCATGGCGACCACGTGACCGAACTGCCGGAGGGCTTTCGCCTGATGGCCTCCACCGATTCCGCGCCGATCGCCGGTATGGCCGACCCGGATCGCGGCTTCTACGGCGTGCAATTCCACCCCGAGGTCACGCACACGACCCAGGGCCAGCGCATCATCGAACGTTTCCTGCACGAGATATGTGGCTGCGAGGCACTGTGGACCGCCGACAACATCATCGACGACATGGCCGCGCGGGTGCGCGAACAGGTCGGGGACGACCACGTGGTGCTGGGTCTGTCCGGTGGGGTCGACTCCTCGGTGGTGGGCGCGCTGCTGCACAAGGCGATCGGCGATCAGCTGACCTGCGTGTTCGTGGATACCGGGTTGCTGCGCGAGGGCGAGGGCGACCACGTGATGGCGACCTTCGCCCGCCATATGGGCGTGAACGTGATCCGCGTCGATGCCGAGGACCGCTTCATGCGTGCGCTCGCTGGGGTCGAGGACCCGGAGGCCAAGCGCAAGGTCATCGGCGGGCTGTTCATCGACGTGTTCGACGAGGAGGCCGCGAAACTGAACAACGTGCAGTGGCTGGCCCAGGGCACGATCTACCCGGACGTGATCGAGTCAGCCGACTCCAAGACCGGCAAGGCGCATGTGATCAAGTCGCACCACAACGTGGGCGGGCTGCCGGAGAACATGAAGCTGGGACTGGTGGAGCCGCTGCGCGAACTGTTCAAGGACGAGGTGCGCAAGATCGGCGTGGAGCTGGGCCTGCCCACCGAGATGGTCTACCGCCATCCGTTCCCTGGGCCGGGTCTGGGCGTACGCATCCTCGGGGAAGTAAAGAAGGAATACGCCGATCTGCTGCGCCGGGCCGATGCGATCTTCATCGAGGAGCTGCGCAAGGCGGATCTGTACGACAAGACCTCGCAGGCATTTGCGGTATTCCTGCCGGTGAAGTCGGTCGGGGTAATGGGCGACGGCCGGCGCTACGACTACGTGGTCGCGCTGCGCGCGGTGGAGACCATCGATTTCATGACCGCGCGCTGGGCGCACCTGCCATACGACTTCCTCGACCACGTCTCGCGCCGCATCATCAACGAGATCCCCGGCATCTCGCGCGTGACCTACGACATCTCCGGCAAGCCTCCCGCCACCATCGAGTGGGAATAGCTGCTGCGGGGTGTCTAACTCAGGCCCCGGCCAGGAACAGATAGCCCGCCGTACCGGCGATGCCCGCGGCCACGGCGGCCGCAACCCAGCCCGTCAGGGCCAGCAGGCGCCGACGGTCGCCCTGAGGGGCAGTGTTCGTTGACGCTGTGCGTTCGCTGGTAGCGGGTGTGGCCTCCAGCTCGGTGTCACGGCCGCTGCGCAGGAGATCCAGCATCGCCTCGATCTGCTGGTCGTCGAAGCCGAAGGGATCAAACCGGCGCTGCCCGAATTGCTGCAGCAGGGCGCGTACCTCGCCGGCCGCGGGTACATACTTCATCGACCATTCTCCGAAGCCGGGATGTTCCAGCTCACGTTCGCGCAGTACGGTGATCTCTTCGTGGCGCGGGTCGCGCCGGATGCGCTCCAGGGCCGTGTAAACCGCTTCGGGTTCGCCCTCCAGACACTGGAAAAAGTGGCCATCGCCGTAATAGAGGGCACCGACGATACCCGCGTGCGGGTTGTTCTGACGCGATTGCAGCAAGATCCGCCCGACCTCGGGCTCGATGCCCAGGGCCTCATGCTCGTGGGGCGCGAAGGCCGCGCGGCTGACATACACCAGTTGGAGCGTCATCAGCGGAACATCCCTGGCAGGGTACTGTAAGAGAAGACCATCCGCGTGGTACTGCGTTCCGCAGGAAGCGGTGGTGCCTTGCCGCTATTCGATGATCTGGTTGACGTGTTCCAGCCCGATCGCGTCGTTTTCCCATTCCAGTTCGCGGCGAGGCGAACGCGGGGCTAGACGACGCAATGCGGCGACCCCCTCACGGTCGATGTGGGCCAGGTAGTGCCGAGTGCCGGCGTGGCTTTCGATGTTCGCGGCCTGCACGATGTCGCTGTAGCTGATGGGGGTTTCGGCCTCTGACTCGCGCTGGAGATTCTCGTGATCGGCGACCGCGCGGATGATGTCGGGCTCGAAATTCCAGTACTTCAGCATCGCGCGGCCGATCGCGACATGCGCAGCATCCGCCGCCGCCTGCAGGGCACGCGGGTCCTCGTAGATCTCCGGTGTCTTCTCCGCACGGCGCAGGATCGGGATCATGCCGATGTCGTGCACCAGGCCTGCGAGCAGGGCGGTGTCCGGGTCCAGATGGGGATGCCGGCGGGCCAGCAGGTAGCTGATGATCGCCACCTCCAGGCTGTGGTTCCACAACGCCTCCATGCGCTGCCGGATCATGTCGTTGCCGCTCTGAAACACCTCTTTCATCGACAGGGCGATGATGGTCTGGCGCGCACGTTCCATCCCCAGGCGGGTCACCGCGGAACGGATGGTTGCACAGCGACTTAGTCCCCGATAGGCGGGGCTGTTGGCATGGCGCACCAGCCGCGTGGCCAGCGCCGTATCACGAGAGATCAGGTTCACCAGATCGGCGATGGAACTGGAATCGTCCTGCACGATGAACAGCGCCTGCACGGAGATGTCCGGCAGCGTCGGGATATCGATCTGCTGACGTTCCAGATCCGAGCGCAGGCGCTCGAGGAATTTTTCCACTTCCGCGCGGGTAGCCAAGGGTTGTCCCTGTGGGCTGGGAGATCAGGCGCGATTATGCCACAGGGTGCCCCTGACGCCGATCGGACGGGTGTCCCTGGTTGACGGGTTTCCGCCCGCCGCCGATGATGGAGAAAGAACCCGACAGGAGGTCGTGATGCGCCGCTTTGTGCTGGATACCAGCGTGTTCACCAACCCGCATGTGGCGGGTCAGTTCGGTGCGGACCCGGAAGACATCCTGAGGACCTTTTTGCATTTGGCGCGGGACTGCCCGGCCGAGTTCTACATGCCGCTGTCGGTGTACGAGGAGTTTCGGGGCATGCGCGATCTCGAGGCCCTGGCTCCGGATTTCGAGACCGTGGTCTGGGTACGTTCTCCCCGCCGCTTCGCGCTGACGCTGCCGAGCGACATCCTCTACGAATTCATCGACGAGGTGCGCACGCGCATCGACCGCGGGCTCCGCATTGCCGAGGAGCACACCC
Source organism: Thioalkalivibrio sp. ALD1 (assembly GCF_000381245.1). Taxonomy (NCBI): domain Bacteria; kingdom Pseudomonadati; phylum Pseudomonadota; class Gammaproteobacteria; order Chromatiales; family Ectothiorhodospiraceae; genus Thioalkalivibrio; species Thioalkalivibrio sp. ALD1. The sequence continues at coordinate 50,085 of NZ_KB906243.1, read as the reverse complement.
GCCAGGCGGGTGCGGCCGACTCACTCCGACCGGAACTCATCACCCAGCTGCGCGAACGATTTCGCGAGGCCATGCGTAAGGGGCTGGTAGATTCGCGCGAGGATGTCGACGCCGTCCTGCTGGCCATGGAGCTGGATGCAGAACTCGCCAGCGCCGATGAGGGCATGCGCAAGCTGGGCAATCGCATGGGGATCAAGCTCGTCACGGCCGACTACCTGCGCCGGGTGATGGAGAACCTTTCGGACATGGAGCGCCCCGGCGCTTGACTCGGCGCCCGGGTCAGTCGTACTGGCGGTCACCGGCCAGGGCGGAGGCCAGTGTACCGGTGATGCGGTCGAACTGGCGCTCGAATTCCAGTACCCAGTATCCATCCTCCTGTCGCGGCGAATCGTCGGCAAAGCTCACGTGACGCCCGCCCGTGGTGCGCATGTGCTTCATGAAATGCAATGCGTTGGTATGTTCGCGAAAGCGGCAGCGATAGCGATGGCCGACATGCCCCTGTCGACGGTGCTGCGCGACCGCGCCATAGAGCCCTGACAAAAACGCCTGTCCCAGTGTCTGTTCGAGATCGGCATGATGCTGGTCCGGGTGCTCGGACAGGAAAATCGCCAGGCGTGTCAGGCGGTTGGTGAAGTATTCGGGCGGCAGATCCAGCAGCTGTTCTGCGCACACCCGGATATCGGAGACACAGGAACTCCCGGTGACATACTTGGCCCGGTGCTGCCCGTCCGCAGTCTTCAGCACCAGTCCCTCGGCACCTTCTTCGTCCAGTTGTTGAATCAACCGTCCGAGTGGCTTGGTGTCGCGTGGGGTGAACTGCCCGTGCAGCGGAGCCGGGGGCAGGGCGTGGTGCTCGATCAGGGAGAATTTCTCTGGCTGGGAAACGAAACCGGGTTGACCCAGGCGCATCAGATCGAACACGAACAAGCCCACATCGTGGGCGACCCGGGGTGTGGAGCCCTCCAGGTAGGGTGTATCCGGCCCGGCGATCTCCGCGCACAGGATCAGGTCGGGTTCGGCATCGAAGATCGCCGGGTCCATGAAATCCGTCACCCGGTCGCTGCTGAATGCGCAGACGTAGCCACCGCGGCTGAAGGCATAGACGCGTCCCTGCCAGCGCAGGATGCGCACGTTGAAGCCGTCGATCTTCTCCTCCGCCCAGAAGGGCTGGTCGAACTGGCGGGGAAGTCCGGCCTCCAGAGACTGAATGCGCCCGATCGACGGGTACCCGGGCACCACCGAGCCATCCGGCAGCACCACGGACCCGCGGGGGTAGTGATTTACCGGCTCCAGCAATCGGGCGTATTCCAGCCCGTCAAAGGTCAGAGCCTCGGCGCGGCGATTTGCGATGGCATCCTGCAGTGTTTCCTGCTCGATCATGCGTCCTCTTCCGTCAGGGTCTTCCGCAGGCCCCGTATCTGAGCCCTCAGGGCCTCGGTATGGCGACGCGCCTTGGCTGCCTGGGTGACCAGGCGCCGCGCCATGCTGATGATCCGCAGCTGGCGTTCCATCTCGGCCATGCTCAGCGAGCCAAAGGTTCCTTCGCGTAGCAGGGCGGCCTTCAGTTCGGCGTAGGTGGTTTCCACCGTGTCCACGGCCTCGGCGGCGGCCAGATCATGCCCGTTGTCGCCATCGTCCGCCTCCAGGTTGCACAGGTCCAGGGCGCGGATCGCCTGTTCCTGCCAGGCGCGGCGTTGTTCGGTCACGATCGGCCGCTCCTCGCCGCTGGACTGGCGACGCAGGTCGGCGATGTCGTCGGCCAGTATGGCGACCTCGCGGTGGTAGCGGGCGATGCGTACGGCCTCGGCGATGCCATGGCCGACCTGTTCCGGCATCGGGTGGTTGGCTGTGTTTGCCGCGAAGTCGGCGATGGCCTGGGTCAGCTGCTCCGCGGCCAGGCGCCGGCGGTCGAGGATGCCGGCCGCCGGCGGCGCGGTCTGCAGGGCCTCGCGTGCCATCGAGTGGCCGATGTCGGCCAGGCGTTCGGTCTCCTGGATCAGCGACTGCAGGGCAAGATCCGGTACCCCGGAACTGCTGCGGTCCAGATACCGGGGCCGGGCGATGTCTTCCTCGATGGTGCGAAAGCGAGTCTGCAGCCAGCGGATCATCGGCGGGGCGACCGGGATCATCAGCGCCACGCCGAGCAGGTTGAACGCGGTGTGGAACAGCGCCAGCAGCACCGCAGGGGCCGGGGCCTCGCCAGTGCTGCCCCAGATCCAGGCGATCGCCGCTAGGAACCAGGGCAGGATCAGCAGGGCGACGATCGCGGTCAGGCCGTTGAAGATCACATGGGCTGCGGCGACGCGCTTGGCGTTCGGGGTCGCACCGATCACCACCAGCAGCGCCTTGACCGTGGTGCCGAGGTTGGCGCCGATCACGGCCGCGGCGGCCGCTTCCAGCGGTACCGCGCCGCTCATCGCGGCGGTCAGGGCCATGGCCATGGAGGCCGAGGAGCTCTGCATCAGCACCGTCAGCAGCGCGCCGATCCCGACCATGATGACCAGCCCGAGGAAGCCGGGGCGGGCCAGCGCGCCCAGGTCGAAGGTGGCACTGAGCCCCTCGAAGGCCTCGCGCAGTACGTCGATGCCGAAGAACAGCAGGCCGAAGCCGGCCAGGGCCAGGCCTAGATAGCGCGGCCGCGCGGCCTTCATGAACAGGTAGAGCAGGGCGCCGATGCCGATCGCCGGCAGGGCGAAGGCCTCGATGCGGATGTTGAAGCCGATCAGCGCGACCAGCCAGCCGGTCATGGTGGTGCCGACGTTGGAGCCGAAGATCACCCAGACCGACTGTCCGAGCGTCAGCAGGCCGGCGTTGGCGAAGCCGATGGTGGCGACTGTGACCGCGCTGGAGGACTGCACCAGTGCGGTCACGCCCATGCCCGAGGCGAGGGCGCGCGGCCGGGTACGGGTCCACTGCCCGAGGATGTGCTGCAGCGCCTTGCCGCCGGCGGTCTTCAGGCCGTCGGTCAGCAGGGTCATGCCGAGCAGGAACAGCCCGAGACCGCCGAGGAAGCCGGCGATCAGGGCGTAGGTGCTGACGGCTTCGGCCTCCGGCATCGCGGCTGTGGGGGTGCGGGGTTACAGGGTGATGGTCTCGCCAAAGGCGGGTACATGCGCCTCGGCCCCCAGCTCGTCGCGCAGGCCTGCGGCCAGGGCCTCGCGCGCCTCCGGCTCGCCGTGGACCAGATGGAACACCGGCTGGTCCTGAAAGCCGCGTGCCCATTCGAGCAGCTGGCTGCGCCCGGCGTGGGCGGAAAAGCCGCCCAGGGTGTGGACCTTCGCGTTCACCGCGACCTCGTCGCCCAGCAGCTTGACCTTCTCGGCGCCGTCCACCAGACGCCGCCCGAGTGTACCGGAGGCCTGGAATCCGACGATCACCAGATGGGCCTCGCGCCGCCACAGGTTGTACTTCATGTGGTGACGGATGCGCCCGCCATTGCACATCCCGGAGCCGGCGATGATGATCGCGCCGCCGGTGATGCGGTTGATCGACATGGATTCTTCCACCGTGCGACAGACCTGCAGCCCGGGCAGGTAGGCAGCCGGATCCCCATTCGCGGCCTGGTGCAGCCGGTCCATGTCCTCCGGGTCCAGCGTCCGCCGCAGGCGGGTGTACAGCTCGGTGACCTTGATCGCCATCGGGCTGTCGAGGAAGACCTTCTGCTGCGGCAGGCGCCCGGCGTGGTGCAACATGCTCAGGTGGTAAAGGATCTCCTGGGTGCGGCCGACCGCGAAGGCCGGGATCAGCACGTTGCCGCCGCTCTCGTCGGCCTCGGCCAGCACCTGCGCGAACTCCTCGACCGTCTCCTCCATCGGGCGGTGGTCGCGGTCGCCGTAGGTGCTCTCCAGCAGCACATGGTCGGCGTGTTCCGGGCGCGCGGGCTCGTGCATCAGCACGGCGTCGTCATTGCCGAGATCGCCCGAGAACACCAGGTGCCGGTCGCGCCCGCCGGAGGGCACGATCAGGTCCACGATCGCGGAACCGAGGATGTGCCCGGCATCGCGGAAGGTCAGGCCGATCCCGCCCGCGATCTTGCGCGCCTGGCCGTAGGGCACGGCCTCGCACAGCCCGAGGGTGGTGGCGACATCATCGATGTCGTAGACCGGCTCCACCAGCGGCTTGTCCGCCCGCCGGCGCCACTTGTTCTCCCACTCGATGTCCTTGCTCATCACGAACGCGGCATCCTCGAGCATGATCTCGAGCAGCTCCTCGGTGCCCGGCGTGCAGTAGATCGGACCGCGGTAGCCGTCGCGTACCAGCTTGGGCAGGAGCCCCGAGTGATCCAGATGTCCGTGCGACAGGACCACCGCGTCGAGGCTTTCCGCCAGCTCCGCGAGCGAGGCGCGGTTCGCCTCGTCCGCATCGCTGTTGCCCTGGTGCATGCCGCATTCCAGCAAAATGCGGGCGTCGTCGGTCTCGAGGAGATAACGCGATCCGGTGACCTCGCCGGTCGCCCCCTGAAAGGTCAGTTGTGCCATGAGGAGAAGTGTACGCGGGACGCGGGTGCAATGGGCAGTCAAAACGTCCGGACTTGATCCCGATCAATCTGACCCCGGATTGTTGGGGTTAAGGAGACGCTGATTGAATCGCGCGTCCGCGCTCGAGTCGCTTTTGCGTGCGCACAAGGCGCGGTGACCGCCGTGCAGTCATTCTGCACAAGGGAGCCGCAACGCCGTGCGCGCGCCCGTTTTTTCATCAACAACGGGCGGCCGAGCCCCTTTGGGGTTGGTGCCCCCTGTTCCCCGATCCTGCGTTGCGCCGCTTGCAGGTAGAACCACTACCCGCTGCACGACGCGCCTTGTCTCGGAAAACAGGGGGCACCAACGCGGACGCGCGATTCAATCAGCGTCTCCTTGACGGCTTGACCCGCCCCCGGCCGCGGGCGAGCCTGTAACCGGGCCATGGAGGAGGGTGCGGGCCATGCGATTGAGCAGTCCGGCGTTTGCCGATGGAGAGCGGATGCCGATCGAGGTCTCGGCGCGGGATGCCAACGAGCTGCCCCAGCTGGAGATTCGCGATGTGCCGGCGGGCGCGCGCAGCCTCGCGCTGATTCTGGAGGATCTGGATTCGCCGCTGGGGGAGGTCACCCACTGGTTGGTCTGGAACCTGCCACCCGACACGCATTGCGTGGATGCCCTGCACCTGCCGCGCGAGGGGCGCGTGGGGATGGATGCCTTCGGCAAGGTCGGCTACCTCGGCCCGGTGCCGCCGGAGGGCTGTCATCACTACCGCTTCCGCCTGCTGGCGCTGGATGCCGAGCTGGACCTGGATGCGGGGGCGACCCGCAGCCAGTTCGATGCCTCGGCCGAGGGGCACGTACTGGACGAGGCGGATCTCACCGGGGCGCTGTGCTCCGCGGACGAGGACGCGGATCCCGATGATCCGGCCTGATCCCGCCCGCGGGGAGACCGCGGCATGAGCCACTATCGCCCGGAGGCCTTCTTCGCCACGGTGAACCCGACGGTGTTCACCGCCTCCGCGATCATGGTGGTGGTATTCGTCGCCTTCGGGGTGATCTTCCCGTCCACGGCCAGCGAGGTGTTCGCCTCCATCCACGGCTTCATCACCGAGTACCTCGGCTGGGGCTATCTGCTGGTGGTGACCTTCTTCCTCGGCTTTCTGATCTGGCTGGGCTTCAGCCGCTATGGCGTGATCCGGCTGGGGCAGCCGGACGACCGGCCGGAGTTCGGCTTCGCTGCCTGGTTCGCGATGCTGTTCTCCGCCGGCATGGGGATCGGGCTGGTCTTCTGGAGCGTGGCCGAGCCGATCCTGCACTACCAGCACCCGCCGACCGGCGATGGCGAGACCGACGCGGCCGCGCGCCAGGCGATGGTCTACACCTTCTTCCACTGGGGCCTGCACGCCTGGGCGGTGTACGTGGTACTGGGTCTGTCGGTGGCCTATTTCAGCTTCCGTCAACGCCTGCCGCTGACCATCCGCTCGATCTTCTATCCGCTGCTGGGAGACCGCATCTACGGTCCGATCGGGCATGTGATCGACATCCTCGCGGTGTTCGGCACCCTGTTCGGGCTGGCCACCTCGCTGGGGTTCGGGGCGATGCAGCTCAATACCGGGCTCAACGTGCTGGTCGACATGCCGGTCTCGCACTGGTGGCAGGTGGGCATCATCACCGTGATCACTGCGGTGGCGGTGCTGTCGGTGATCTCCGGGCTGGATCGCGGGCTGAAGTGGGTCAGCGTGTTCAACTTGGTGCTGGCGGTCAGCTTCATGCTGTTCGTGCTGATCGCCGGGCCCACGCTGTTCATCCTGCGCTTCTTCCTCGACTCCACCGGCGGCTATCTGCAGCAGATCATCCAGCTCAGCCTGCACACCGACGCCATTGGCGGCTCGCAGTGGCAGAAGGACTGGACCATGTTCTACTGGGCGTGGTGGATCGCCTGGTCGCCGTTCGTTGGCATCTTCATCGCGCGTATCTCGCGCGGGCGCACGATCCGCGAGTTCATCGTCGGCGTGCTCGCCCTGCCCAGCCTGTTCGTGTTCGCCTGGATGGCGATCTTCGGCGGCACCGCGCTGCACATGGAATTGTTCGACGACGGCGCGGGTATCGCAGCGGCGGTCGCCGAGGACACCACCGTGGCGCTGTACGCGACCCTCGCGCAGCTGCCCTGGACCACGATCGCCTCCGGCGTGGCGACCCTGCTGATCGCGACCTACTTCATCACCTCGTCGGCCTCCGGAACCTACGTGGTGGATGCGCTGATCTCGCGCGGTTCGAAGCACTCGCCGAAGCGCCAGCGGGTGATCTGGGGGATTACCGAGGGCGCGGTGGCCGCGACGCTGCTGATCGTCGGCGGCGAGCGCGCGCTGGACAGCCTGCAGACCGGTTCCCTGACCGCCGGGTTGCCGGTGGCGATCATCCTGGTGTTCTGCTGCTTCAGTCTGCTGCGCGCGCTGGGCCGCGAATACCGGGTCGAGGGCGTGGACCCGCCCTGGCGCTGATCCGGGTGAGGGGACGTACGGGCGTCAGCGGCGTTCCAGGCGCTCGAAGGTGAAGGAGCAGGCGTGGCGGTCGTCCGACTCGTGGCGTTCGGACCAGACGCGGTCCCAGTCATCGGGGTTGATGGCCGGGAACCAGGTGTCCCCGGCATGGGGTTCGTGCACGCGTGTCAGGTGCAGCACCGAGGCCCGGGGCAGGGCCTCGGCGAACAGCCCGGCACCGCCAATCACGAAGGCCGGACCCTCGGGGATGGAGGCCAGGGCGCTGTCCAGATCCGGATAGACCTCCACGCCGTCCGTCTGCCAGTCCGCCTGGCGCGTCAGTACCAGGTTGCGGCGTTTCGGCAGGGGGCGGCCGATGGACTCGAACGTGCGCCGTCCCATGATCATCGGGTGCCCGTTGGTCACGCGCTTGAAGTGCTGCAGGTCTTTCGGCAGATGCCAGGGCAGATCGTTGTCGCGCCCGATCACATGGTCCGGGTCCAGCGCGACGATCAGGTGAATCTCGGGTGTCGCCATCAGATCGCCACCGGCGCCTTGATCGGCGGGTGCGACTGGTAGTTGCGTACCTCGATGTCGTCGAAGGTGAAGGCGAACAGGTCGGTGACTTCGGGATTCAGGTGCAGGTTGGGCAGCGGCAGGGGGTCGCGGCCCAGCAGTTCGTTCACCTGCTGTTCGTGGTTGTGATACAGGTGGGCGTCGCCGAAGGTGTGTACGAAGTCGCCCGGTTCCAGGCCGGCCACCTGCGCCAGCATGTGCGTGAACAGGGCATAGCTGGCGATGTTGAATGGCACGCCCAGGAAGACATCGGCGCTGCGCTGGTAGAGCTGACAGGATAGCCTGCCGTCGGCGACGTAGAACTGGAACAGGGTGTGGCAGGGTGCCAGCGCCATGCGCCCGGCGTTCGCGTTCTCCTGTGGCGAGACGGACTCGTCCGGCAGGTCGGCCACGTTCCAGGCGCTGATGATGTGGCGCCGCGAGTAGGGGCGCTGCTTCAGGTTGTCCACCAGTTCGGCCAGCTGGTCGTGCCCGGCCCAGTTGCGCCACTGCGCCCCGTAGATCGGGCCCAGGTCGCCGTGCTCGGTGGCCCACTCGTCCCAGATGCGGACCTTGTGTTCCTTGAGATAGCCGATGTTCGTCTCGCCGCGGATGAACCACAACAACTCGTGGATCACCGAGCGCAGGTGCGTGCGCTTGGTGGTGACCAGCGGAAAGCCCGCAGCCAGGTCGAAGCGCATCTGGTAGCCGAACACCGAACGCGTGCCGGTGCCGGTACGGTCCGGGCGGTCGGTGCCGTGCTCGCGAATATGGCGGACGAGGTCGAGGTATTGCTGCATGTCAGGGGTTCTCGCTGGCCGGTCGGGATTCTGGCACGGCGTTCTTGCGTGACCAGAGGATCAGACCGATCCCGAACAGGATGACCGGCAGGCTCAGGACCTGGCCGAGTGTCAGCCAGTCGAAGGCCAGATAGCCGATATGTGCATCCGGCACGCGCACGAATTCGACCAGGAAGCGGAAGCCGCCGTAGAGCGTCAGGAACAGCCCGGAGACGAGCCCCGTGCGGCGCGGATGACGCGAGACGATCCACAGCACCACGAACAGCACCAGTCCTTCAAGGAACGCCTGGTAGAGCTGTGACGGGTGGCGTGGCACGTAGTCCGCGGCCGGGAAGATCATCGCCCAGGGCAGGTCGGTGGGCTTGCCCCACAGTTCGCCGTTGATCCAGTTGCCGATGCGCCCTGCGCCCAGGCCGATCGGCACCAGCGGGGCAATGAAATCTGTCAGCCGGAAGAAGCCCACCCCGAGACGGCGCGCATAAAGCCAGGCGGTCACCAGCACCCCGACCAGCCCGCCGTGGAAGGCCATGCCGCCCTCCCAGACGCGGAAAAGGCTGATCGGGTCGGCCAGCGTCGCATCCAGGTTGTAGAACAGGGCATAGCCCAGACGCCCGCCGATGATCACGCCGATCGCGCCCCAGAACAGCAGGTCGCCGACCTGTACCGGCTGCAGGGGCGCCCAGCCCTGTGTGCGCGCACGCCAGGCCCCCAGTGCCCAGAAGGCCACGAAGCCGATCAGGTACATCAGCCCGTACCAGTACAGGGTCAGTGGGCCCAGCGACAGGGCTACCGGATCGATAAACGGGTGCGTGGGCATGGTCGCTTGCGGATGGAAAATCGGCTGCACATGCTACCCGGCCTGGCCCTGGCTTGCACCTGTACCCGCCGGGGCGAATCCGATTTCCAGGGAGGTCGCGCGATGAACCGACTGGTTGGAGCCAGCAGCCCGTACCTGCTGCAGCATGCCGACAACCCGGTGGACTGGTACCCGTGGGGCGAGGAGGCGCTGCAGCGTGCCCGCCGCGAGGACAAGCCGATCCTGCTGTCGATCGGCTACTCCGCCTGTCACTGGTGTCACGTGATGGCGCACGAATCGTTCGAGGACCCGGCCACCGCCGAGGTGATGAACCGTCGCTTCATCAACATCAAGGTGGACCGCGAGGAGCGCCCGGACCTCGATCGCATCTACCAGAACGCCCACATGCTGCTGTCCCAGCGCCCGGGTGGCTGGCCACTGACGGTGTTCCTGACCCCCGACCAGGTGCCGTTCTTTGCCGGGACGTACTTTCCCAGTACGCCGCGTCACGGGCTTCCGTCGTTCGTCGACCTGATGAACCGGGTGGCCGATTTCCTCGCGGAGCACCCGGACGAGATCCAGCGCCAGAATGAATCCCTGCAGCAGGCGCTGGCACGCATCTACCGTCCGGCGGGCGGGGCGATCCCGGCGATCGCCGTGCTGGACAAGGCGCGCGCGGAACTCGCGCAGACCTTCGACGCGCAATTCGGGGGGTTCGGCGACGCACCCAAGTTCCCGCACCCGGCCAGCCTCGAATGGCTGGCCTGGCACGCCGCGCGCCACGATGATGCCGAGGCCGACCGCATGCTCGAGCGGACGCTCGCGGCGATGGCCGCCGGCGGGATCTTCGACCAGGTCGGCGGCGGCTTCTGCCGCTACTCGGTGGATGCGCGCTGGATGATCCCGCACTTCGAGAAGATGCTCTACGACAACGGGCCGCTGCTGGGCTTGTATGCCGAGCGTGCGGCCGCCGGTGACGACCGTGCACGGCGCGTGGCCGACCAGACGGTCGCCTGGCTGGAGCGCGAGATGCGCGACCCCTCCGGCGCGTTTTACTCCAGCCTCGATGCCGATTCCGAGGGTGAGGAAGGCCGCTTCTACGTCTGGGATCCGGAGACGGTCGAGGGCCTGCTGGCGGAGGACGAGTGGGCGGTTGCCAGCCGGGTATGGGGGCTGAACGGCCCGGCCAACTTCGAGGGTCGCTGGCACCTGCACGAGGTCGCGCCGATTGCGACCGTGGCCGATGCCCTGGGCATTGACGAGTCCGAGGCGGAAATGCGCCTTGGCCGTGCTCGCGAGCGCCTGCTGGCCGCGCGCGAGCAGCGCGTGCGGCCGCATCGCGACGACAAGATCCTGGGCGCCTGGAACGCGCTGATGATCACCGGGCTCGCCCGCGCGGCGCGCGCGCTCGAACGACCCGACTGGCTGGGACTCGCCCGCGCGGCGATGGATGCGGTGCGCGAACGGCTCTGGCGCGACGGCCGGCTGTTCGCCAGCTACCGCGAGGGGGCGACCAGTGAGCAGCCGCGCGCCTATCTGGACGACCATGCCCTGTTGCTGGAGGCCACGCTGGCGCTGCTGGAGGCCGAATGGGACAGCGACCTGCTCGGCTGGGCGACGACCCTGGCGGAGGCCCTGCTGGCCGACTTCGAGGATGCCGAGTACGGCGGCTTCTTCTACACCGCGCGTGATCACGAGGCGCTGATCCAGCGGCCCAAGGTCTACGCCGACGATGCGATGGCCGCCGGCAATGGCATTGCCGCGCAGGCCTTGCAGAAGCTCGGTTTCCTGCTGGCCGAGCCGCGCTATCTGGAGGCCGCCGAGCGCACGCTGGCCAACGCGGGGCCGATGATCGAGCAGGCCCCGCTGGGGCACATGAGCCTGCTGATCGCACTGGACATGCATCATCAGCCGCCGCCGCTGGTCGTGCTGCGCGGCAAGGCGGACGAGTTGCCGGCCTGGCAGCAGCGCCTGCGTTCACAGGGCCATCCGGCATGGGGCTTCGCCATCGCGGGCGAGGCCGACGACCTGCCGTCCGCCCTGGCGGAGAAGGTGCCGCCGGAGAGCGGCGTGTGCGCCTATCTCTGCCGCGGCCTGCACTGCGAGGCGCCGGTAACCGACCCCGCGGCGCTGGACAACGCGCTCTCACCGGGTTGAAACGCCTGGTCGCGCACCCACAGTAGAATGGGTCAGCCCCGCAAGCAGGCTCCCACAAAAACATCCAGATCATTGCAAAAGGGAAGGTTCGAATGAGCGAGAAGAAGTTGATGGATTTCGTCGCCGAGGCGCGCCAGCACGTCGAGGAGATCTCCCCGGAGGAGCTCTCCGAGAAGATGGAGGCCGGCGAGGACTGGCTGCTGGTGGACGTGCGCGAACCGTACGAATACGAAAAGGTCCATGTGCCGAACTCGCTCCTGATCCCGCGCGGCCTGCTGGAAGGCGCGGCGGACCCGAACACCCCGCATCGCATCGATGCGCTGGTCAACGCCCGCGAGAAGCCGGTGGCCGTGATGTGCGCCACGGGCGGACGTGCCGCGATGTCAGTGCAGCGCCTGCGCGAAATGGGCTTCGGCCAGGTCGTGAACGTGGCCGGCGGCATCAAGGGCTGGGAGGCCGAGGACCTGCCGGTGGAATCCGGCGTCTATACCGGCCAGCTCCCGTAAAGAACCCGTTGCGGCTGACCTGCATGGCCTGCTCGCAGGGGCGTGGTGGCTCTCGGACAGGGGTCTTGTGGGCCGCCAGGACCAGGATTGATGTTTTCCGGGTGCGGCCACGCATTCGCCAGCCAGGGATCGCAACATGATGGGAAACCTGCGGGCATCGGGTAGGCTGATGCGCATTCTCCTGCACCTGCTGAAGGGCGTTTGGCTGACCTGGCGCATGTCGCGCCGGGGTGATGACTTCGAGACGCGCAGCCGCATCCGCCGCGACTGGTACGACCGTGCGCTGTGGCTGGCGGGCGTGCGTTTCCGCCCGACCGGTACTCCGCCGGAACGGGCCTCGCTGGTGGTCGCCAACCACGTTTCCTGGCTGGACATCCCGTTGATCGGTGCGGCCGTGGATCCATGCTTTCTGTCCAAGGACGAGATTGCCCGCTGGCCGGTGATCGGCTGGCTGGCGCGGCAGCATGACACGCGTTTCATCCGCCGTGGCGCGGGCGAGGCCAACGCCCACATCGAGGCCATGCGCGAGGGCCTCGACGAGGGTCGGCACTTCGTGGTGTTCCCGGAAGGGACGACCAGTCGCGGGCAGGGCGTGCGCCGCTTCCACCCGCGCCTGTTTGCCGCGGTGGCCGAGAACGGCCATCCGGTGCAGCCGGTAGCGCTGGACTACGAGCGCCCCGAGGGCGGCCCGGTCCCGGTTGCCTACGCCGACGACGACCGCCTGCTTGCCAACGCCTGGCGCCTGCTGTGCCGCCGCGAGACACGGGTGCGGGTGCATTTCCTGGAGCCTATCGAAACCGCTGACGAGGATCGTCGCTCGCTGGCCGAGGCCTCGCGGTCCGCGATCGTCGACCGACTGGGGCTTCCTGCAAAGCCTCTGGATCCACCCGCCGCGAAGCGAAGAAGAAAGGCGCACTGACCGCAAGGGTCAGCACGCGACACAACCCGGTTCTACCCGCCGAACCAGGCAGCCCTGACCCGGAGGCGGTGAAGCGATGATCCGGGAGGATGACTGGGCCGAGGGGTGTCAGCCGCGCGAGGAGAGGGCCTCGTCGTTGTAGGCGGCGTCGATGGTGACGATGGTCTTCTCGACCAGGCGGAAGCCCTCGACCGGGGCGTCGTCGGCCATGTACTTCAGCCGCAGCGGGCCGATGGCCTTTACCGCCTCGGCACGCTCCAGGGTGGTGTCCGGGCCGTCGGCACCGGCACCGTCCATCAGCGTGGTCAGCACCTCGGCCGCGATCGGGTTGCGGTGCTGGCCTGCACGGGCCTTTTCCAGGGTGCTGGCGGGGTCGCCGTCCAGGAAGACCCCATCCATGTTCTCGTCCAGGTACTGCAGCAGTTCGGAAAGCGTCATGTTGCGTCTCCCGCAGGTTCGTTATCGGCTCGGGCGGTCTGTCTGGCCCTACGCTTGTTTGTAGCTCGCACGGGCGGCGGCCAGGGCCTGGCCCGGCTTCACCGCGCCCATGTCGGCCAGTACCGCCTCCAGCGCGGACAGGCACAGCGACACGTTGCGCTCGTTCGCACCATGGCCCATCAGGCCGATGCGCCAGACCTTGCCGGCATAGGGGCCGAGCCCGGCGCCGATCTCGAGGTTGTAGCGCTCCAGCAGCTCCGAACGCACGGCGGCCTCGTCTACGCCTTCGGGGACGTGTACGGCGTTGAGCTGCGGCAGGCGGTGGGCCTCGTCGACCAGGAACGTCAGGCCCATCGCCTCGAGGCCCGCGCGCAGTGCCGCGTGGTGGCGGGCGTGGCGGTCCCAGCTGTTCTCCAGGCCTTCCTCGGCGAGGATGACCAGCGACTCGTGCAGCGCGTAAAGGGCGTTGATCGGCGCGGTGTGGTGGTAGGCGCGCTTGCCGCCACCACCCCAGTAGCCCATCACCAGGTTCAGGTCGAGGAACCAGCTCTGCACCTTGTGGCTGCGCGCCTGGATGCGCTCCACCGCGCGCTGGCTGAAGCTGACCGGCGACAGACCCGGGGTGCAGGACAGGCACTTCTGGCTGCCGGAGTAGATCGCATCCACGCCCCAGTCGTCGACCTTCAGCGGGCTGCCGCCCAGGCTGGTGACGGCGTCCACGATGGTCAGGCAGTCGTGTTCGCGGGCCATCCGGCACAGGGTCTCGACATCGGAGCAGGCTCCGGTGGAGGTCTCGGCATGCACGAAGGCCAGGATCTTCGCGTCCGGGTTGCCCTTCAGTGCGTCCTCGACCTTGTCCGGGGAGACCGGGGCGCCCCAGTCATCCTCGACCACCACGGCGGTGCCGCCGCAGCGCTCAACGTTCTCCTTCATGCGCGTGCCGAATACGCCATTGATGCAGACGATCACCTTGTCGCCCGGCTCCACCAGGTTGGCGAAGCAGGTCTCCATGCCGGCGGAGCCGGGGGCGGAGACCGGCAGGGTCAGTGCGTTGTTGGTCTGGAACGCGTACTGCAGCAGGCCCTTCATCTCCTCCATCATGCCGACGAACACCGGGTCCAGATGGCCGATGATCGGGCGGCTCATCGCGCTCAGCACGCGCGGGTTCACGTCGGAGGGGCCGGGGCCCATCAGGGTGCGCTGCGGGGGGAGAAAGGATTTTGCCTGCATGGATGCGTCTACCGGATTGGAAAAGGGGGAATCTAGTTCGCCGCAGGGGCCCGGGCAAGCGCCCCTACGCACCGGCGGGAGTTGTCGGGCAATGGCGCTCGAGCAGCGTCAGCCAGTGCTCGACCGGGGTGTCGGTCCCGGACTGGAGATGCGTCTGGCAGCCGACGTTGGCGGTCACGATGCGCGCGGGCGCGGCGGCCTCCAGGTTGCCCAGCTTGCGGGTACGCAGTCGGGCGGCCATGGTCGGCTGGGTGATCGAGTAGGTCCCTGCCGAGCCGCAGCACAGGTGAGGCTCGGCTGCGGGTGTCAGCTCGAAGCCGGCCGCCTGCAGAAGCGGCTCTACGTGCCCGGCCAGGCGCTGGCCATGTTGCAGGGTGCAGGGGGCGTGCCAGGCGATCGGGTCGTGGCCCTGCGGCGCTCGAATGCCCAGCGTCTGGATGGCAGCCGGGGTGAACAGCTCCACCGGGTCGCGTACGCACTCGGAAACGGTGCGTGCGCGTTCCGCGTAGTCGGGGTCGCCAGCCAGCAGGTGGCCGTAGTCGCGCAGCATTACGCTACAGCCACTGGCGGTGCTGACCACTGCGTCCACGCCCTGATCGAGCACGCCTTTCCAGGCGTCGAGGTTGGCGCGCACCCGTTGCCGGGCGCGCTCCTCGAACGCCAGGTGATGTTCGACCGCGCCGCAGCAACGCGTTTCAGCGATTTCCACGACGTCGATGCCGAGGCGCCCCAGCAGGTTCTTCAGCGAGGCGTTGGTGCGCGCGTCAATCGCGTCATGCACGCAGCCAGCCAGCAGCAGGATGCGCCCGTGGGGAAAGCCTTCCAGCGCTTGCGAAGGGGCCGGTTGCGTCGCTTTTTTGGCGTCCTGTCGCTCGGGTACCCGGCGGCGCAGGGTCGCGGGCAGGGCGGGGCGCACCAGGCGCCCCAGCCCCAGGGCCATTCGGAACGGCCAGCGTGCGGGCAGGGCCCGGGCCAGCAGACCACGCAGGGCCCGCTCGCGCCAGTTCCGGTCGAGGTCGTGCTCGATCACCTCCCGGCCATAGGCGACCAGGTGGTTGTAGTCCACCCCGGAAGGGCAGGTGGTCATGCAGTTGAGGCAGGTCAGGCAGCGGTCCAGGTGGGTACGCGCGGTCGGGTTGGCCTCGCCGGACTCGAGGATTTCCTTGATCTGGTAGATGCGCCCGCGCGGCCCGTCGACCTCGTCGCCCAGTTCCTGATAGGTCGGGCAGGTCGCGTTGCAGAAGCCACAGTGTACGCAGGCGCGCAGCGCATCCTCCGCAATGCGTGCGGCCGGATCGTTCGCGAAGCGTTCGTGCAGTCGGGTCTCCATGGCTCAGGTCGCGCGCGGCCGGCGGGCACGGGGGTTCGGCAGCAGGGGGGCGAAGAAGACGCCGTCCGGGTCCAGGGCCTCGCGCAGACGGCCTTCCAGAGTCTCCAGACCATCGCCGCGCGGGTGCAGTCGGGGCACGTCCGGGGCGTCGCCCAACCACAGGCGGGCATGCCCCCCGGCCGCGGTCACCGCACGGCGCACCGTCTCCGGGGATTCCGTTGTGCGCAGCCAGCGTTCGGCACCGCCCCAGTTCATCAGCCACTCGCCGGTCAGTGCGAGTGGTTCCGTCGCCGGTGGCAGGCTGATCCGCCACAGTCGGGCGTTAGCAGCCAGTTCGTCAGCGAAAAAGGGCAGGCTGCGGTCCCTGAGCCCGTTCCAGAAGCCCCGGGCCGGGTCGCCCGGTTCTGCGTCGATGCGCTGGATGGCCTCGTCCACCGCCTCCTCGCCGCCGCCAAGACGGATATGGGTGACGCCCTCGTGCCAGGCGATTCCCGAGAACGGCCACCCGGTGCGCCCCCAGGCGCTGCAGCGCGCGACGAACGATTCGGCATCGTCTTCGCGTTGCAGGTAGCGCTCGCAGGCCGGTCGTGGCAGCAGCTTGAAGCTTGTCTCCAGGATCAGCCCAAGACCGCCCAGGCTGCCGCACATCAGGCGCGAAACATCGAAGCCCGCGACATTCTTCATAACCTGCCCGCCGAACTGCAGAATCTCGCCGCGCCCGTTCACGATCCGGGTGCCCAGCACCGCGTCGCGCAGCGCAGCCGCCCATGGCCGGCGTGGCCCCGAGAGCCCCAGCGCGACCATGCCACCGACGCTGGATTCCGGTGCACCCAGCGCGGGCTCGAAGGGGAGCATCATGCCGACCTCGGCCAGGGCTTGGTCCAGGGTGACCACGGGGGTGCCGCTGCGTACGGTGACGACCAGTTCGCTCGGCTCCAGGGTCACGATACCCCGGTGTTCTCGGGTCTCCAGCTGGAGTACACCGGAGGGGAGGCCATCGGGGAAGCTCTGTTCACCATGCTGGCGACCACCGCGCAGGGCAATTCGTGTCCCGGCCACGCTGGCCTCGCGGATCGCCTCCGCGAGCGGAGCAGCATGGTCCTTGGTGTCGGTCACGGGAGGGTGACTCAGCCGGTTTCCAGTGCCTGGCGCACCCGCTCTAGACGTTCCCGTACATCGCTGGCGAGGGCTTCGACACCGGGTTTGTCGACCAGGCTCATTACTGCCACCGGGTCCATGAAACCAACCGTGCAGGTGCCGTCCTGGTTGTCCTGCACCAGGACGTTGCAGGGCAGAAGCAGCCCGATGTTGGGATCGGCCTCGATGGCGTGGCGGGCGAGGTGCGGATTGCAGGCACCGAGAATGCGGTAGGGACGATGGTCGAGGTCCAGTTTCTTCTTGAAAGCGGCGGCTACGTCGATCTCGCTGAGGATGCCGAAGCCCTCCTCGCCCAGTGCAGCCGTCGTGCGCTCAATGGTCGTATCCATCGATTCGTTCACGACCACGTTGAAGCTATATCTTGGTTGTTCCATGGTGCAGTCGTCCTGTCGGGATGGGATTCACGCGCTGAGTGCGGGGGCCGTCGCGGTCGGCCCGGTGGGCGGCTCGCGCCGGCGCTGGTTCCAGGCCACCAGCAGTGCCGGCAGCAGACCCGGAAGGTACCACCAGTAGGGGCTCGGACGGTCCGTCTCCACGAGCACACTGGTAATCGTCCAGCCACCTTCCAAGCCTACCCGCCCGGCCGGACTGCCGAAAGCAACCGTCTGAATGCGAGCCTTTTCCGCGTCCTCGTCGAAGGTTACGTCGAGCCCGGCATCGGCCAGGCGTTCGCGTGGCTCCAGATCCGGGTCACCCAGCGGGAACATCACGGTACGGGTAACTTCGCGGCCCTCCAGGTCGATGCCGGTGGCCTCCACCCGCAGCGAGTCGCGGTCCGGGATGGTTTCCACCACCTCGAACAGCTGATCGGCCGGCAGGCGTTCGTACGGATCGACCACTCGGTCCATCAGCACGGTCGGGGCCAGCAGCACGATTGCGGTGACCAGCAAAAGTGCCGACTCCCAGTATCGGTTGCGGGTCAGGAACCATCCCTGAGTCGCCGCGGTGAACGCGAGGATACCCGCCAGCGAACCGAGGAAGACAAGCGTCAGCTGGAACACGTTGTCCACACCGATCAGTAGCAACTGGCTGTTGAAGATGAAGAAGAACGGCAGTGCGATCGTACGCAGACTGTAGGCGAAGGCCTGCAGACCGGTGCGAATGGGGTCCGCCTTCGCGACAGCTGCACCGGCGAAGGAGGCCAGGCCCACGGGTGGCGTCACGTCCGCCATGATGCCGAAATAGAACACGAACAGGTGTGCGGCAATGAGCGGGATCAGGATCTCGTTCTGTGCCCCCAGCTCGACGATCACCGGGGCCATCAAGGTTGCGACCACGATGTAGTTCGCGGTCGTAGGGAGTCCCAGGCCCAGCACCAGGCTGATCAGTGCGGTCAGCAGCAGCACCATTAGCAGGTTGCCGCCGGAGAGGGTGTCGACCAGATCTGTCAGCACCAGACCGACCCCGGTCATCGCGACGGTGCCGACAATGATCCCGGCCGCTGCGGTCGCGACACCGATGCCGATCATGTTGCGCGCACCGGTCTCGAATCCCTGGAACAGCTCCCATACGCCGACCCAGGCCGCCTGGGCGAGCCGGCCCTGGCGCCGGAACAGCGCCACCAGCGGCCGCTGGGTCAGCACGATGAAGATCATGAACGCAACGGCCCAGAAGGCGGATAGCCCGGGCGACAGGCGTTCCACGACCAGGGCCCAGACGAGTACCACCAGGGGCAGCACATAGTGCAGGCCGCCCAGCACCGTGGGCAGCACGCGCGGCAGGGGGCGTTCGGTATCCAGCGGCTCCGCTTCCGGCTCGTGGGCAGCAATCCACAGCAGCACCAGGTAGGCGGTAAACAGCAGACCGGCGATGATCCAGGCGGCCGCGTCGCCGGCCACGTCCTTGATCCAGCCGAGCCCCCAGTACACCGCGGCGGCGAGGATGATCAGGCTGGAGACAGTGATCCCGAAGCTGATCAGGCGGCCCCGCCAGGTGGTGACAGTGGCGCGCTTGAGCCCCTCCATGCCGTTCTTGCACGCCTCCAGGTGCACGATGTAGATCAGCGCGATATAGGCGATCAGGGCCGGAAGGATCGCGTGCTTGAGGACCTCGACATAAGGGATGCCGACGTATTCGACCATCAGGAACGCAGCGGCCCCCATGACCGGTGGCATCAATTGTCCGTTCACCGAACTGGCGACCTCCACGGCCCCGGCCTTGTGTGGTGCAAAGCCGATCCTCTTCATCAGCGGCACGGTGAAGGTCCCGGTGGTGACGACGTTGGCGATGGACGAGCCCGAGACAACGCCGGTCATCCCCGAGGCCATCACCGCCGCCTTGGCCGGGCCACCGCGCAGATGCCCCAGCAGGGAGAAGGCGACCCGGATGAAGTAGTCGCCCGCGCCGGCTCGTTCCAGCAGCGCGCCGAACAGTACGAACAGGAATACGAAGCTGGTCGAGACCCCGAGCGCGATTCCGAACACGCCCTCGTTGGACAGCCACTGCTGGGCCATCGCGCGCGGGTAGCTGGCACCGCGGTGGGCAATCAGGTCCGGCATGATCGGGCCGGCGAAGGTGTAGAACAGGAAGATCGCGGCGATGATCGTCAGTGCCGGACCCAGTACGCGACGAGTGGCCTCCAGCAGCAGGATCAGGCCGATCCCGGCCACAATCAGGTCGACATCCGTCGGGGCCCCCGGGCGATCGGCCAGCTCGCTGTGGAACAGATACAGATACAGCGCGCTGAAGGCCGCGATTGCCGCAAACATCCAGTCGGTCAATGGTACGTGGTGGATGGGGTCGCGGCCGCGCAATAGTGGCAACGCAATCACCAGCAGGGTCAGGCCGATGATCACATAGACCTCGGCCAGGCGTTCCAGGCCCAGTAGCTGCCAGGTCCCGAGCACCATCAGCGACAGCCCGCCCAGGGCATAGATCAGGCCGATCGCACGTGGCCAGGATGCGTGGCGAGTGCCCGGACGGATCGCGGGAAACAGCAGGTAGGCCAGGAATACCGCAAACGCAAGATGAATCGAGCGCGCCTCGGTGTCCGAGACCACGAAGAAGTCCAGCCAGTCGCCCAGGGGCGAGGCAATCCAGATCTGGAACAGGGACCAGGCCACGGCAGTCAGCCAGATCAGGCTGCGCGTGGGGCGTCCTGGATGACGGGCGCCGGATTCCAGTTCCTGGGCGGTCTCGGCCGCCTTGTCCGCCGATTCCGTGGCGGGTTCGGTCGTCCCCCTGGTCTCGCTCATTCAATCAACCCCGCTTCACGGAAGTAGCGTTGGGCCCCCGGGTGCAGGGGGGCCGACAGTCCCTCGTCCACCATCGTCTCGCGTTCCAGCGGTGCGAAAGCCGGGTGAAGGCCGCGAAAGGTCTCGAAGTTCTCGAAAACCGCGCGGGTGATCTCGTATACAGCCCGGTCCGAGGTGCGGGTCGAGGTGACCAGTGTGGCGCCGACACCGTAGGTGTGTATGTCGTCGTCCTGGCCGGGGTAGGTGCCGGCCGGGATCACGGCTCGCAGGTAGTAGGGGGTCTCCTCGACCAACTGGTCGACGGTTGTCCCCGTGATCGAAACCAGGCGGGCGTCGCAGGTTGCGATGGGCTCCTGGATCGCGGCCGAGGGATGCCCAACCGAAAAGACAAAGGCATCGATGCGGTTGTCGCACAGTGCCTGGGCCTGTTCGCGGGAGGGCAGTTCGCTGACCCGGCGGAAGGTGGCATGGTCCCAATCCAGTGCTTCCATCAGGTCTTCCATCAGGATGCGCTGGCCGGAGCCCGGGTTGCCGATGTTGACGCGCTTGCCGGGCAGGTCATCCAGGCCCTCGATACCCGAGTCGGGGCGTACCACCAGCGTCAGGGGTTCGGCATGCAAGCTGAAGACCGCTCGCAAGTGGGCGGCGGGGCCAAATTCCTCGAAGCGCCCGGAGCCCCGGTAGGCGTGGTGCTGAAGATCCGACTGCGCGACACCGAAATCCATGTCGCCCGAACGGATCATGTTGAGATTGAATACCGAGCCGCCGGTACTTTCGGCCGTACAGCGCATCCCGTGTTCGCCGCGCCGGGTGTTGAACAGGCGGCACAGATGCTGTCCCGCCGGATAGTACACCCCGGTTACACCGCCGGTGCCGATGTTGATGAATCGAGACTCGGCTTGCGCGGTGGGGGCAACAAGCAGGCCGACAAGAGCAAGCAATGGCAGCAGGCGTTGCAGCCATGGTCGGTTGGCTCTCGGCACACTGGATCGACTCATACGCCCTCCGGGGTTATGCCGGGAATGAATCGCGGCAGTGCCGAGGATTCTAGGGAGACGCAGATCAAATAGCACGTTCGCCTTCAGGTCGATCTTGCCAGTGGGCCGGAGCGATGAGGGCAATCCTCATTCGGGAAGTCTGGGGTCCCGCGCAGGACAGCCCTCCGTCAGATGCACGAGCACGCCCGGCGGGCGTGCTCGTGATTGCTTGGTGGCGGGTCGCAGGAAGTTGGGTCAAACCGGAGAACTGGGCCCCAATCGTCGGTTGCGGCGTAGAACCAGCCCGAGCAGCCCGAGTCCCAGGCCCATCAGCAGCATCGTCCGGGGTTCGGGGACGGTGCCGGCCGCGCCCGAACGGTAATAGACGCTGATATGCGAGATGTTGCGCGTGGCCATGCCGGGATAATCGAACGGGGGCTGGGTAAAGGGGCTGTTGTAGCTGCCACTCATGCCGGTCATCAGGAACCCGACCAGGTTGGTGCCGCTGCCATGGTTGAACAGGAACAACAGGTCGCCGTATTCCCATTCCGCATCCAGGGCCCATTGGCCACTGTGGCGATTGCCGTCAAAGCTGGCGAGGGTCGAGCTGTTTGTGCCGGGAGAGGTCCAGCGGCCGTCGAACAGCCAGTCGCTGAACCCGAAAAATCCCGTACCCCCGGCAGTATTGACCAGCCAGCTCGAGGGGTCCCCGGCGGTGAAGTCGGCAGCCGCACCATCCAGGGGCGACAGGATCTGACAGCCGGCATTGTTGGTGACGCGGTCAGCGACACTGCCGGACAGGGCACTGCAGTCGAGAAGGGCGGCCTGGGTGGTCCCGGAGAGCGACAGGCTCAACAGGAGCAACGTCCCGGCCAAGAACGAGGGCAAAGGCTTGGATGACATCGGACCTACCTCCATGGGACCAAAGTCCCTCCATGGTTTGTAGTGTTTCCCTCATGAATGCGGCTGTGGCCGACATCGCCCGAAAGTGCCATCACTCACCGAGAGGTAATTAAGCATGGTCCATGCCAATTTGGGGGTGTTGCGGTGATTGGGTTCTCAAAACAACGGGTTGTAGCGAATGGTGCGGAGGGACCAGCGGACGATCAGGGTTCAGGTGTAAAAAATCCCGACATGGCCGGCGGCGGCCGGGCACATGCATCGCTGGCCAGAAGACTTGAACGCGAAGATGGCGCCACGTGGCGCCATCTTCGTGTTGTGCAGTGGGGATGCTCAGGCCGCAATCGAGCCCTTGTGCGCTTTGCGCCGGAAGACGATACCCAGCAAGCCCAGCCCCAGGCCCAGCAGCAGCAGGGTACGGGGTTCGGGGACCGGTACGCCCGGACGGTAGTAAATACTCACATGCGAGATATCCCTGTCATTCCCCGCGCCCGGCAGCGGGAAGGGCGGACTGGTGAACGGCGTGGCGTAGGAGCCGCTGAAGCCGGTCATCAGGAAGCCGGTCAGGTTGGTGCTGCCGCCGTCCTTGAACAGGAATAGCAGGTCGCCGTAGACGAAGCTCGGATCGAGCGTCCAGGTCCCGCTCTGCGCGTGGCCGTTCAGAGTGACCAGGTTGAGGGTCGGGTCCGCCGGATCGAATTCCAGGGGATCGCCATTGCTGTCCGGCGGGTCTTCCCAGCGTCCATCGTATTGCCAGTTGCTGATGCCGAAGAAGCCCGTGCCACCGGCCGTGTTGACGATCCAGTTGGAGGGGTCGCCCCCTACGGGGTCATTCACATTCCCGCCCAGCGGAGAAAGAATCTGGCAGCCGATGTTGGTGGTCACGCGATTCTGTACGCCCCCGTCCAGGTTGGCGCAGTCGAGCAACGGGTCAATTACGGCAGACTGCGCGGCGCCGGAAAATCCCAGGCCCAGCAAGAAGACCGCACTCGCGAAATAGGGTGTCAATCGTGTTGGTTTCATTTTGTTGGCCTCCCCGGGGGTATTGCCTCCGGGAAAATGCGCGGTTCCGGACAGTCCGGTCCTCCTGCATATGAATTCGAAGCAGAAACGGTGCCATGTTGGATGGTGCGGAAAATCGGTTTGGAAAAACATACGCATAGCCGTATATTCCAGATGCTGTCGCGAATCAGTCGCAGTGGATGCGTAAAGAAATACGACACTGTTGTTACTGTGGTTGAATCAATGTAGCCATTGCAGGCGAAGGGAGTGCACCTGGAGTCGGGTTGGCCGCTTTCGAGTCCGGGTTGGTGTAAAGAAACTGGACAAGGGGGGCGCGAGCAGGGTGTCCCATGTCGCGAACGCGGTGATGACGGCGGCATTAGCGAATGAGATCGTCGGGTGTATCGTTCTGAAAAAATTGCAATAAAGTCGTTCAGGTACGGCATGTCGGTCCGCCGCCGGCAGGTCGACGCCGCAGCGCCGGCCTGAAAAAAAGACCCGCATCCCCTATCATTACGCGTCTTTGTTTCCCCCTTCCCTGGCCTGCGCCGGTGAGTCGGCGCGCCGGGAAACCGAATCCACGAAAGTAATGAAACGGGAGATCCGAATGTTTTCGATCGACATGAGCATCCACGGCTACGACGATGAACTCTGGGGCGCGATCAGCAAGGAGGCGCAGCGCCAGGAAGAGCACATCGAGCTGATCGCCTCCGAGAACTACACCAGCCCGCGCGTGATGGAGGCCCAGGGCTCCGTGCTGACCAACAAGTACGCCGAGGGCTATCCGGGCAAGCGCTACTACGGTGGCTGCGAGTACGTGGATATCGTTGAACAGCTTGCGATCGATCGCCTCAAGGAGCTCTACGGTGCCGACTACGCGAACGTGCAGCCGCATTCCGGCTCGCAGGCGAACGCAGCCGTGTACATGGCCCTGCTGCAGCCGCATGACACCGTGCTCGGCATGAGCCTGGACGCCGGCGGTCACCTGACCCACGGTGCCAAGCCGAACTTCTCCGGCAAGATCTACAACGCGGTGCAGTACGGCATCACCGACGAGGGCCTGATCGACTACGACGAGGTCCAGAGCCTGGCCACCGAGCACCAGCCGAAGATGATTGTCGCCGGCTTTTCCGCCTACTCGCGCGTGGTCGACTGGAAGCGCTTCCGCGAGATCGCCGATTCCGTGGGCGCCTACCTGATGGTGGACATGGCCCACGTTTCCGGCCTGATCGCCGCCGGCGAATATCCGAACCCGATCGACCACGCCCACGTGGTCACCTCGACCACGCACAAGTCCCTGCGCGGGCCGCGTGGCGGCTTCATCATCACCAAGGGTCAGCCGGAGCTGAACAAGAAGTTCCAGTCGCTGATCTTCCCGGGGACCCAGGGCGGCCCGCTGATGCACGTGATCGCCGGCAAGGCGGTGGCGTTCAAGGAGGCCCTGGAGCCGGAATTCAAGACCTACCAGAAGCAGGTGATCGCCAACGCCCGCGCGATGGCCGAGGTCCTGGTCGAGCGCGGCTACGACATCGTCTCCGGCGGCACTGACAACCACCTGTTCCTGCTGAGCCTGGTGTCCAAGGGCATGACCGGCAAGGCCGCGGACGCCGCGCTGGGTCGCGCCAACATCACGGTCAACAAGAACGCGGTGCCGAACGACCCGCAGTCCCCGTTCGTGACCTCCGGCATCCGCATCGGCACCGCCGCGCTGACCACCCGTGGCTTCACCGAGGCCGAGTCGCGCGAGCTGGCCGGCTGGATCGCCGACGTGCTGGACGACCACGAGAACGAGCAGGTGATCGACGCGACCCGCGACAAGGTCGTCGAGATCTGCCGCCGCTTCCCGGTCTATGGCGCCCCCGAATAACGCGGCGTAGCGGCGGCCTGCCATGCGCTGCCCGGCCTGTGGCGCCCACGACACCCGTGTGGTGGACTCGCGGGTGGCCGGCCCGGAGCAGGAACAGATCCGGCGCCGGCGCGAGTGCCGCGAATGCCGGGCGCGGTTCACCACCTTCGAACGGGCGGAGTTCAGCCTGCCGCGGGTGGTCAAGCGCTCCGGCGAGCGCGTCGCCTTCGACGAGGACAAGCTGCGCAGCGGTCTGCGCCGGGCGCTGCACAAGCGCCCGGTGAAGACCGAGGATGTCGAGCGCGTGATCGACGACATCAAGCGCCAGCTCGCCTCCCTGGCGGCCCCCGAGGTCAAGTCCGACCGTATTGGCGAGATGGTCCTGGCGGCCTTGCATGCCCTGGACCATGTGGCCTATATCCGTTTTGCCTCCATCTATCTGAGCTTTGCCAGCGTGCAATCCTTCCGCGAGGCCATCGAACGGCTCGAGGATGACCTGACGCCGGAGATGCGCCGTTCACAGCTGCGCCTGATCGATGAAGGACTCTCCGACACGGATACCGCCGCGTCGGGGGATTCGCAGGAGGACGACTGATGGCACAGCCGGGACACGAGCAGGCGGTGGACGATCGACTCCACATGGCGCGGGCGCTGGAGCTGGCCGATCTGGGCCGCTTCAGTGCCGATCCCAATCCTCGGGTGGGCTGTGTGCTGGTACGCGATGACGAGGTCGTCGGAGAGGGGCTGCACTGGCGTGCCGGCGAGCCGCACGCCGAGGTGAACGCCCTGCGCGCGGCCGGCGACGACGCGCGCGGGGCCACCGTCTACGTGACGCTCGAGCCGTGCAGTCATTACGGCCGCACCCCACCCTGCACCGAGGCGCTGATCCAGGCCGGAGTGGCCCGGGTCGTGATCGCGATGCAGGATCCGAATCCGCAGGTTTGTGGCGGCGGCATGGAGGCCCTGCGCGCGGCCGGGATCGAGGTCGAAACCGGGGTGCTCGAGGCCGAGGCGCGGGCGCTGAACCCGGGCTTTGTCCAGCGCATGGAGCAGGGACGCCCCTGGGTCCGGATCAAGCTCGCGGCGAGCCTGGACGGGCGCACGGCGATGGCCTCGGGCGAGTCGCGCTGGATTACCGGCGAGGCGGCGCGTCGCGACGTACAGCTGTGGCGGGCGCGCGCCGGGGCGATCCTGACCGGCAGCGGTACCGTGGTGGCCGACGACCCGCGCCTGACCGTGCGCATGAAACCGCACCAGCTGGCCGCCCAGGCCGGCTTCCCCGATGACCCGCACTACTCGGATCTGCCGACCCGCCAGCCGCTCAGGGTGATCCTGGATGCCCGTCTGCGCACGCCCCCCGGCGCCCAGATCCTGAAGAGCGGCCCTGTGTGGGTCCTGACCGGGCCGGATGCCGCGCGCTCGCCGGCGGCCGATACCTTGCGCGGGCACGGCGCGGACGTGCGTCCGATCGCATTGGCCAGCGACTCGCCCGAGGGCGGGCTGGATCTCGGCGAGGTGCTGGCGGAACTGGCGCGGGCCGAGGTCAACGAGCTGCATGTGGAGTCCGGCCCGGGCCTCGCCGGGGCCTTGGCCCGCGGGGGCTGGGTGGACGAGTGGCTGTTGTACCAGGCGCCGTTGCTGCTGGGCTCGAGTGCCCGCCCGCTTGTGGAGTGGCCGCTGGCGCGCATGGACGAGCGCGCGGAGCTGGAGATCCTCGAAAGCCGCTGGGTCGGCGACAGCCTGCGCCTGCGGGCCCGCCCGCGCTCCTGATGGTCCGATCGTCCTGTGCCTTGTCGGGTGCTAAATCCATACGTCCTCCATCGTGTGGTGCGAACGCCTTCGCGTTTCCCTAAGATGGGCGGCTCGCGGCACCCTCTCCCGGGGCGGCCTGCAACTGAAACAAGGCCCATGTTCACCGGAATCATCGAGACCCTCGGCAGCCTGGATCGCCTGACGCCTAGTGGCGGCGACGTACGCCTGTACGTGGATGCCCCCGGAATGGACCTGTCGGACACGCGCCTGGGCGATTCCATCGCGGTGAACGGCGTGTGCCTAACCGTGACCGACCTGACAGCCGCGGGCTTCGCCGCCGATGTCTCGCGCGAGTCCCTGAACGTGACCACGCTGGGCGGGCTGGAGCCCGGCGACCGGGTTAACCTGGAGCGGGCGCTGGCCCTGGGCGACCGCCTCGGCGGCCACATGGTCTCGGGCCACGTCGATGGCGTGGGCGAGGTGGTCGCGATGGAGCCGGACGCGCGCTCGACCCGCGTGCGCTTTCGTGCCCCCGCCGCGCTGGCGCGCTACATCGCGGCGAAGGGCTCGATCACCATCGACGGCACCAGCCTGACCGTGAATCAGGTCGACGGGGCCGAGTTCGAGGTCAACATCATCCCCCACACCTGGTCGCTGACCCGCTTCTCTGTGTACGCCGTGGGTACGCCGGTGAACCTGGAGGTCGACCTGATCGCCCGCTACCTGGAACGGTTGATGCTGGGCGAACGCGCGGCGGAGCCGGGCACGGACGCCGGCGATCTGTCCGAGGCCTGGCTGGCCGAACAGGGCTTCCCCAATCATCCCGGGCCGCGCGACTGAGCGCACGGCCCCCGACCGAAGGCACGCATGGAATTTTCCAATACCGAAACCATCCTCGAGGAACTGCAGGCCGGCCGCATGGTGGTCATCGTCGACGACGAGGACCGCGAGAACGAGGGCGATCTGCTGATGCTCGCCTCGCATGTGCGCCCCGAGGACATCAACTTCATGGCCAAGTATGGCCGCGGGCTGATCTGCCTGACGCTGACCCGCGAGCGCTGCAAGCAGCTCGCGCTTCCGCTGATGGTGACCGACACCAACGATGTGCACGGCACCAACTTCACGCTGTCCATCGAGGCCGCCGAGGGCGTGACTACGGGTATTTCTGCCTATGACCGCGCGCACACGATTCGCACGGCCGTGGCGCCAAACGCGCAGCCGGGCGACATCGTCCAGCCGGGGCATGTGTTCCCGCTGATGGCGCAGCCGGGCGGGGTGATCGTGCGCGCCGGCCATACCGAGGCCGGCTGCGACCTTGCGCGCCTGGCCGGGGCCGAGCCGGCCGCGGTGATCGTGGAGATCCTCAACGAGGACGGCACCATGGCGCGGCGCCCGGACCTCGAGCGCTTCTGTGCCGAACACGACCTGAAGATGGGTACGATCGAGGATCTGATCCGCTACCGCATCGAGAACGAGAAGACCGTTCAGCGGGTCTCGGAGCGCCCGTTCCCGACCGCGCATGGTGAATTCCGCCTGCTGTCATTCCAGGACGAGGTCGACCACCAGCTGCACTTTGCGCTGGTGCGCGGGGAGCCGAATCCGGAGCAGGACACCCTGGTGCGCGTGCACCTGGAAAACACACTGCATGACACCCTGGGCTATGCCGGCCCGGATCGTGGCTGGCCGCTGGACGATGCCCTGCGCCGCATCGACGAGGCCGGCGAGGGGGTTGTGGTGGTGCTGCGCAAGCACGAGAGCGCCGAGGCCCTGGCGCAGCGGCTGGAACAGCTCGGGCAGCCTCAGCAGGAGGAGCGCGGAGGGCGCGAGAATTCGGCCGAGTGGCGCATGTACGGCATCGGTGCGCAGATTCTGGCCGACTGCGGTGTGGGCCGCATGCAGCTGATGTCAGCGCCCAAGCGCTTCCATGGCCTGGGCGGTTTCGGGCTCGAGGTCGTCGACTACATTCACGAATAGCCCGGGCTACGAATAGCGCAGGGAGCTCTGCGTGATGCGTCCGCGCTATATCACCCCGTCCAGGCGCAGGTAGCCGATCAGGAACAGCACGGCGAGGACCCCGGCCAGCACGTATAGCCAGTTGGACAGCGTGGGGTTGTTGGGGCGGCTGAAGAAGGCCGCCCACAGCGCCAGCAGGATCAGGACGAAAAAGAAGAACAGGAATCGCATGGATCAGGCTCCTTCCGGTACCGCGTAGGGCAGGTCGACGACCTCCGCCGGCGGACCGTCCGGTGACCCCCAGCGCAGTTCGCCTTGGGCAGCCGCGACCTGCAACACCGCCAGGGCCGAGTAGAGGCCGTCCGGGTGCAGCTCCGCGGCCACGATCTCGCCATCCGACTGCTCCGGCTTGCCGTCGGCGCGAAACACCGGCGAGCCCGGCTGCGGCGGCTCCGCGGCATGGATCGCCAGGCGGAACATGCGTCGCTTCAGCTTGCCGAGGTAGTGCATGCGGGCCACTACCTCCTGTCCCGGGTAGCAGCCTTTCTCGAAGTTGATCGCCCCCAGCGCGTGCAGGTTCAGCATCTGCGGCACGAACATCTCGCTGGTCGCCTCGACCACGGTCGGCATCCCGGCAAGGATGTCGAGCAATGCCCACTCGCGCGGCCCCACCGGGCCCGAGCGCACGTTCAGTTTGTCCCAGGCGTTGCGCATCGGCTCGAACTCGCCGAACAACTCGAAGCGCGGGTGCACCCCGGGTACGCGCACGATGGTCACACCGTCTTTTTCCACCACGTCGTCCACGTTCGCGGGACAGGCCCCCAGGGCGTTTTGCAATTCGGATTCCGCGTCGGGGCCGGAAAGCCCGAAGTGGATGCGCGAGTCGTCGGCGCGTTCGACTACCACATGGGCCCGCAGCACGAACATCCGCAGCCGCTTGGCGATCGTCTCCAGGCGGTCGGCCGGCATCTCCAGCAGGTAGCTGTCCGCGGTGCGCAGCACCCGAAACACCGCGTAGGCGCGCCCCTTCGGGCTGGAATAGCTGGAGATCTGGCTGTGGCTGGCATCGACCTGGGTGATGTCGTTGCCGAACTGGCCCTGCAGGAAGTCGGTCGCATCCTCGCCGCGGACCTCCAGCAGGCCCCGGTGGGACAGGTCGCAGATCACCTCGCCATTGATGGCCATGCGGCGTTCGCGCTCGGGGTTGCCGTAGTGCAGGAGGTCGTCGTCCTCGAACTCGGCCCCGGCGTCGATCAGGTGATTCTTCCAGTCTTCGCGCATCGAAAACTCTCCCGTGGCAGCGCGTCGTGTGTCCGTTCGGCTTGTGGCCTTGGGGACCCACGGCGGCGGATTGAGGTGGTAAGCTCAACACAGGTCGGGCGACCGGCTGAACCAAGCGGGTCGATAGTAGACGAACCTCTTGCAGGGTGTCAGCCCGACATTTTTTATCATCCGGTTTTGGGGGTGGCATGAGTTCTCCGGCACGGCCCGTTTTCCTGGATCTGCGCAAGATCCGCCTACCGCTGAATGCCGTGGTTTCCATCCTGCACCGTATTACCGGGATTCTCCTGATTCTCGCCATCCCCGTGCTGTTGTGGCTATTGGATCGCTCGCTGTCGAGCCCGGAGGGCTTTGCCCAGGTGGCCGCGATCATCCAGCATCCGGTTGGGCTGGCGCTGCTGCTGATCGGCCTGTGGTGGCTGCTGCATCACCTGTTCGCCGGGATTCGCTTTCTGCTGATGGAATTTGGTGTGGGCGAGGACCGGGCGGGCTCGCTGCGCACCGCACGTGATGCCCTGTACGCCGCGATCTTCGCCACATTCGCCGTTTGGCTGGGGTTGATCCTGTGAGGCTGCTGTCGGGGCAGGGGGCCTGGCTGCTGCAGCGCATCACGGCTGTCTATGTCGGGCTGTTCGTGATCGTGACCCTGGGCTATTTCCTGATCGCCCCGCCGGCGGATCACGCGGCCTGGGTGGCGGTGGTCGGGCACCCGGCTGTGGCGCTGGGCAGTTCGCTGTTTGTCGTGCTGCTGTTGTTGCATGCGTGGATCGGGCTGCGTGATGTCGTGCTCGATTACGCGAAGCCACTGGCACTGCGCCTGACCGTGCTGACCCTTGGCGCGGGTGCGCTCATCTTTCTGGGCCTGTGGGCCCTCTACCTCCTGATTCGAACGGGGCTTGCATGAACCTGACCCGGCGCAAATTCGACGCGCTGATTATCGGTGCCGGCGGCGCGGGCCTGCGTGCTGCGCTGCAGTTGTCCAATGGCGATGCCAAGGTCGCGGTGGTCTCCAAGGTGTTTCCCACGCGCTCACACACGGTGGCCGCGCAGGGCGGAGTGAATGCCGCGCTGGCCAACGTGCTGCCGGACTCCTGGCACTGGCACATGTTCGACACCGTGAAAGGCTCGGACTATCTGGGCGATCAGGACGCGATCGAGTACATGTGTCGCGCCGCATCCAAGGTGGTATACGAACTGGATCACTTCGGCGTGCCGTTCTCGCGCCTGGACAACGGCAATATCTATCAGCGTGCCTTCGGCGGGCAGAGCCAGAACTTTGGCCAGACTCAGGCGGCGCGCACCTGTGCGGCGGCCGATCGGACCGGGCACGCAATCCTGCATTCGCTGTACCAGCAGAACCTGCGCGCACGCACGCACTTTTTCGACGAGTACTTCGCGGTGGACCTGCTACGTGACGAACAGGGCTTCGTGCTCGGTGTGCTGGCCTTCGAGATCCTGACCGGCGAGCCGATCGTGATCGAGGCCAAGACCACGCTGATCGCCACCGGCGGGGCGGGGCAGTTGTTCCGCACCACCACCAACGCCCTGATCAATACCGGGGACGGCATGGCGATGGCCCTGCGAGCCGGGGTGCCGCTGGAGGACATGGAGTTCGTGCAGTTCCACCCGACCGGGATCGCCGGGCGCGGGATGCTGATTACCGAGGGTGCGCGCGGCGAGGGCGGGTTCCTGGTCAACGCCGATGGCGAGCGCTTCATGGAGCGCTATGCCCCGCGGGCGAAGGACCTGGCCTCGCGCGACGTGGTCAGCCGCTCCATTGCCACCGAGGTGCGCGAAGGCCGTGGCTGCGGACGCAACCGCGATCACGTATTGCTGGATCTGCGCCACCTTGGCGCAGACGCGATTCACCACCGGTTGCCGGGCATTCGCGAGGCGAGCATGACCTTTCTCGGCATCGACCCGATCGAAGCCCCGATCCCGGTGTTTCCCACCTGTCACTACAGCATGGGCGGTATCCCGACCAACTGCCTCGGGCAGGTGGTCGCGCCGGTCAAGGATACGCCGGAAGATCCAGTCCCCGGACTGTACGCGGCCGGCGAGGCGGCCTGTGTATCGGTGCATGGGGCCAACCGCCTCGGCGGCAATTCGCTTCTGGATATCCTCGTGTTCGGGCGCGCGGCCGCCAATCACATTCTTGAGTACCTTTCCGAGAACCGGTATCACCGGCCGCTGGATGAGGGCGCGGTGGAACGGGCAATGGCACGGCTCACACGCTGGGACCGCAAGGACCCGGGCGATGGTACGGCGGAACGCATCGAGCCGCTCCGGCGGGAGCTGCGCAAGGTAATGGAGGACCACTGCTCGGTGTTCCGCACCGACGAGGTGATGCGCGAGGGGGTGGAGAAGGTACGTGCCCTGCGCGAACGCCTGAACCACGCGGTGATTGCCGACCACTCGGCCACCTTTAACACCGCGCGGGTCGAGGCAATGGAGCTGGAGAACCTGATGGACTGCGCGCTCGCGACCATCCGTTCCGCGCTGGGGCGCGAGGAGAGCCGCGGGGCGCATTCGCGCATCGACTTCCCCGAGCGTGATGACCAGCACTGGCTCAAGCACAGCCTGTACTCGCTGGTGGACGACAGCCTGGACTACAAGCCGGTGCGTACCCAGCCGAACACCGTGGCCTCGTTCCCGCCGAAGGAGCGGGTCTATTGATCATCGACCGGTGCCGAAATACGGGGCCGTAGGATGCGTTTCGCGGGGCTCAACGCGCCCTGCGCACCCTGGGCTGTGCGAGGCAGGATGCGGCGATTCAGGGGCCCGGATTGAAATAGGCAACCTGTAGCAACGCTGACAGGAGAGACCATTGGAATTCTCGATCTACCGCTTCAACCCGGAGACGGACACGCTGCCGAAGATGCAGCGCTTCACCCTGCCCGACGACCAGGTCGAGCCAGGGATGATGCTGCTGGATGCCCTGCTGCTACTGAAGGAGCAGGACGATTCCCTGGGTTTTCGCCGCTCTTGCCAGCACGGGGTCTGTGGTTCCGACGGCATGAACATCAACGGCATGAACGGCCTGGCCTGCATCACGCCGCTGGCGGACCTGGAGGCGCCGGTCACGCTGCGCCCGTTCCCGGGGATGCCGGTGATCCGCGACCTGATCGTGGACATGGGCAACTTCTGGGAGCAGTACCGAAGAGCCGAGCCCTGGCTGATCAACGACAGCCCTGAGCCCGAGGTCGAACGCAAGCAGAGTCCGGACGATCGTGAAGAACTGGACGGACTGTACGAGTGCATCCTGTGCGGCTGTTGTTCCGCCGCCTGCCCGTCGTACTGGTGGAACCCGGACAAGTTCCTCGGCCCGGCCGCACTGCTGCAGGCCGCGCGCTTTATCCAGGACAGCCGCGACGAGGCCACCGATCACCGCCTGGCACAGCTGGACGATGCCTGGAAGCTTTACCGCTGCCACACCATCATGAACTGCACCCAGGTCTGCCCGAAGGGGCTGAACCCCAGCCGGGCGATCGGCGATATTCGCCGCACCATGCTGAAGAAATCGCTTTGATGGAACCCGACAGCCGTACCCGCTGGCGCTGCCGCCGCGGCATGCTGGAGAACGACTGGCTGCTCGGGCAGTTTCTCGCGCAGGGATATGCGCAACTGGACCAGGAGGGTCGCGATGCCTTCGAGCGCCTGCTCGACTACCCCGACAATGTGCTGCTGGATGTGGTCATGGGTCGCCAGACCACGGTGGATGACGGAATAGCCCGGCTTGTCCCGGCGATCCGCGCCGCCGCTGCGGCTGAGACTGCACCCTGACTCCGTTCTGCCACGGCTGACGCTAGCCGGGCAGATCCTGCTGGTCCTCGCCGTCTCCGGGTTTGTGCTGGTCTACAGCCCCTTGTGGATGCTGCTGCCGGTCTGGGGCCTGGCGGCGGTTGGCTGGTGGTGGCAGCGCCGTGCTGTGGCACCGGGCTGGGTCTGGCTGGGACAGACGCCGGAGGGGGATACCTGGGTGGCGACACTCGAGGGTCTGCGCCAGGAGCAGGTGACGTGGGTCGAATTGTTGCCCGACAGCCGGGTGCTGGCCGGGATGGTCCTGCTGGTGCTGCGCGAGCGGGACGGCGGCCGATTGATGCGGCTCTGGCTGCATGCCGCGCGCATGGATCGCGATGATCTGCGGCGGATGCGGGTCCGCCTGCGCTGGCCGCCGGTCGCGCCACCGGAATCCGGTTGGCGCGTGCGGCTTCGGGCCGGTCGGGAACGGGCCGTTGCTATACTGGCGCGAATGCGATCACGCGGAGGACCGACGATGGCGGGACCCGACAAGGCTCAGGTGATGGTGGATGTCTCCCACCTGCTGAACGACGACCCGGATCATGTGTACAGCGAGGACGAGCTGGACGCGATCGAGGAGCTCGATCCGGAACTGGCACTGCGCCTGGATCGGGCACAGACCTTCGCCGAGCGCGAGGCCGCCGATGTCCCGGCGGACGGGCCGATCGACGAGGACGCGGTGCGCGCGGCTGTCGAGGAGGCGCGTCGCATCCTGATGCAGGACGGCGGCGATATCGAGTTCGTGGAGCTCGACGGGCGCACTGTGCGTGTGCGGCTCAAGGGGGCCTGCGTGGGGTGTCCGCGTTCGACGCTGGACCTGAAGAACGTGGTCGAGCGCCTGGTGCGCTCGCGCGCGCCGGGCGTGGCAAGCGTCGCGAACACCTTTTGATTCGACGGGGCGGTCCGTGCGTCGGTCGCCATCAGGGAGTGCATGATGCAGCGGGCTTTCCGGATCCGGACTGAATTGCGGGAGATCCCGCACCTGGCCGAGCAGGTGGAAGCGTTCTGCGAGGAGGCGGGGATTTCGATGTCCTCGGTCTACCCGATCAATCTGGTGCTGGACGAGTGGCTGACCAATCTGATCACCTATGCCTTCGATGATGAGGCGGAGCACACGATCGAGGTGAATCTGTGCAAGGCGGACGACGGACTGACGATCACGGTCACCGACGATGGCCAGGCCTTCAATCCGCTGACCGATGCCCCCGAGGCCCAGCTCGACGGTGATATCGAGTCGCGTCAGGTCGGCGGGCTGGGGATCCACTTCATGAAGACGCTGATGGACGAGATCGACTATCACTCCGCCGATGGCGTCAATCGCCTGACCCTGCGCAAGCAGCCGGTCTGATCCGATTGCCGCTGGGCGAGTGGCGGGACGAGAGATCCACTCAACACAACACAGGCAAAGCGAACCGATGCAAGTCAACGAAGAGACGATCGACGGCGTGCTGGTCGTCAGTCCGGCCGGTCGCCTGGACAGCAATACGTCGCCGGAATTCGAGGCCCATCTGTTCCAGCGGATGGAGGAACACCCTTCGCTGGTGATTCGGTTCGGTGATGTCGACTACATCTCCAGCGCGGGGCTGCGGGTGATGCTGATGACCGCGAAGAAGATCAAGCAGAACGGGGGGCGACTGGTGTTGTGCGAGATCGGGGATCCGATACGCGAGGTGTTCGAGATCAGCGGTTTCCTGACCATCCTCGAGGTGTGCGATGACCCCCGCGGGGCGGTGGAGCGCGTCAACGCTTGACGGAAACACCCGGCCCGGGGACGGGCCGGGTCGTATATCGCGTGGTTAGTCCGCCGGAGGCATGTACTCGTGCCGTATGTGATCGGGCTGCGTGGGCAACTGGATCCCGGCCTCTTCCAGGGCCTCGGTCAGTTCTTCGCATTCGTCCAGTTCATCGGCGCGCTTTTTCAGCGTGGCCAGGGTATCGGAGGCCTCCGCCTCCGGCATTGTGATCACCAGTTCGCCGTTTTCGGCTTTTTCCAGGTGCATGGTGTCCTCCTTGCGGGTTCCGTGTACGTGCGAGAGGGCTCGGATCAGTCCTCGATCGATGGCTGCTTGGGCGCGTGCTCGTCGAAGGCATGCGGCGGCTGGCGGAATTCGTTCCCCAGCTCGTAGACGCCCTGCTGCAGTACGGAGCCGAGCGCGCGCGCCCCGTTGCTGATCTCGCCCTCAAGCTCGGTGATGTTCTCCGCGATGCTCTCGGCGGTCTTCTTGTCGATCTTCAGGGTCAGGGTCCCGTCCTTCAGTGTGGCCTCCATGTCGTGCTCCTTGTCGTCTGGTGGGTGACTGGTGGCCCGATCGGCCCGTCGGGCTGGCGGGAAGCAATTGATCTGCCTCAAACCGCGTGCCTCGCGAATCCAGCATACTGCTGCGGCTGCGCGGCTCCTGTGTGTGGAGACAGCCCCTTGCTGAACAGGGTTCCACTGGATTCCGCGGAATCCACCGCAGGTGGCCTGTTGCGTGCCGCCTGCCTCAACCTTTTCGTGTTTGGGACGCAGTGTCCAGTGGGCGTCTTCCGCGCATTGTCACCCGAAATCGGGGAGTAATACGTTGCAAGAAACGACCGAGCGATCGCGTGCGCCTGAGTGGATTGCCGGGACCTTTTTTTTCGTTGGCCTGCTCTGGGTCACCCTGTCCGATGTTGCCGTCGCCTGGTGGCTGGGCGCCGGGGTTGGCGATGCCTTGACGCTGGCCAATCTCGGCAAGGGGCTGGGCTTTATCACGGTATCGGCTCTGGCCTTGTATGTCGCGATGCGCTGGAGTGCAGTCGGACAGGTGGCGGGAACCGTCCGGTCATCCCGGGCCCCTTCCATCACGCAGCGCTTTGGCGCGGGTGGCTGGAGCGTTCTTGCCCTGGCGGTTGTTCTGTCGACGGCGGGCATGGCGTTTGGCACCTGGCAGATTCAGGCGACCTCCGCGGTGGACCAAGCCCGCGACGATCTTCGGCGTTCGGCCTTTCTGAAGGGAGGGCTCCTGGACCGATGGCTGGCCGAGCGTGAAGGTGACGCGATGGTGCTCGCCGAGGCTCGGGACTTCTCGGTATTTGCGCGAACCGCTACCCAGATGCATTCGACGCTGGCCCTGGAGCAGGTACGGCATCGCCTGGAGCTGATGCAGGAGCGCTATGACTACGATGCCATTGCCCTGATCGACCGTGACTGGACGCCGCTCGTGGAAGTGGGGCGCAATGTGGTGGATGACGTAGCCGTGGAGGAAGCGGTCACGGAGGCCCTGGCCAGCGGCACGGTGAGCGTGCCCCGCCTGCATGCGAATACCGATGGTGCGGCCCGGATCAGCTGGGCCGTACCCGTGCAGGATCGTGTGGACCCCGAGGGGCCGGCGGTGGCGGTCGTCGTACTGTCTTCCGGGATCGATA
This sequence comes from Thioalkalivibrio sp. ALD1, assembly GCF_000381245.1. Taxonomy (NCBI): domain Bacteria; kingdom Pseudomonadati; phylum Pseudomonadota; class Gammaproteobacteria; order Chromatiales; family Ectothiorhodospiraceae; genus Thioalkalivibrio; species Thioalkalivibrio sp. ALD1. Next base: position 13,164 of record NZ_KB906243.1, on the reverse strand, counting down.
CGCTGTACCCGTTGCTGGCAATCAGTGAAGGACCGCATGCGGCCTCGGTGGACCCTCATGTGGTGGTGCGGGACGACACCCGCTGGGCCACGATTGCACGCATTAACGCAAGGGGTGGACACATTATCGAGCCGCCCCAGGCCTTCGCCCGGCTGCGCGGGCAGATCCTTGATCAGGAACGGACGGGTGTTCGCGTAGCATCCTTCGACGACACCCGGGGCGGCTTTCTCGCTGGCGTGCAGCCGCTGGCGGTACCGGGCTGGGACCTGATCCTGAAACGTGATCTTGCACCGCTGTCCATAGCGCCCCGCCAGCAGGCGGTCTGGATGGGTGCGGCCACCTTGTTTGTCTGGTTGATCATGCTCGCAGTCGGGGCACTGCTGTGGCGTCAGCAGTGGTTGCACCACCACCTGGAACTGATGCGCTCGCATGCCGAGCAGGACCGGCTGTTGAGGGTGTTCTTCGATATGCCGTTCGTCGGTATGGCGATCTCGCGCCCGGGTGGCGAAGGCTGGGAGCGGGTCAACCCGCTGCTGGCACAGATGCTCGGCTACGCCCCCGAAGAGCTCACCCGGATCGAATGGGAAAGGCTGACCGTGCCCGAGGATCGCGGTTGTGCGACAGAGCTGGATGCCGCGATGCGTGCGGGCGAGCGCGAGGGCTACAGCGTTCAGCAGCGACTGTTGCGCCGCGATGGTCGGGTGCTGGTCGCCGATATCGACGTGAAGTGCACACGTACCGCCGATGGCGCCGTCGACCGCGTGGTTGCAACCATCGAGGACATCACCGAACGCCGTGAGCACGACGAACGTCAGCGGCTGGCCTCGGTGGTCTTCGAGAATACCCGAGAGGGTGTGGTGATTACCGACGCCACGGCCCACATCCTGTCGGTCAATCGCGCGTTCACGGAACTGATGGGTTACACCCAGGACGAGGTGGTGGGCCGCACACCCAAGATGTTCCAGTCGGGGCGTCATGATCAGGCGTTCTACGCGCACCTGTATCACCAGCTGGCAACCGAGGGCCGCTGGCAGGGCGAGATCTGGAACCGTCGCAAGAGCGGCGAGATCTTCCCCGAGCTGCAAAGCATTACGGCGGTATACGATAGCGAGGGACGCCTGACCCACTATGTCTCGGTATTTGCGGACATATCCCGTATCAAGGCCTCGGAGGCGGAGCTCGACTTTCTCGCGCATCACGATCCCCTGACCGAGCTCCCGAACCGCCGTTTGTTGCGTGCCCGGCTGGCCCAGGCCATTGCGCTGATGCGCCGGCGTCAGGGCCTTCTGGCCGTGCTGATCATCGACGTCGATCGCTTCAAGGACATCAACGATTCCCGGGGCCATGCGGCTGGGGATCGCCTGCTGAAGATTGTCGCCGATCGCCTGCAGGCGGGGCGACGGGGGACCGATACGGTCGCCCGTCTGGCCAGCGACGAGTTTGCCGTGCTGGCGGACAACCTGTCCCACGTGGACGATGCGGCGCTGGTCGCCGAGGACATCCTTCGCGAGGTAGGGCGTCCGGCAGACATCGGCGATGGCGTCGAGATCGAGATCGCCGCGACCATCGGAATCGCCGTGTTCCCGGATCATGGTGCCGACGCGGAGACCCTGCTGCAGGAGGCTGGCACGGCGCTGTCGCGCGCCAAGGAAGACGGACGCGGGAGTTATCGCTACTACTCGGATGCCTTTACCGAGGCGGCCCGCGAGCGTATCGACCTGAATGCCCGGTTGCGGCGTGCGATCGAGCAGGACAGCCTCGAGGTTCACTACCAGCCACAGTATCGCGTCAGCGATGGTGTGCTGATCGGGGCCGAGGCCCTGCTGCGCTGGACTGATCCCGAACTGGGGCCCGTATCGCCCGGACGCTTCATCCCGGTGGCGGAGCAGACTGGCCTGATTGTGGAGCTGGGCGACTGGGTGCTGAGGCGGGTGCTGGCGCAGGGGCAGGCCTGGCGCGATGCCGGCTATCCGGCTGTGCGCCTGGCGGTGAATGTCTCCGCACTTCAGTTTCAGCGGGTGGCGATCGACCAGCAGGTGGCTGATCTGCTGGAGGGGCATGGTTATCCGGCCAAGTATCTGGAGCTGGAGATTACGGAATCGGCACTGATGTTCGACCCCGAGCGCGCCCGGCGTATCCTCCAGCGACTGCGCGAGCGGGGTGTTAGCTTCGCGGTGGACGATTTCGGGACGGGGTATTCGTCCATGGCCCAGCTCAAGCGCTTCCCGGTCGACACGCTGAAGGTCGACAAGAGCTTCGTGGATGGCCTGGCGGCGGGTGCGCACGATGCCGATGACCGCTCGATTGCACGGGCGATCGTGGCGCTGGGACACGGATTGGGTCTGAGCGTGCTGGCCGAGGGGGTGGAGACGCGCGAGCAGCTCGGCGCGCTGCGCGAGCTGGGCTGCGATCACTACCAGGGCTATCTGGCCAGCCGCCCGCTACCCGCCGAGCGCTTTGCCGCGCTGCTGGCCGAAGGGTTGGTGGCGGAAGAGTATTAGTCCGGGCGGGCTGGGTTGGCCAGGAATTCGCTGAAGTCGTCCAGCTCCTCGCGGATGGCTGCCGTCGCGCGGGCTTCCATCTCCCGGTAGCGCGCCAGCACCCGCTCGCCAAATTCCGTTACCTGTGCACCGCCACCACCCGAGCCCCCCTTGGCCGTCTCGACCATGGGCTCGCGGAAGCTCTGGTTCATCGTCTCGACCAGATCCCAGGCGCGCCGATAGGACATGCCTACACTGCGTGCCGCGGCCGAGATGGAGCCCTTCTCGCGAATGGCCTCCAGCAGCATGGCCTTGCCCGGACCCATGGCCGTGACCTCGCCGAGCAGCACGCGCAGGCGCGGGGTTTGCGGGTGATCGGAGTGGTGCGTCGTCATGCGTTGGGTGCCCCGGGGTGAACGGATATGGTGCCCGGAATGGGTATCTCCGCCAAGGCACGAACGGTAGGAGGCCAGCCCTCTGGCCGATCGGCCCTTTCCGGCGCCCAATCGGCCAGGGGGCTGGCCTCCTACAGGAAGATCGAAGCAGGGCCGGGGCGCCGGGCCCCGGCCCGTGACTCAGGCCTTGCCCTGGAGTTGCGGGATCACGGCCTCGTTCTCGAGCGTCGAGGTGTCCGAGGTGATCTCCTCGCCCTTGGCGATGGAGCGCAGCAGCCGGCGCATAATCTTGCCGGAGCGGGTCTTGGGCAGTCCGTCGGCAAAGCGGATGTCGTCCGGTTTGGCGATCGGGCCGATCTGATCGGCCACCCAGTTGCGCAGATCCTTGATCATGGCGTCGGCCTCGTCGCCGGTCAGGCGGTCGCCCTTCAGGATCACGAAGGCCACGATGGCTTCGCCCTTCACGTCGTGCGGACGCCCGACCACGGCGGCCTCGGCCACCTCGGCATGCGCGACCAGGGCCGACTCGACCTCCATGGTGCCCAGGCGATGGCCGGAGACGTTCAGCACGTCGTCGATGCGGCCCATGATCCAGAAGTTGCCTTCGGAATCGCGACGCGCGGAGTCACCGGCCAGGTAGTACTTGCCGCCGAACTTGGGCCAGTAGGTGTCCTTGTAGCGCTGATCGTCGCCCCACACGGTGCGCAGCATCGAGGGCCACGGCTTCTTGATCACCAGATATCCGCCCTGGTCGGCCGGCAGGCTGTTGCCACCCTCGTCGACGACGTCGGCATCGACGCCGGGCAGTGGTTGCGTGCAGGAGCCCGGGACGAGGGTCGTCGCGCCGGGGATCGGCGCGATCATGTTGGCGCCGGTCTCGGTTTGCCACCAGGTGTCGACCACCGGGCAGCGTTCGCCGCCGATCACGCGGTAGTACCACATCCAGGCCTCGGGGTTGATCGGCTCGCCGACCGTACCCAGTAGGCGCAGCTTCGACAGATCGTACTGGGACGGGAAGTCGTCGCCGGCCTTCATCAGCGCACGGATCGCGGTCGGGGCGGTGTAGAACACCGTCACGCCGTGGTCCTGGCACATCTTCCACCAGCGGCCGGCATCGGGCACGGTCGGCACGCCCTCGTAAACGACCTGGGTGGCGCCGATCGCCAGCGGGCCGTAGGCGACGTAGGTATGGCCGGTGATCCAGCCGACATCGGCGGTGCACCAGTAGACGTCGTCGCCCTGCAGGTCGAACACCCACTGGTTGGTGATGATCGCGCCCAGCAGGTAGCCGGCGCTGGAGTGCTGGATGCCCTTCGGCTTGCCGGTGGACCCGGAGGTATAGAGCAGAAACAGCGGGTGCTCGGACTCGACCCATTCCGGTTCGCAGTCCACCGACTCGCCGTCCACGGCGTCGTCCCACCAGACGTCGCGTTCGTCCTGCATGGTCACGTCGTTGCCGGCGCGCTTGCAGACGATGACCTTCTCGACGTCGGCCGGATTGGAATCCAGTGCCTTGTCGACGTTGGCCTTGAGGGCCACGGTCTTGCCACCGCGTACGCCGCCATCCGCTGTGATGACCAGCTTCGCACCGGAGTCGACGATACGGTCACGCAGGGCATCGGCGGAGAAGCCCCCGAAGACCACGGAGTGGATCGCGCCGATGCGGGCGCAGGCCTGCATGGCGATCACGGCCTCGGCGTTCATCGGCATGTAGATGATCACCCGATCGCCCTTTTCCACATCCATGGACTTGAGCGCATTGGCGAGCCTGCCAACCTCGTTGTAGAGGTCGCGGTAGGTCAGGTTGCGGGTCTCGCCATTTTCCGCCTCGAAGATGATCGCGGTCTTGTTGCCCCGTACTTCGAGATGACGGTCGATGCAGTTGTAGGACACGTTCATGCGCCCGTCGGCAAACCAGCGGTAGTGCGGGGCATTCGAGCTGTCCAGACCTGCGGTGAAATCTTCCTGCCAGTCGATTTTCTCGCGCGCGAGGTCACACCAGAAGCCCTCGTAGTCGGCGTCGGCCTTCTTGTGCAGGGCCTCGAGATCCTCGGGCTTCAGGCGGGCGTTCTTCGTGAACTCTGCCGGCGGCGCAAAGTGACGGGTCTCGTGCAGCGTGGACTCGATGGTGTTGCTCATCAGGGCCTCCGTGATTTCGTTCGGGCGCGTTCACATAAACGCGGGTTTTTGGGGAGTGAGGATAGCATGTCAATCGCCGGCATCCGCCCGCTCAGAGCCATCCGGGCCGGAACAGCACCCGCTCCAGCGGAACCTGTGCGTCCGGGGAAAGTTGGCTGACCAGGGCGGCAAACAGCTCGCCAGCGGCCAGGGCATCGAACAGCGCGTCGTGCGCACGGTACTGGGGGAGGTTGTAGCGTGCCCGCAGGGCGTGAAGCCGCATGCCGTCCAGTGCAATGGGTTGCCCCGCCCGGCGTAGTTGCCGTTCCGCCAGGCGCAGGGTGTCGACTACGGCTAGCTGGGGGCTTACGTCGTACAAGCGCTGGCAGGCCTGCTCCAGGAAACCCAGCTCCAGCGCCGCATGATGGGCCACCAGGATGCGGCCCTGGAGTGCCGCGAACAGTGCGTCCAGGGCAGTGTCCACGGTGACTCCGCCGGCCGTCTCGCGGTCGGTAATGCGGTGGATGACGGCGCTTTGTTCCGGGACCGGGCAGTCCGCGCGCACCAGCCGCTGATCCGCGGTGGCCAGGTCGATGCGCACACCGTCCATCGCGACCCAGCCGATGCTCAGGATGACATCGTGCTCCGGGTCGAGGCCCGTGGTTTCGAGATCCACCGCGAGAAACCGGCATGTCGCAACGGATTGCCGGGCGGAGGGCAGGACAGATTCCAGGCAGCTGCGCAGTGCCCCCGCCGGCGCGCGTTGTGCGGCCCTTTGGCGGCGGCGGCAAAAGCGCCAGTGCCCGATGGGGCGTACCCATGGCGTGTCCTGGGGCAGCGGGCAGGGCATTAGCGGAGTGCCTCGGGGGTGGGCGGCAAGGGGCCGATCACCCGTGCACCTGCTCGGTCTGAGCCAGAGAGGCCTTCTGCGCATGGGCCACCAGGCGAAAGACGTTCTTCAGATGGCTGCGTTCCAGTCCCGACAAGTCGCTCGGGGCCAGGGCATTGTCGGGAACGATGCCCCGCCCGATCTGGTCGGCCTGATGGCGGGCGCGCAACGTGGCGATGAACTGCCAGGCATCGATCAGGTCGGCTCCGGTATTCGCCGACAGAATGCCCGCATGTCGCGCGGCCCGCAGTCGTTCGACGGTGCCGCGCGCATCCGAACCGGCGCGCAGGGCGAACACTCGAGCCAGCGCGACGATTGGCATCAGGCCGCGCATCTTCAGGTCCAGTGTGTCGCCGTGTTCGCCTCCACGTTCAAGTACGAACTGACGAAAGAACCCCAGCGGCGGGCGTAGATCCCGCGCCTGGTCGGCCAGGGTGGTCAGCACGGCCTCGCTGCGATAGCCCTGTTCCAGGGCCTCGTGGCGCATCGGTTCGAACAGGCTCGTCGGGCCATGGATGACCCTGAGGTCCAGGTAATGGCTGGCGAGCATCGCATCGCGTGGCGAGGGGTGGCTCAAAACCCGCCGCAGCTCGCGCTCCCAGTCGCTGGTCGTTCGGCGCCACTGTGGCTGGCTCGGGTCAACCTCGCCCGGGCAGCGAGGGATGCCACAGGCCGCAAGGCCCTCCCCGACCTCGTCGGCCAGGCGCTGGAACCAGGCGTCCGCTTCGGGCGGTGCCATGTCGTCATAGACCAGCGCCGTATCCTGGTCGGTGTGTACGGTTTGTTCGTGGCGGCCCTGGCTGCCGCTGGCCAGCCAGGCATATGCGGCCGGCGCGGGGCCGAGCTTCGCTTCCGCCAGCTCGATCAGGCACTGCGTGAGCGTGTCGATCACCGTGGTGATGGTCTGGCCGATCTGGGTCGCATCGGCCCCCGCCTCGACCAGCTGCACCTGCAGGCTGGGCAGGGCGCGCATTACGTCGCGCAGGGCGTCGAGATCATCGGCGCGGCGCAGGTCGCGCACCAGGTAGACCGCGCTCGTCCCCTGATGGCGGATCAGGTCCGTACTGGAGAGTATCCCGACCAGTGGGCCATCGTCGCCATCGGTAACTGGCAGGTGATGAATATCCCGTCGTGCCATGCGGAGCAGGGCGTCGAAGGCCGGGGTATCGCGGCTGACCGAGGCCACTGGCTGTGCCATGCATCGGGCCACGCTGCATCCCGGATCGGTGCCTTCGGCCAGGGCATGGCGCAGGTCGGTGTCGGTCAGGATACCCACCGGGACATCTTCCCGCCCCGGCTCGTGCAGCAGCAGGGCCGAGATGTCGGCCTCGGTCATGCGCTGGGCCGCCTCGCACAGGGTGATGCTGGTCGGCGACATGATCGGTCGCGGCGTCATCAGGGCGCGCACGGGAGTGGTGAGAAGGCTGCGCTCCCCCCCGGGCCAGGTCATGGTCTGGGCCCGCAAGCGATCCGAATCGGTTTCCAGAAATTCGTGGAAGGCTTCATCCCGGTCGGCGAGGTCGCGGGCGCGTTCGGCGGCCAGCTGGTAGATCAGGGCATCCTCGGTGATGCGCCCGCGCAGGTCGGCGACCCGCGTCGTGTTGAGCAGGTCGCCTTCGCCCAGACGGTCCTGCAGCTGGTCTTGCATGTCGTACAGTTCAGCGGCCCCGGTGCGCACGATCCAGAGTTCGCCGGGTTCCGCATCCCTGGGTGGGAACGGGCTGTCCTCGCGCAGGTAGCGCAGGGTCAGACGGCGAACAAGGCCCGTGCGCGTCTCGGAGGACAGCCGCGCGAGTTCCGGGCAGCGTTCGAGAAATTCGCGAATCTCTTCCAGCTCACCGTTCATCTGCGTTCCGGGCACCCTTCTTTCGCGGCGTGGATGGCGGGGTCAGAGCAATTCTCCAGTGCCCCTCCCGGGCACTGGAGAATTGTCCCGAAGGAAAAAAGGCCGACCCGGCATGCGCCGAGCCGACCTCAGGGAGATGGTGATCTCCCTTCCTTGCATGAATGTTAAGCATATCCATTCATGGTGGGCCGACAGGCCCGGTCATGCCAGTGGCATGACCGGGCAGAGCGTCAGCTCGGGTTGTCGGTGCGCGGGACACGCACGTTTTCCACCAGTTCCTGGATGTGCTGCGGCGGCTCCTTGGTCAGCTTCATCACGATGTAGGCCGCGACAAAGTTGAACACCGCACCAATGGCGCCGAAGCCGGTCGGGTTCACGCCGAACAGCCAGTACTCCTCGGTATCCGGGAGCATGGCGGTGCCGGAGAAGAAGAACCACCCCTTGTAGGTAAAGATGTACAGCAGGGTGGTCACCAGACCGACCAGCATGCCGGCGATCGCGCCTTCCTTGTTCATCTTCTTCATGAAGATGCCCATCATCAGGGTCGGGAACAGCGAGGCGGCGGCAAGACCGAAGGCGAGTGCTACCACCTCGGCCGCAAAGCCCGGTGGGTTTAACCCCAGGTAGCCGGCAAACAGGATTGCGCACGCCATCGCGATACGTCCGGCCAGTAGCTCGCCCTGTTCGCTGATGCGGGGCATGAAGACCCCCTTCAGCAAGTCATGCGAGATGGCCGACGATATGGCGAGGAGCAGCCCGGCAGCCGTCGACAACGCGGCCGCGATACCGCCCGCTGCCACCAGCGCGATCACCCAGCCCGGAAGACCGGCGATCTCGGGGTTGGCCAGCACCATGATGTCACGGTCGAGGGTCACGATCTCGGAGCCTTCCCAGCCGTATTCCTCTTCCGCCATCGCGGCGAACTCTTCGTTGTCCTCGTTGTAGTACTGGATGCGGCCGTCTTCGTTCTTGTCCTCGAACGCGAGCAGACCGGTCTGTTCCCAGCGCTCCATCCAGGCCGGCTTGTCCTCGTAGGCCAGGTGGCCTTCCTCGGTGCCGATCTCACCCGGATGCACGGTATTGACGAGGTTCCAGATGGCCATCGCACCGACCGCCGGGGCGGTGGTGTAGAGGATGCCGATGAAGACCAGCGCCCAGCCGGCGGACTTGCGCGCATCGCGCACACGCGGAACCGTAAAGAACCGGATGATCACGTGCGGCAGACCGGCGGTACCGATCATCAGCGCCAGGGTCAGCAGGAACATGTTGAGCATGCTCATGCCGCCCTCGGTGGCCGTGTACATGGTGAAGCCAAGATCCACCATGGTCTGATCCAGCGCGTCCAGCAGGTAGGTGTCCTGGCCCTGCAGGGTGGAACCCAGTCCGATCTGCGGGAACACCTGGCCCGTGAGCGTGAGCGAGATGAAGACCGCAGGCACCGTATAGGCGAAGATCATGATCACGTACTGCGCGATCTGGGTGTAGGTGATCCCCTTCATCCCGCCGAGCACCGCGTAGATGAACACCACCGCCATACCGGACAGCAGGCCGATGGCCAGCGGCACCTCGAGGATGTTGGAGAACGCGATCCCCACGCCGCGCATCTGCCCGATCACGTAGGTGATGGACATCGCGAGCAGCGAGATGACCGCCACCACACGCGCGACCTTCGAGTAGAACCGGTCACCGATGAATTCCGGCACCGTAAACTTGCCGAACTTGCGCAGGTACGGGGCCAGCAGCAGGGCCATCAGCACGTAGCCACCGGTCCAGCCCATCAGGTAGGCGCCCCCGGTAAAGCCGAGGAACGCGATCAGGCCGGCCATGGAGATGAACGACGCGGCGGACATCCAGTCCGCAGCGGTGGCCATCCCGTTGGCGATCGGGTTGACGCCGCGCCCGGCGACGTAGAACTCGCTGGTCGAACCGGCACGCGCCCAGATGGCGATACCGATGTAGAGGGCGAAGGTCGCCCCGACCACGAGAAGACTTAGGGTCTGTTGATCCATGACAGGCTTACTCCTCGTGGACGTTGAACTTGCGATCCAGGACGTTCATGCGCCAGGCATAAACGAAGATCAGGACGATGAAGGTGTAGATCGCGCCCTGCTGGGCAAACCAGAAGCCCAGCGGATACCCGCCGATGGAGAATGCGTTCAGCGGCGCGGCCAGAAGGATCCCCAGCCCGAAGGACACGAAGAACCAGATGGCGAGGCAGATGGCCAACAGGCGCAGGTGCGCGCGCCAGTAGGCCTGCCGGCTCAGGTCTTCTTGTGACATGACGTAGCTCCTCTCATAGGTTTTGTTGTTCGCCGTGACTCGTCTATGCGATTCGTCACAGCTGGTACTGCACTTCAAGCTGGCCTTGCAGCTTGCGAGCCTGCCGGAAGGACTCCTTGAGGATGCGTCCCTCAAGGGTGCCCAGTTCCTCCGGCCGGATTCGGTTGTCGTCGTCGCGCCCTTCGCGCAGCGCCTTTTGCTGGGCGCGCAGACGCAGCATTTGCAGATAGCGCAGGGCGGCGTGATAGTCCCGCGCGTCGGATTCGCGCATGACCTCCGCGCTGACCGCCTGATCGAGCCGTTCATGGGTACGCGTGGCCGGCAGTTCGGCGGCCAGGGCGATCACGCGCGCCGCATCCACGAACGGCGTTAGCCCCTGCTTCTTGATGTCGATGCCGTCCGCGCCGCTCTTGATCTCGCCAAACAGCCCCAGTGGGGGACGAAAAGCCTGCTGGTTGGCGGCCATCTGGCGACGGAAGCGGCTGTTGTAGGCCGTCTTCTGCAGCAGCTGCGTACGCAGGGCCTCTACAGGGCCGTGGTCGCCGTCCACCGCACGCAGGTCGAAGAAGATGGTGCTCTTGAGCAGATGTTCGGGTGTGCCCTGTTCGATCCAGCGGGTAAAGCGCCGGTCCCACTCGGTCTTGCTCAGACAGCACTCCGGGTTGCCTGCCATGATGTTGCCCGGGCACAGCATGAAGCCGCATTCGGCGAGTGCCTCGTTCACGGCCCGGGCATAGGGCAGCAGGCGTTCGCGGATCGCGTCCGCATCGCCGTCCTCGGTGTCGAACAGGATGCCGTTGTCCTGGTCCGTGACCAGCGCCTGTTCCTCGCGCGCCTGGGAGCCGAAGGCCAGCCAGGTAAACTCGATCCCTTCGATCGCCTCGTATTGCGGGCGCAGAAGGGCCAGCACGCGGCGGGTGGCGTGTTCGTTCAGGCGCGTGATCAGGCGCAGCACCTGATCCGCCTCGGCGCCCTGGCCGACTACGGCCTCGATCAGTCGTGGCACCTGGTGCAACCGCTCGGCGATGGCCGATACGCTGTCGGCGCGGCGGATCTCGCGTACCAGGCCGTCCAGGGTCAGGGGCTGGCTGGTCAGCAGGTCGCGTTCGCCGAGTACGCCGACCAGGCGACCGTCGCGTACCACGCACAGGTGCGTCATCCCGTGTTCGGTCATCGCCTCGATGCCCTCGAAGCCGGGGGCGCTTTCCTCCAGCGCGACCGGGTCGGATGTCATCACTGCTTCCAGGGGGGCGTCCAGGCCGACATCCTCCAGCACCACCCGTGAAAGCAGATCATGCAGGGTGAAGATGCCGACCGGCCGCTGTTCGTCGTCCACGGCGACCACGGAGCCCACGCGCTCGTCGCGCATGGTGGTCAGTACCTCGCGCAGTCGAGTGTCCGGCCGACAGGTCACCGGTCCCCGGGAGATCCGCAGGGCCAGGGGTGTATTCAGCTGTCCGGCCGCGCCCCCGTCGCGGCTGGACAGGGTATCCAGCCCCTGCTGCAGGCGGTCCAGCAGGTTGGCCAACCGTCGCGTGCAGAAATCATTGAAGACGCGGGATCGCGAGCGCAGGCGGTCGAAGTCCTCCAGGTCCAGTTCCAGACAGACCGTGTCCTCGGCCGCGCGGTGCACCGTGTGGACGGCGCGGCGGCCAAGCAGGGCGCCAATCGGGAAACACTCGCCGGGAATCAGCTCCCAGGCTTTGCCCGAGAGCTGTTCGTCTTCGCTGGGCGTCTCGCCGCGGATGCGGCCCTGTCGGATGATGTGAAAGCGGCGAGCGGGGCCGGCATCGGGGTCAGTAATGCGGGCCCCGCGTGCGTAGAAGCGACTCTCCAGACGCGGCAGCAGAAATTCCAGCGCGTCGGGTTCGAGTTGATCGAACGGGGCATGGGCGCCAAGGAATTCCCGGGTGCTGTCGAGCGCATCGGTCATGGCGTTGGCATGGCTCCGAGGTGAACCGGTTCACGAAATGGCCCATTTCCTGCAAAAAACACGCCACGAATCGTCAGTATTGGGAATCAGTCGTTTGGGCGTACGATTTTTCTACTGATCGTTACTTAACGTAACACCAGTGTTTCGTTATGTGACACGACCGCACTTTGGCGTAACAAGGAGCCAGCGATGACAATGCTGGAAGGTTGCATCCTCACGCAGATCGGCCAGTTTGCCGAACTGGTACCCGAAGAGAAGGCGTTGCTGCTGGACCTGGAGAAGGACCCGAAGCGTTATGCCGCCGAAACCTGCCTGTGTGCGGCTGGTGAGGAGGCAGAGAGGTTCTATACGTTGAGCTCCGGCTGGGCCTGTGCGGTACGCGACCTGGCCGATGGTCGACGTCAGGTGCTGGACATCTTTCTGCCGGGGCAGATCCTGGGTCTGCGCGAGATGGGGTTCAACGAAGCCCGTTCGGACTTCGTCGCGCTGACGGACATCGAGGCGTGTCCTTTTCCGCGAACGAGGCTGACCGAGGTGTTCGAGCAGGCACCACGACTTGCCTCGTTGTTCTTCCTGATTCTGGCGAGGGAACAGTCGATGCTGGTGGAACGCATTATCAACATCGGCCGACGCCCCGCTGCCGAGCGTCTCGCGCATTTCATTCTGGAAATGAAGGTCCGCCTGCAGCGTCCGTCGCACGAGGTGCGGCTTCCCATGAACCAGAGCGTGCTGGCGGATGCGCTGGGCATGTCCGCGGTACATGTGAGCCGGTCGTTCAGCCAGCTGCGAAAACGGGATCTCATCCGTACCGATGGCGGTGCGATCTGGATCCATGACATGGAGGGGCTGGTGCGTTTCTCTGGATTCAATCGCGCCTACCTGGACTGCGAAGCGAACTGGGTGAGCAGGACAGACCCCGTTTGCATGGGTGAGGCCTCATAACAAGAAACGCCCGGCGCAAGGGAGACGCTGATTTAATCGCACGTCCGCGCTCGAGTCGCTTTTGCGTGCGAACAAGGCGCGGTGACTGCCGTGCAGTCATTCTGCACAAGGGAACCGCAACGCAGTGCGCGCGCAAAAGCGGCCGAGCCCCTGCTTTCAATGGCTTGTGGGGTTGGTGCCCCCTGTTCCCCGATCCTGCGTTGCGCCGCTTGCGGGTAGAACCACTACCCGCTGCACGACGCGCCTTGTCTCGGAAAACAGGGGGCACCAACGCGGACGTG